>DALYDW010000116.1:1162-7321 GCA_031972915.1 bacterium
ACCGCGGACAGGAGGCCTACGAACTCCACATGGAAAACCCCGATCAAGGACTAGATTTTTTGCAATGGATCTTCGTCGCCAAAAATAAAAGTTTCATCATTACCTGCACGACAAAAACCTCCACTTGGCCTCGTTTTTTTCCAGACTTTAAAAATATTTTAAACTCCTTCGAGATCCGTTAGAGTCGGATCCCCAATTTTGCACCTTTTTCAGGCCACTCTTCAAAGCCTGAGAGAAAACCAGGAGACCCCCTATGACCAAAGTGATTGTAACCGGAATTTCAGGACGCATGGGCTCGCGGATTGCCGACCTTTTAAGAAGCAGCGAGGGTATGCAGCTCAGCGGAGCCACCGAATCCCCTGGTTCTTTTGCCGTTGGAACCACACTACCCGAAGGTCATCTCATCGTCGACTCCCTAGAAAAATGCATCGATCGCGCCGACGTCGTCATCGACTTCACCAGCCCCAAGGCCACCCTGAACCATGCTGAAATCGTGGCTGCCCACGGTAAGTCTTTAGTCATTGGCACCACTGGGTTTTCCGAAGAAGAAAAACACAAACTTCAAAAGGTTTTAAGCAAGGTCCCCTGTGTATGGGCTCCCAACATGAGCGTGGGCGTCAACGTCCTCATCAAGCTCATTACCGAGGCAGCCCAGCGCACGGGAGCCGATTACGATATCGAAATCGTCGAGGCCCACCATCGGCACAAAAAAGACGCTCCCAGCGGCACCGCCCTCGCTTTGGGGGAAGCCGCGGCCCTGGGAAGAAATTGGAACTTCGCCGACGTGGCCTGTTATCACCGAGAAGGAAACACCGGGGAACGTCCTCACGAACAAATCGGCATGCAAACCCTGCGAGGCGGAGATATCGTTGGAACCCACACGGTTTTATTCGCGGGGGCAGGGGAACAACTCGAACTCACCCACCGCGCCACTAACCGGGATAATTTCGCCCAAGGTGCCATCCGCGCCGCCCGCTGGCTCAATGGTAAACCCGCTGGTTTATACTCGATGAAAGACGTTTTGGGACTTTAGTTTACTGATTTAAATCCCAAAATCAGCTTCGGCCACTAACCTCAACAAGCCAAACCAGGAAAAAACTTACCGCTCATCAAATTGTTACACAATACGTCACAACTTCCGAACAGGTCCCGCGATAACGCGATGTGGCGCTAAAAATGCGCCTAATCGAGTGGTGAGTCTTCCATGGGTAACGGTTTAGAAATTCGCATTCCCAGCAGCAATAGCCTCGGTGGCCCCAATCCCGGTCTCGGTCCTATTTTTTTGGGCAGTCGTTTTTCTCCGGGCACTCAAGTGACCGTTGGTAATTTTTTTGCCGAAGTCCGCGTGGAAGGCGCGTTTACTAATGGGGGCCGTTCTCCTATAGGAATCAATTTCTCGGACACCGCGCCCTCTGGTGCCCTTGCCAAAGATTCTCCCTGGGCGCTTTGGACACATGAAAAAAGAAGCCCTCAAGATGCATTACGGGCCAACTTTGGAATTCGTGGTCTTTCCGTAGGTGGAAAGATCAAAAACTGGCAAATTCGTGCCGGCGTGCACCGTTTTGACACGGTAGAAGCCGACAATCTCTGCATGACCGAATCCTTCGGCTCTCAATGTAAGTTTGCCTTTTTAGGTTTTCCTCTGGGATGGGCGGGAGGAGAAATCCGCTACGACCGTCGTCAAGAAACAGAGATGCTACGTCGCTTGTATTTTCGTGGTGCCGCCATGCACATCGCCTACGGAGGCGCGTTTGGCGTCGCCGAAGGTCTCGTTCAGTTTGCTTTAGGTTCGGCGCTTCGAGCCCCCACCTTGTTGATTACAGCCTACGCCGGGCTACAGTCTAATCCGCCTCCCCAAGACTCCTCTTCCCAACCCGGGCTCACCCGTGGCACGGGAGCGGCCGTACAGTTTGACGCCAAAGGTGTCTCTTTGGGTAGCGGCGTCAGTTATCAGTTTGGCAAGTCTAACGAAGATGAAGTTCAAGAAGAACACCGTCGTTTGGCCCACAACACCTACCTCAACGCCCGCATCAAAAATTTCGTCCTGCACGGCGCCTTGACCTACGCGAGTCGTTCCGATAACACAGACGTCCAACACTCCCCAAGCACCACACAAGACGAACTCCACTTAGAAGCCTCTGTAGCCTACCAACCCATCAAGGGTCTTTCCCTGGTGGCTGGCTATCGTGGAGTCCTGCTCGGAGAAACTCCTTCCCACATGGCCTTTCTCGGACTTAACACTGATTTGAGATTTCAAATTCCCTTCCGAAAAAAGAAAAAATAAATTCAACTCGTGACGGTTGCTCCAGAAACCCGCTCCTGTTCTTCGGGAATGAGTCGCGCACCTCGATCGAACGAACAGTATTGCCAAGCCCATTGTAAAAGCACCAAGGCGCGGTTTTGAAATCCCACCAGGTAGAGGATATGCACAAAGACCCAGATCAACCACCCCCAAAGTCCCGCCCATTTCCATCGTCCGAGTTGAGCGATAGCGAAAGCGCGACCTACCGTAGCCAGTTGTCCCTTATCTCGATAACGAAAGGGAGGTCCTGAATCGCTGCCCGACAAACGAGATTTCAAGACCTTGAGCAAATGTTTTCCTTGCTGCATGGCAACGGGAGCCAACCCGGGCAATCCTTTTTCTCCCTGAGGAAAATGAGCGGCATCACCGATCACGAAAATATCTGGATAGGCCTGCAAAGAAAGATCAGGTTCTACTGTCACTCTGCCCATGGCATCCAGGGGAAGCCCCAAACTGCTTAACAGAGGAGAAGCCTTAACGCCGGCACACCACAAAACGGTCTCGGCAGGTAAAAACTCTCCCGCCAAACGCACCCCCTGTGAACTCACCGCTTCGACGGCGCAATGTTCACGAACCGTTACTCCCATCTTGCGCAGCCGTTGTCGCACTCGGTCCACTAAGTCTGGAGCAAATGCGGCCAACAAAGACGGACCCGCTTCCACTAAAAGCACCTGGGCCGAATCGGTATGAATGCGACGAAAGTCACGATTTAAAACTCGATGAGCCAATTCAGCGATGGAGCCCGCCAATTCCACACCGGTGGGGCCGCCCCCCACTACCACAAACGTAAGGCAAGCCCTTTGCTTGACGGGATCGGTCTCCCGCTCGGCTCGTTCAAAGGCCGATAGGATGCGACGACGAATTTCCAGGGCGTTGGAAATGGTTTTAAGGCTCGGGGCATCGGCCTCCCAAGCCTCATGACCAAAATAATTGTAGTGGGAACCTGGGGCCAAAATGAGATAGTCGTAGGACTGAGGCGACTCTTCTCCCCGAAAAAAAATTTGTCGCCGCACGGGATCAATACTCGAGACTTCTGCCATGAGAACTCGAGTATTTTGATACTTCCTCAAGACGCGACGAATCGGAGCCGCCACGTCCACCGAAGACAATCCCGCCGTGGCCACTTGATACAACAAGGGTTGAAACAAATGATAATTATTGCGATCTACCAAGGTAAGCTCCGCGGGTAATGCCGAAAGAGCCCGAGCGGCATTCAACCCACCGAACCCTCCGCCCACAATCCAAATCTGAGGTCGCTTCATAGATTTCCTCCACGAATAGATCGCTTTAGGACAGCGCATTGCCTGGGTGGCAAGCCCATGTTACAAGCCCTCCCATGTTGCGCAACCTAAAAAGCCAAATCTCTCTTAGACTCTCTCGTTGTCTCATGGGAGTCGTGTTGTCCTTGCTGATTTCCTGCGGTGGTGGTGAAGATTTGCTTCTCGATACGGCCCAAATCCAAAACGTCGAGGTACTCAATTTTTTAGTGCAGCAATCCGAATATTTTCTCAATCTCAATTCCGACGTCGACTCCTGTGAAGCACTTCTCGCTCAACTACAAAGCACGATGGGAGGCTGGGCCTGCACCCGAGGAGGCGAACTGCGCGTTAGCCTCGAAGAATGGAACTGTCAAAACCCTCTCGAAGACGCACAAGCCAAAATGCACATCGATTTTCTCGCCTGCCAAGACACCCTGAATTTATCGGGAGCCTTGGATTTTTCTCTATCTTGGAATTCTGCAGAAGATACCTCGGTCATTTATACCACGCAATGGGTAGCACAGGGCTTACCGTATCAAATTCCAGACCTCGTCATGACTTTCACAGCCGATCCCCTTCCCTTCTGCTCAGGTTTATTAATCGTGGTGGGAGAGCCTTGCGGAGTCGCCAAGAATTGTGCCTTCTGTCCGCTTTAGGGAAAAACCCAAAAAGGAAAAACCCATGTCCTTCTTTTTATTCCTCGGCCTCTTAGCCCTCATCTTCGGAGGGTTGACACTGTGGTTCTGGCCCAGTCCCAGAGAAGAAAATCCATGGGTTACCTTGCTGAGCAGTGCTGATTCAGGTGAATTGGCGGTGATCAAATCGCTTTTAGAAGAATCGGAGATCCCTTATTTTGTGCGTGGAGAGGGCGTTCAAGACTTAATGGGCATCGGCAGAATCACCGGAGGCTACAACTTACTCACCGGTCCCATGGAACTCCAGGTGCCAAAACAAGACGCCGAAGCCGCTCGAGAACTTCTAGCAGATTTCTTAACTCAAAGAGAGTCTGATACTTCGAAGTAATCTGTGCGCATCGGCCCATTCGTCGACTAATTTTCTATCTTTTGTCGCAAAGCGACACGCCCATGGCATCCACAGAAAACTCGCTTTAGATGTTAGCGCGAATTCGTTGCACAGCCTCTTCGATCTTTTCACGAAAACCGAAGGCACTCAGTCGAAAATAGCCTTCACCGGAAGGACCAAAACCCACCCCCGGAGTCCCGACCACGTGGGCCTGTTGCAAAAGCCAATCGAAAAATTCCCAAGAACCCATGCCTCGAGGCGTCTTGAGCCAAAGATAAGGAGCGTTCACTCCTCCAAACACTTTCAAACCGGTAGACTGAAGGCCTTCCCGAATGATACGCGCATTTTCCAGGTAATAATCAAGTTGCTCACGAATTTGCACACGCCCCTCGGCAGAATAACAAGCCGCCGCGCCACGCTGAACGGGATAACTCACTCCATTGAACTTGGTGGTGTGACGACGATTCCATAAAGGCTGCAAAGGAATTTTTTCTCCCTGAAGATTACAAACCTGCAACTCCTCAGGGATCACCATATACGCGCAACGAACTCCCGTAAAACCAGCGGTCTTAGAAAAACTACGCATCTCAATGGCGACTTCTTTGGCTCCGGGAATTTCATAAATACTATGAGGCAAGTCGGGATCGGTAATAAAAGCCTCATAAGCCGCATCGAAAATCAAAATAGATCCATGGGCTCGAGCGTAATCCACCCATTTTTTCAATTGATCCCGATTGAGAGTAGCCCCCGTGGGATTGTTTGGCGAACACAAGTAAACGATATCAGAGGCCTCGCGAGGCGGTTCGGGGGAGAAATGATTTTCTTCTGTGGCGGGAAGATAAAGAATCCCCGCATAGTGCCCTTCCACCCCGACTTCTCCGGTGCGTCCCGCCATGACATTGGTATCGACATACACGGGATAAACCGGATCGACCACAGCCACACGGTTAGCCACGGCGAAAATTTCTTGGATATTTCCCGAATCGCATTTGGAACCATCGGAGACAAAAATTTCCGAAGGCTTCAGCTGCACCCCACGACTTGCGAAATCATGCTCACAAATGGCCTCTAACAAAAAATCGTAGCCTCGCTCTGGACCATAACCATGAAAGCCTCCTACAGTGCCCATTTCACGAACAGCTTGCTCCATGGCCTCCACCACAGCGCCGGCCAACGGCAACACGACGTCCCCGATACCAAGGCGAATCAAAGCTGCTTGCGGATGCTCTTCTTGGAAGAGCCTAACCCGCCGCGCAATCTCGGGAAACAAATAGCCAGCCTTAAGTTTAAGATAGTTTTCGTTAACGAGGGCCATACTTCATTCTCCAATGGGTCACTAAAAATTGCCTTCGAGCTAAAATTTCGAAAGCCTTTAATCAAGGGGAATATTGACAAGAAAATCAAGCTCGATGGAGGCTTTTACCCTTATTGACTTGTCGTAGATTAGCTCTTAATCTGAATTTAGCTTGATTCAATGGGCTTTTGTGAGTTTGTCTTAAAATCGAAAAGGACCGAATCCGTCATGATGCGAAAAGAGCACATCGCTTACTTGAGCTTGGGGAGCAACGTGGGAGA
>DALYDW010000117.1:0-346 GCA_031972915.1 bacterium
TTTTCGTTTTGTTTTGTGGATAGGGCTTTTTGTAGACCCCGTAAGCATTCGCATTGATAGGCGCAAAAAAATCCTCGGGGCTGGGTTGATAAGATTGTGGTTTTGTGTGCTCCATGTCAGGGTGGGACCATGAATACCCAAAAGAAACTCAACCGCCTTGCCCAAGAAAAATCTCCTTATCTGTTACAGCATCAAGAAAATCCGGTGGATTGGCATCCTTGGGGAGAGGAGGCTTTCCAAAAAGCTCGTGAGCAAAATAAACCCATTTTTCTTAGCATCGGTTATTCCACTTGCCATTGGTGTCATGTGATGGCCCACCAATCCTTCGAAGATGAGGCCGTGGCTA
>DALYDW010000117.1:356-7279 GCA_031972915.1 bacterium
AATCAAAACTTCATTGCCATCAAAGTAGATCGTGAAGAGCGCCCCGATGTGGATGAAATTTATATGTCTGCTATCCATGCCATGGGGCAGAGAGGAGGATGGCCCTTGAGTATGTTTTTAACTCCTGATCTTAGGCCGTTCTTTGGTGGAACTTACTGGCCCAAGGACACCTTCTTGGGGCTTTTAGAGCGCCTTACCGGATTGTGGGTCGAACAACGAGAAAAACTTGAAGAGTCTGGTCGAGCGCTGTTGGAACATTTGCGAGAGCGCAAAGACTGGAGCAATACCGTTCACCCTTTAGGAAAAGAGACGTTTCGTAGTTTTTTTTCCAACTCTCTGGTTAATTTTGATCGAAGCTGGGGTGGTTTTGGAGGGGCTCCCAAGTTTCCCCATAGCACCCAGCTTTCTATGTTGTTACGAATTCATCAGCGTGGCCACGCTCCCGAGGCTCTCTCCATGGTGGTTCATTCTCTTGATAAAATGTCGAGGGGAGGCCTCTACGATCATGTCGGAGGTGGCTTTGCGCGCTATTCGGTGGATGCTCGTTGGGAAATTCCCCACTTTGAAAAAATGCTCTACGACAACGCCCTTTTGGTAGTGACTTATCTTGAGGCCTACCAAGCGACTCAGATTGCTCAATTTGCGCAGGTGGCAAGAGAAACCCTGGATTATACTTTGCGTGTTTTGACCCATCCCGAAGGAGGGTTTTATTCTGCCGAAGATGCCGACAGTGAAGGCGAAGAAGGTAAGTTTTATGTCTGGCAAACGGAAGAACTTCGATCGCTTCTTGATGAGAGTCAATGGCATGCTGTGCAGCGTGCTTTTCCGATGAAGTCAGATGGCAATTTCGAGCATGGTAGTCACCATCTGCAATTCTCTGTGGAATGGGATTGGACGAAAAAGCGAGAAGAACCTTTATGTTCTGCTTTGGAAAAACTTTTTCAATACCGAGAGCAGCGAGTCCATCCCCATAAAGATGACAAGATACTCACTTCGTGGAATGGCTTGATGATTCGAGCCATGGCCTTGGGTTTTCAAGTTTTGGGAGAAGAAAAATATTTGCGGGCGGCTCACGCAGCGGCTCAGTTTCTTCGTACCCATTTGGATTCCTCTGGAGGTTTATTGGCTCGATACCGTGATGGAGAATCTCGGTTTTCTGCTCGTCTAGAAGATTATGCTTTTTTGATTCAGTCCTTAATCGATCTTTATTTTTGTGACTTCGATGAGGAAATCTTAGGTTGGGCTTTAAGCTTGCAAGAGCGTCAGGATCAAAAGTTTTGGGATGAAGTCCACGGGGCTTATTTTTCTACCGATGGTCGAGATCCTAGTTTGTTGATTCGCACTAAAGAAGGAATGGATGGAGCTTTGCCTAATCCCAACGGGGTAGCAGCCCATAATTTGTTGAGGCTCTTCCAATTGCAAGGTGTTGTGGCCTTTCAACAGCGAGCTCAAAAAATTTTCGAAATCTTCTCTCCTTTATTGAGTCAATATCCTCAGGCTTTTTCTCAAATGGTCATAGCCTATGACCTCTGGGATCAGGGGGGGCAAGAACTGGCCTTGTTGGCCTCCCAAGAAGATGCTGAGGCTCGATTCTTGGTGAGAAGTTTGCGACAAAAATTTCACCCCTACCTGGCATTGGCGTGGGGAGCGGAGGGGCAGAGTTTTCCTGCCTTATTGCAAAATCGAAAGTCGACGGAGGGTAGGGGCACTTTTTATTTTTGTCGTCAGCAAAGTTGCGAGCTTCCTTATCATCAGGGCGAGGCAGTATTGAATGCTGTGGCGGACGCTACGGAAGAAACCAGCTATTCGTTATGAGCTTTTTCGACTCATTGATTTGAGCTGCTCAGAGTTTACTTTTTAGAAAGTTGAGACCTGCTCTGTGCGGTAAGAACAGAGTCGGGATAAAGTCGAGTCAGCGATAACAATTAGTATCGTGGCAAAGTTTGGTAAGTCAGCTCTAGGTATTGGTTTGCCAGTTCTAAGCTGCTGTCAGGAAATTGGTGGTGAGCGCCTTCAAGCTGATAGTTTTCGTAATCTAAACTCGATGGGTCTTGCGGTAAGCCGTGATTTTCTGAAAATAGCTGTTCTTGGGTAATGGCGCTCAGTTCGTCTTCGTAAAGGGCCCCATAGGAATTGCAGTCCATTCGCTTTTCAAGAAATTCTCCATAGTTGAGCAGTGAGAGCAGGAGCGCTCGATGGGGATGTTGCGCCATTTCGCGGAGCAGGCGGCGATTGGACCAGACAGCTGTGGTAAAAAGAGGTAGCTCTAAATTTGCCTCACTTGCCTTATGATGGGCCAGTTCATGAGCTAAGTAAGAGGCCATCAGGTCGTATTGTTTGGCTGCTAAAAGTTTAATGGCCTCGGGTAGAAGCGAAATGTGGGGATAGTCCGCTATGGCTACGGCCTTATCCAAGCCCCCGTGACCACAGGCCAGCTCTGTTATAATCCCAAGGCTGGGAACTGTTTCTAGGTAGCGCAGCAGAGGAATGACCTCAGCAGCGAGTGCGGGATAATTATTTTTCAGATAGGGCAGAAATAATTCAATTTCTATTTGAGCGTTGAGTCTCGCCATCATCCCCTTGGGATAGAGAGTTTTTTCTCCCCAAAATTCGTCTTGCAAGGATGTGTTTTTAGCAAAAAAGTTCCATCCCTCTTGTTGGAAGCGAGTTGAATTTTTTTCAGTGAGCTCAGTGATGCCTTGATCTAAAAGTTTTAAATTCTCCTGTGGGCCAATGGCGTACCAATAGGCGGAATCAATCAGTTGGGCTCCGTAAAAGTAGTTGGAACTCGGATCAAAGATGATACTCGAGTTGATGTCTCCGGTGCCTTGTAGATGAAAGTGCGCTTTTAAAAAAGGCGGGAGGGTTGGATGCGACGCTTTCAATTCACGTAAGCTGATTTGAGTGGGGGCGCCATATAGGGTGCCATTGTATTGCCCCTCGTCGAGGCTCTCTTGAAACAAAGTAGGACGAGAAAGAGAGAGGGGGTACGCGCAAGCCAGTCCCGACTTTGCTTCGAGGTATTGATCTAAATAAACCGGGACGCTTTTTTGACGAGCCAAAGCGATGGCCTCGTCTGCTGAAACAGGGTGCTTGGACAGGGGGGGTAAGTGGCGTTGCCCCACAGAGGCCAATCCCCCCCAAGGGTCGCAATTTTCACACTGCAACAGGGCGCGATCGGTTAGCTCTGGGCATAGAGAAAGTGGGTCTGCCATAGGAAAAAGTGAACGGCTCAGAAATTGCGTTATCTAACTCCGGGGTTTTATCGAGTCTTTGAGCTTAAAGTTGCCTTAAAGCTAGCGTGCCAGAATAACTCCATCGACCATAGAAAACTCCACTTGGTCAGCGGCAAATAGGGCGTCGAGGGAGTCGGAGTATCCTGCTCGACGTACGGCGATGGCGTCTGCTTTTTTTCCAGAATTCAGGGTTCCGACTTCTTTCTGCAAGTGCAAGGCCATGGCCCCTCCTAAGGTGGCCATGGCGAAGATCTCCTCCCGCGAAACTTGGGGAAAACTTCGCTCCATTTCGCGCATCACCTCTAGCATGGAGAGGCTCGTTGCGCTGGCTAGGCTATCCGTGCCGAGAGCCAAATTGACGCCCGCGTGTAAGGCCTGTTGTAAGGGAAAAGGTTGGTGGTCAAAATAACCGTGAGAAAAAGGACAATGAACAAGACTGACTCGCTTCTGACTCAAAATTTTTAGATCGCTATCGTTGAGATAATTGCCGTGAATCAGGAGAATTTTTTCATCCAGCCAAGCTCGGGAGAGCATCTCTTCGAGCCCGGAACTCTTCAATGGCTTTGATGGGGTGCTGCGTTCGGCAATGAGTTGGTAGAGCGGTCCCGAGCCTTGGGAAAAGTATTCTTGCTCATCGGCGCTTTCCGCTAGGTGGATCGAGAAAAGTGAATGGGGGGTGGAAAAGAGTTTTTCTAAAATCTCCGGGGCGACGGCGTGAATCGAATGGGGACTTGGAATGATTTCGAAACGAGAGGAATGTTGCTGATAAGCGTTTTTGAGTGCTTGAGCGCTATTCAACAAGGTTTCTGCTACCTCGGGTATTACGCCTAAGACTTCTAGAAAGATTTTTCCACGGAGCGGGCTTGCGAGTAGGTCTTCGAGATTGCTATTGCAACTCATGTGATCGCCCACCGTGGTGGCTCCCCCTAAGAGGCTCAGTAGCACTCCTTTACGAATCGACTTGTCTTGATCTTCCAAGCTTAAGGCTGTTTTCGCGGCTATTATTTTTCGGATCCATGCAGTGAAATTTCCTGGGTAATCCAATCCCTCCAGGCAACTGAGCTCTAAATGACAATGGGCGTTGATGAGGCCTGGAAATAAGATGCCGTCTTCGATTTGATATTGCAGAGGATCCCGGTAAGCTTCAAGGGGAAGATCTCGACGGCTTCCGGCGTAACGGAGTGAATTTTCTTCGACCCAGAGTACCGCGTCGGCGATTTCTGCTTGCAGGGGATTTTTGAGCAGAGGGGCAAAGATCAGCATGCGCTTTTCATTCTATTGAAGGCAAGGCGGTTGGTTCCGACGAGGGATTGACGGGGCCGCCTCCGGCCATGGGGCACTAGTTCAGATAATTGTAAAAGGTATCTCTTTGTCGTGGAGTCTTGCCCAGTTCGGTGAGGACTCTTCGTAATTCGTCTACGGTAGTGCGATGGGGTGCGCCGGTGGCCCTCACAACATTCTCTTCGAGGAGGGTTGAGCCCATGTCATTTCCACCAAATTGAGTGGCGATTTGAGCAACTGCAAGTCCTTGGGTTAACCAACTAATTTGGATGTTTTGAAAATTATCGAGAAAGATGCGCGATATGGCCAAGGTTTTGAGATAATCGTGGCTGCCGGCTTGGCTTCCCCCCATTGGAGAATTTCCTGGTACGTAGGTCCAAGGAATAAAGGCGAAGAATCCGCTGGTGCGGTCTTGAAGGTCGCGTAGCTGTTGAAGATGGGCGATGCGATGTTGAAGGTTTTCAATGTGCCCAAACATCATAGTGGCTGAACCTCGAATGCCCAGGCGATGGGCGGTTTCAAAAACATCCAGCCATTGAGCGCTTTTGCATTTTCCCGAAGAAATTTTTTGGCGAATGGAATCGTCGAGAATCTCGGCGCCCCCTCCTGGAATGCTGTCCAGCCCAGCCGATTTTAATGCGCTGAGAAGTTCTTGGTAACTGATTTTGCAAAGATGGGCGATATGGTGCAGCTCGGGCGGGGAAAAGGCGTGGACTGTAACTTGGGGATAACGACTTTTGATGTGACGAACGAGGTCGACGTAATAGTCGAGCTTAAAATCGGGATGATGGCCGCCTTGCATGAGAATTTGCGTTCCTCCCGCCTCGAGAAGCTCTTCGATTTTATCATCGATATCTTTCCAAGTAAGCTCCCAAGAGCCTTCGGCATTTTTATCGCGACGAAAGGCACAAAACTTACAGCGCAATACGCAGACGTTGGTGTAATTGAGATTGCGGTCGATGACGTAACCGACAGTGTCGCCATTTTTCTCATGATTGAGCTCATGAGCCAGTCGGCCCAAGGTCAAGAGATCACCTTGTTCGAAAAGCGTCATGGCGTCTTGTGCGTCGATGCGCTGTCGTTGTTCTATTTTACGCAACAAAGCGGAGGGAAGTGTCATAAACTTGATTCTCCAGTTCGCCTACCCAATCAAAGAAGAGCTTCATGCCGACTAGCTCTGGTCCCTCAATGTCGTAGTGGATACATTGGGTTAAATAATCAAGGGCCTCATGGGGTGAAACAATTTTTTGTCTTTGGGCGATTGCTTCGAGGTTTTGTTTTCCGTTCATCTTGGCATTGTGGAGATGGGCGAGCAAATCCTGAGACACGGGGCCTCGGGACATCCAGCAAGCGAAGACGAAGGGTAGGCCCGTGAATTCGTACCATTCAGTTCCTAAATCGATGGAGCGCCCCTTGTTAGCGTTGATGAGTGCTTTATCTCCAATTTGCAAAGCGCAGTCAGCCTCTTTGAGTTGATCGACCCATTCAATCTTATGAAGGTTGCGTTCGTATTTTTTTGCCAAGAGTACCTTGAGCAGGCGTTGGCTGGTTTTGGAGTGAGGATCGAGATACACCTTGTCGACGGTTTCTAGGCTTCGATGTTTAGGATGAAAAAAAACGCGGACGCTCCGAACCGCACCGTTACAACAAATACCCGTGCCCGGAACTAGACGGAACTCGTGGTTTTCTAGGTAAGACACCACGGGGAGGAGCGCCACTTCAATTTTTTGAGCAGCGATAGCCTCGTGTAAGGTTGCAGGGGGGCTCAAGAGCAACTTACTTCGGGTACTGGTCTCCAAACCTTCAAGAAGGGGTAATGCATTAAGATAAGGGACGCTTCCGATCTGCGGCATGGGCGACCCTAAAACATGGGACGAGTTTCGGGTCAACCGATCTTCGGGGCTCTTGAATTCGTTTTTTGATTTGTCCATGCTGTCCACGGTGATTTTATGCCCTCATCCTGGGGAATATACGTTGACTTGATAGGGTAACCTTGTTTTAGAACGGCCCCGGTTTTTTTATTTTCTTGTTTTTAAGGAGTGTGTCCCATGTCTGAAAAATCTTCTGCTCGCAGTTCGGTGATTGTCAGTGCAGCGCGTACGCCCATTGGAAGTTTTCTTGGGTCTTTGGCTGAGGTTTCCGCCACGGCTCTCGGATCCGTCGTGCTCAAGGCGGTTGTGGAGCGAGCGGGGATTTCCCCCAATGAAGTACAGGAAGTGATTCTGGGTAATGTGCTTACAGCGGCAGAAGGGCAGTCTCCTGCTCGGCAGGCCATCTTGGGGGCGGGTTTGCCTCAGCATACCGGTGCTTTGACGATCGGTAAGGTCTGTGGTTCGGGACTCAAGGCGGTCATGCTTGCCGATCAAATGATTCGCTCTGGAGACAGAGAAGTAGTCATTGCAGGGG
>DALYDW010000118.1:0-6755 GCA_031972915.1 bacterium
GACGGTCGAGGGGTAAGCTTAATTCGAAAATTGGTTAAGTTTGCCCCAGAAACCCCCGTTATTATTATCACTGGAAAAGGTGATGAAAAAACCGCGACACGCTCCATTCAAGCCGGAGCTGACGACTACATCGTAAAAACTAGAGAGGCTCTACAGGCCCTACCCAGAATTCTAAAACGGACTTTTACCAAAAATCAGGTCTCCCTCAAAAAGAAGAGGGAAGAAATGAATCGTTATTTGGAAATTCAAGAAGAAGCTCTAAAAAAGGTTTTTTCGGAGATTGAGATTCTAGAGCAAAAGGTTTCTCACCTACAAAAACTTTCACCCTCCCCCGCCATACGCCCGCAAATGCTCTCCGCAGAATCGATATTAAACCAGGTCAACTCCCTAAAAAATTTCATTCAAGACCTTTTCAAATTTAGAAAATAGTCCAGAAACTTCCTAGAGCAACGAGTCATCAGCCCTCAATGAGCGCTTGAAGAATCTACCCCCTGAAGATGGCAAAAAAGCATATTCCTTTTATTGACTTTTAAGATGGAAAGCGGTGACACGATTGCGGCCTTCCTCCTTAGAACGATACAAACACTGGTCAGCGGCCCGAATCAACTGACTAAAATCAGAAAAGCACTGATCATGATAACAGGCAACCCCCGCACTTAAGGTAACCTTGATGGGAGTGCCTTCAAAAACAAAAGGCCCACCTTCGATACTAAAGCGAATCCGCTCAGCGAAGGCCAGAGCATGAACCTTGGAAGTATCCCTCATGAGAATTACAAATTCTTCCCCGCCATAACGAGCAAAGATATCTTCTCTTCGAATTAACTTTCGAGTCACCTCTGCCACCCGTTGCAAAACATAGTCCCCTGCCGGATGGCCATAGCTGTCATTAATTTTTTTAAAGTGATCCAGATCAAAAATCACTAAAGAGAGAGGAGTATTTCTGCGTTGAGAATGACTAAACTCATGCTGGATGCGATCCATGAAATAACGCTTGGTATGGGCCTGAGTCACCGGATCAAACAAGGCCATTTCATAGATCCTTTTATGCACATCGGTGTCGATGGGATCTACATAAGAAAATCTCAAGACGGTTACAGAACTGATTTGTATTTTATCGTTAGGCTGCAAAACATGATGACTAATTCTCTCGCCATTAACAAAAGTTCCGTTAGTGGAATTTAAGTCCTCTAAGGTGGCTATCCGATCGGTGACGGTAATTTTGAAGTGATAGCGGCTAATAGCCTCGTCTTCGACAACGACGTCAGCGTCTCTCGATCTTCCCCACAGTGTCTCCCCCTCGCTGAGAATAATTTGTTGCCCCATCGAGGGACCACCCAAAATATCCACGGCAGGCTCCCGTTCAGAAGAACCTTCTAGGGCCCCGATGGAAGTCACGATCGTTTCATCACTGAAGCCTTGAGACACAAAACCACCTTTCTTCTGGCTAGAATTAGAACACAAGCTTCTACACAGGGTCAACGAGGGGGGGCCTTTTGTAGCACGAAGTAGATTTGTTCTTTTCCCCCTTCACCGCAAGTTAACTCTTGTTCTTGCTCCTGATAGCCTTTTAATTTCAATCTGAGGGAAATCTTTTTTTCTGCCTGGACAGACAAAGCATAAAGCGGTGTCTTGCCAATTTTTTTTCCGTCAAAAAATACCTCAGCCCCAGCTGGCAAACTTCGAACGTCCAGCCACGCGTAGGGAACCGTTAAATCGACATCCCAATGAATGTCCTTGTCGGGAAGCGCGGAAATCTGCTGGGTCCAAAGAATTTCATCTTTTAACGCCAAACCCACCGTAGCAGGAAAGGAAAATTCCTCGGTTTCTAAAACAGTAGGAGTTTTTTGAGGAAGCCGTTTTCCATTCCAATATACCGAAGCACCCAAAGGCAAACTCGTTATCTCGAGACTTCCTCCGCTCAACTTTTTAAGCTCAACATTAAGTTCTTTCTCCCCCCGTGGCCACAGCCGGAAAATTCGGGTTTGGGGCTCATAACCTAGACGGGTCACTGTAAGCTCGTAAGGAGTTCGAGGCTTCAGCGAGGAAATTTCCAGGGGGGAAGTTCCAGACTGAATGACCCCGTTCAATAAAACCTTAGCATCCTTGGGAACATACTCAATCCTGAGCTGAGAGGGCGCGTTGGAAAAAAACAACTCGGCCCCAAAAACAAATCCCCCCAAGACAAACAGCCCACCCAAGATCTGGAGAGCCCTTTTTCGAGGAGAAGAAACAGGAAGCATGGGTGACTTGGGAGCCGATTGAGAAATTTGGGCCACCTGAGGAGGTTTTACCCTTCTCAAGGTAAGACTGTTGAGCAAAAGTTCTTGTTCTTTTAAGTCAGGTAAATCTCCCGTGGGTTCGTCTTCACCAAAATCAGAATTGTCAGAACCCACTTGAGCGCCGTTTAAAGAGATAGCTCGCGTCACCTCGCTAACTTCGTCCAAATCGATCTCATCAAAGAGACTGACAAAATCTAACTCTTGAGGATTGAGCACCATGGTTTCATCGGCAGGGAGAGGACTTTCCTCGGCAGCTTCTTGAGTGGGAGAAGCTATCTGATGAACGGTGGCTTCCTCGTAGTAAGTTTTTTCGTGAAAGATATCTCGAGTGGCATCTTCATCCACGAACAACTCAGATAAAAAAGCCCCAATCTGCGCCGCCTTAAAATCGGGAAAGTACTTCAGGTTAAATTTCGTTAGGGCCAGGGCCATATCCGCTGCGCTCGAATATCGAAGGCGAGGATCCCGATTGAGAGCATTCATCACGATAGCATCCATATCGGATGGAATATCATTGCGATAAGCGCTGGGAGGATAAATCACGGCCGTCTGCACAGCCTCGATAGTTTCTGAATTGCTTTTCTTTTTAAAGAGTCTTCGGCCGGTGAGAATTTCCCAAAGCAAAATACCCGTCGAAAAAATATCCGAAGCCGGTGTTACCTGTAAGCCTTCCGCTTGTTCGGGCGACATATAGGCAAATTTTCCTTTTAACACCCCCCGCTCCCGCTCACTGAGATTGAAAGCAGCTTTGGCAACTCCAAAATCGACGATTTTCAGATTTCCCAGCTCTGAAACAATAATGTTTTGAGGACTAATATCGCAATGGACTATTCCTAAAGGATGCCCATGATCATCGGTGCGTCGGTGGATATATTCTAAACCGTGACAAACCTCCGCCGTGAGATAGGCCGCAATCGGCAAAGGTATTGGCTGACGGAGAGTAGTCAATTTTTTAAAAATTTGACTCAGGGTTTTTCCCTCAACGTACTCCATCACGATGAAATAATCCTCAGCCACTTTTCCTAAGTCGTAAGTCTGGGCAATATTTCCATGATTCAAATGAACAGCAATCTTCGCCTCATCAATGAGCATATTGATAAACTCTTGATTGACGGCAATGTGGGGAAGAATGCGCTTGATCACGATAAATTTCTTCAAACCCGTGAAATCGTAGGTCAAACCTTTAAAAATTTCAGCCATCCCCCCTTGGGCAATCTTTTCCAAAATAAAATAATGACCAAAGGGACGTGGTTTTGTCTGTTGTCTCTGTTGCATAGTTCTAATTTAAATACGGGTAACATGAGGTGCAAAGTTCCCAAGCCCCTATTTTACTGGGGGGTCCAGGCTACACCCTTTGTCCAAAAAAACTGAAAAACTCCGCGAGCCCTAAAAATAAATCTATAGAAAAATTGATAAGTTAGATTATTTTTTTATAAAAAAGCAAATATGGCAAACTTGTTGCATGAATATGAAGTAGCTATTAACAATGATCTAACTCTCAACTTTACCTACTTTCTACTACGCAGTTCATTAGATTAGCCCACCGACTTTAACCTACCTACTACCCCCGATCCCGAGAGTGATCGGGGGTAGTTTTCTCCTCCCTCTCTCCGACCATTCTTAGAATTCTTAACTTAAAGAAACGGACCCGATTCTGATACCCGCCAGCTCTTGCAAGGCCCTTCCCATTATTTCCAAAGCCTCACGAAGTCGACCTGGAGTCACCGGACAATGGGGTGTATCCAAAAACCATAA
Source organism: bacterium (assembly GCA_031972915.1). Classification (GTDB taxonomy): domain Bacteria; phylum UBA10199; class UBA10199; order DSSB01; family DSSB01; genus DALYDW01. The sequence goes on from DALYDW010000118.1 coordinate 4,035, forward strand.
CTCTTCTTCAAAAGGGGCGTAATGCTTTTTTCCACTCCCGAGCCCCTCGCAGCTATGGCACAAAAATCCCCCCAGCTGCGCCTGAAAAACATATGTTTTGGCTTGGGCATACCCACAATGAGAGCAGCGTCCCAATTCCAATTGATAACCAAGAACACCCAATAATTTTTTTTGGAATACCAAATCGACCCACTCATGGGCACGATACCCCAACACCCTGAGGCACTGTTGCAGGAGAGAAAAAATTTCGGGGGTCCTAGCCCCTTCGGGAACCAAACGGCGCAAAATCTGCAACCAAGAAAGCGCTACCCAAGTACGCTCGTAGTCTTTTCGAATCAAGGGAAAGCTTTCCCTTAATTCCACAGTTTCTAGAATTCCCAAGCCCCCTTTATGGCTTGGTCGATAGCTTAATTGAATTTGATTAAGGTAATCGAGAAGCCCGGAAGAACGTCGCTTGGACTTTCTCGCTCCCATAGCCATCAAGGAGATTCGACCTTGTTCTTGGGTAAGAAAATGTAAAATCAAATGGGCCTCACCGTAAGGCACCGATTGGATCAGAAAAGCCTCATCGCTGAAAAACATCGCTATCTTTTCAGCCATAGCAAAATCACCGCGACGATAAAAATCAGAAGCAAACAAACGAGCAAACCCCAAACCTTCGAATTTGTAGGCCTTCGTCTCGCTTTTCCTACTCCGGAAAGAGATTTGAGATACTCTTCAAAATGAAGAAGGGTTTCTTCAGAATTCAAACCGATGCACTCGGCGTAGGCTCGCACATAACCTCGCGCAAAGGTAAAACCAGGCAACTTTTCAAAACGGTCCGACTCCATGGCCTGAAGATAGCCCCATTGCACATGGGTCCGACGAGCTACTTCTTCCAGAGGAATGTTTCGGAGTTCTCGCTCTCGTTTCAGGTAGGATCCAAAGGATTCACTCATGACAACTGCTTTTTATGCTCCTGAACCGGATCAGAAAACAAGACTTTTACTTACCCAGGAACAAAAAAGCCATCACAAGAAGTCACGAAAAGGCAGGTCAAAAATAATCGCTCAAAATAGGTTTCAATTTTTGTCGTGTGGCTTGAGGAATCAACAATTTGTGAGTAACGAAGGCATTTTTTAAAGAACCACGAAACGGACTGCACTCGCGTGAGGCAATTTTAGCAACGGCGTTCTTCAATACCTTTTGCGCGGTTGCCACATTTTGGGTCAATGTCGCAATGACCATTTCCGCAGTGACGGAATCGTGATCGGGATGCCAACAATCGTAATCGGTGGAAAGGGCCAAGGTCGCATAGCTCATTTCGGCTTCTCTGGCTAAGCGTGCTTCTTGCAAATTGGTCATTCCGATGACATCAGCCCCCCATGAACGGTAAAGCTTAGACTCAGCCTTAGAGCTAAACATGGGACCCTCAATACAAACGTAAGTGCCCTGGGAGTGAGAAATGGCACCAACTTCTTGTGCCGACTCGTGCAGAGTTTTGCGCAAAAAATCGCATACAGGATCGGCAAAGGGAACGTGGGCCACAACCCCTTCTCCGAAAAAGGTGCTGGCACGACCGTAGGTGCGGTCAATAAATTGATCCACCATCACTAAGTGACCCGGAACAATTTCTTCTCGCAACGAACCCACTGCAGAAACCGAAAGCAGAAACTCACAACCCAGTCTTTTTAAAGCCCATAGGTTAGCGCGAAAATTAATCTCACTAGGCAAGATACGATGTCCCTTGGCATGCCTGGCCAGGAAAACCACGGGAATCCCCTCTAACTCACCGATAACAAAAGCGTCGGAAGGATCACCGTAGGGTGTCTCTATTTGTTTGGACTCCAAGATGCGAAGCCCTTCCATTTCGTATAATCCACTACCACCGATAATGCCTATTTTTGGGGAATTCATAAGAGGATTCAATTTACGACAATACCTAAAAGGTCAAGGATTTTTCAGAATAGGGACTTATCCTTGAGAGAATCGTTAAAATCTGGAAGAAGGATAACCATCATGATTGAAAATTTTAATATCCAAAAAATTCTCAAAACCGCGTTGAAGAAGGGTGGTGAATTCGCCGAGCTCTACGAAGAACATAGCCATTCCACCCAAATCATCCGCGAGTCCAAAAAACTAGATCGAATGATCCATCACCGAGATGCGGGAGTGGGCTTACGAATCCTCCATCAAGGCAAATCCGCTTACGGTTCTACTAACGAAATTACAGAAAAGGCCCTCCTCCTATTGGCCGAGCAATTGGCCTCTGCTCTTACGGGGCAAAGTAAATACGAAGACATCTCGCTTCGTCCCAGCACAGCTTCTTGGCAACCCACTCTAAAAAAACTTCCTTCATCCGCCTCTCTTCAAGAAAAAGCTCAATGGGTTTTAGCTGCCGAGCAAGCTGCGTGGGCAACCTCTCCTTACGTTCGTCAAGTCACAGCCATCTATCGGGAAATGCAAAAGACGGTCACCGTTGCCAATAGCTTTGGAGAATTGGCAAAAGACCAAAGAAACTATCTGATTTTCGTGGCACAAGTCGTGGCAGAAAAAGACGGCATTTTGCAAACGGGCTACGAACCGTTGGGGGGAACCCAAGGACTAGAAATCTTCGATTCCGGTGCGGCTCTTCAAACCGCGCAAATCGCCGCACAGCGGGCGGTAAGTATGTTGTCGGCCCCCTTGGCTCCCTCGGGCTCCATGCCGGTAGTCGTGGCCGCCGAGGCCGGAGGAACTCTG
>DALYDW010000118.1:6765-7277 GCA_031972915.1 bacterium
AGCTCGTGAAGGCCTCTCGGTTTATCAAAATCGTTTAGGCGAAATCGTTGCCAATCCTCTTATCACCGTAATCGACGATCCCACTCTCCCAGGAAAACGAGGCAGTTTTGTCTTCGATGACGAAGGAACCCCTGCTCACCGCAACGTGCTTATCGAAAAGGGGGTGTTAAAAAACTACATGTACGACCGACGCTACGCCATGAAAGACGGAGTGCCCTCTACCGGTAACGGCCGAAGAGAATCTTATCGCTATCAGCCTATATGCCGTATGACCAACACACTCATCGCCCCAGGAACTTCTGATCCTAAAGCCATTTTAAGCTCCGTATCCGACGGACTTTTGGTTTTGCGCATGGGCAGTGGCCAAGTCAACACGGTGAACGGTGATTTTGTTTTCGAAGTCAGTGAGGGGTACCGACTGCGCAATGGGCGCATTGACCATCCTGTGCGTGGCGCTACTCTAACAGGCAATGGACCTGCCATTTTGAAGAGCATCGATCAGGTTGGCAACG
>DALYDW010000119.1:0-2906 GCA_031972915.1 bacterium
CGCATAGATTTTAAATCGTTTCATGGACTCGGGGGTCAACTGTAAACCAGCGATGGAAGCCAGATCCGATGCTTGAGCAACAGAACCCTGCCCCCCAGTTTTTTCTCCCTGAGGGCCCTTTGACAGAATGGCTTCAGGGGACTCAACATAGCTAATAATTACGGCCACATCTCGGGGATCGAGATTTTCTACCGTATTCGAAATAAAGCGCTGCATTTGGGACTCACGCACCTCGTAGCCAGCCACATCCTTTTTAACTTGGAGTATCGCAGAAGCCGTGGGGCGCTTAGCAGGAGCTTCCTCATTGGCGAACTCACTGACCTCAGGAATATTAAGAACAACGTCGGCATCGATGACCCCGGGGACTCGTTCTAGGGAATTAATGATTTCTCCCTTTAGGGCCAGGAGCTTGCGACATTTTTCTTCTTCGGGAGTTGGAATCAACCCCTTTTCTTTACAAATTCCAGAAAATCCCAGCTCAGTTCGCTTGGGCAGGTTATTTTCAACTAAAATCTGACGAGCCAGATCAACCTTATTTTTAGGAACTTGTACCTTGTAACTGACCTCCTGGGCCCCTTCGATACGAATCTTCTGAGCTTCAACCCCCTTGTTGTACAAGGCCACCAGCATCTCATTGGCATCACGCTCATTGAGATCCTGAAACAAAACTTCTTTGCTACAACCCGTCACAACAAAGAGTAGTAGCAACACTAAGATCGATTTACGAATCCACTGGTACAACATGAAGTTTTGTTCTCTTTCCGAGGAACGAAGTTAGCGTTTCACCTGAAGCTGACTGGGGTCTGGTGCATATCCTTTGGCAATTAAATCGAGCAAAGACCGCGCAAAATCCCCCGATTTACCCTTTGGATCAAGTTGGGAGGCCTCGCTCAGCGAATTTCTAGCCTTATCCCGCTCTCCCTTAAACAAAAGCGCCTCCCCCAGGTAAGCATGAGCGAAAGCGCTTTTGGGTTCTACCTCTAAAGCCTTGCGGTAGGTCGTAATGGCCTGATCAAATTTTCCTTGAACACAGTGAACGTTCCCCAAGGCTACCCACGGAACCTCGCTGCCCGGGGCTAATACGGTCACTCCCTCGAACAACTCCTGAGCCTCTTTATAACGAAACATCCCCAACAAAAGGTACCCGGCTTCCATTAAGATTTGAAGATCTTCACTCTTTATCGGGATCATGCTTGCCTCATGAAAAAAAAGGGTAATTTGGACGGAAACTTATCCAAATTACCCCAAACTTTAAAGCATATTCGTAAGTTACAAGGATTATGCCCTCATGTTACGAACTGCAGCCATTTTGGAATCCCAATCGGTTTTAGCAATGTTGGACATCATTTGCGTGGTCTGGGACACCTGCTGAACTTTGGTCTGCATGGCCAAAAACAACATATTGTTGTTCATCATCGAATCGATTTGTGAATTGAAGGCGGAGGAGTCTTGATAGCCACTCATACCGGCGCCTCCCACCCCAGAACTGCCGGGATAACCGGGAGCCGTCGCGGGCATTCCGCCCAACTGCTTGGAAATGCCGGGATTATCCCCCCAACTCATAAACTTACCCGAAGTGGATCCATAAGATCCAGACATAGGGGTACCATAAAGAGCCGCTGAGGTAATTTGAGCCCCTTTACCCAGACCCCCAAACTCCATCCCGGAAGTCGCCGTAGGGCCAAACATGTTAACCCCCAAATTGACCTTATCCATAACGCTGGCAAACTTATCGTGGGAAGCCAGGGGGTTATGGGCCTCTTGTAATTGTAATTGCCTCATCTGCTGCGGATTAATTGGAGAAAAATCGTAACTCATTGCAAAATCTCCTTGGATTTTATCCCAGGACCACCCTGGTCTATGAACACAGTAGGATTATCGAAATCCGACACCCGAAAAGTTGCGAATTAGGTGTAAACTCACCTCGCATTTTTTTCTTTCCCGGTGTCCATGATCTGGTACTTCAACTTGAGTAGCTCTTTAAAAAGATCCATGGTTAGCTCAAAGGAGCGCATGGCCTTTTTTGCAGACTTACCCTGCCCAAGACCACGCTTGGCCTTGGCAATCTTGTTAAGCTCCTCGTAAGCCGCCCCAAAACTTTTATTCACCTCATCAAAGTTCTCTGTCTCAATCAGCTTTTCAATTCGAGGATAACCTGCAGTCAGAGCCTCTTCATTTTTAGCCATAATCACCACCTCTTCGCCGAAAGATCACTTCATTAAGCCAGCCCTAGAAATTTACTCGGCCTGCAACTGTACCACGACCGGCTTAATGGAAGAAATCGGCAAACTGACTCGAGTTTCGAAATTTTTAAATCCGGGTTTTTGAATACTAATGCGATAACTCCCCACCATCAGGTCAGAAAGAATAACAGGAGTCGGCTGTGACACCCCCTGACCATTGATTTGAATTTGAGCACCAGCGGGTTCGGTTGCCACGTAAAGCAAAGAGCGCATGGGAGAAATGCGTTTAAAAACGGTTTCTACCTGAGAGCGGGTTTTATTATCCTGGGTATTGAGAAAAACCTGGAGCAACTCCAAGTAGGCTTGATCTTTTTGCCCCAAACCCGCATAGGCCTCGGCCATTCCGACCCGAGCGGCAGGGGCGTAATCCGGACTTTCGGCAGCCTTTTGATAATAAGCTAAGGCCTGGTCGAAAGTTTTCGTCTGAACGAAAGCTTCGCCCAAGAGCATATGAATCTGATGACGCTCAGTCACCTCGGGGTTACGCTTCAAGGCCTCGGCTAGACTTTCGATGGCCTGGGCGGCCATCCCCTTCTTGAGCAAATCTCGGCCCTTATTGACGTATTCTCCGGCGGGAGAGGTTTCCAAATTAAAGCTCGCCTCATAAGGCGTGTTCATTTCGATGCTAATTTCTTTTTCAAAGTCGCTGAATCCTTCTTTTTT
>DALYDW010000119.1:2916-7104 GCA_031972915.1 bacterium
TTTTCAAGGTCAGCTTATGCCGTCCGGTAGGAAGATCTCCGGAAAAGGGCGTTTCCCCCATTTTTTTACCATCGACGAGCAATTGCGCTCCACTGGGCTGGGTAGTGATCTTCGCAGGAAAATTGGCTAAAGCCCCCTCGGGCGCACTCAAGGAATGCTGACTTTGCCCCTCTTTAAATTCGAACTCACGGCGATAACGAACCACATTAACCTGAGAGTTACCCCCTTCTAAATTTTCGGCGACTCGGATCTCCGCCACGTATTTACCCAACGGCAAATAGATGGGCTGACCAAAATTAACCTTATCAAGCTTAATCGACTTGGAGGTACCGGGAGTTCCGCCAAAACCACCTTCGAGATACAAATCTCCCCGTTTAGGCAAGGCCTCTATTTTTAAAGTACCCAAAGAAGGTTTTAGATCTACTGCAATGACTTCGTCTTGCTGCTTAGCTTGAAAAGACTGCTTAATTGTAATTTTTTCTTGAATACCCTCTAAAAAAAGCTCGGCACTGACTTCTTGTGGTTTACCAAGAGGAACTTGAAGACTAATTTTGAAAGGAGTCACCCCCAGCTCTTTTCCCTGGTAATAAACTTTAGCGGCCACGGGGACTGAATTGACTTCTAGAAAAACAGGGATTTGCTCTCCAGCGTCCGTCCCAGAGCCCTGGGCTGGATCGGTTTCTGTCTTAGGCTGGGAGGCCTGCGAAGCAACCAACTTAGGCGCTTCGGCCTTTTTTTCTGAGAAAGAAACTGGAGGATTTTTTGCACCTCTTCCTGTAAGTTGATCCAAGGCTCCAAGCCGATAGGCCAGATACCCTCCTCCCACCAAAAACAGCCCCACGCCCAATAAAATAGCCAAGTTTTTTAAAGGCGCCCCACCCTTGCCGCCAGATCGAGAAGAAACGGGCTTTGCCTCGGGAATTTCGAGTGGCGCCAATTCTACCGCCTGATCCAACTCAGCAGACAAAAGCTCCTCAGCAGCGGAGACCTGTACCTCCGGAAGAGCTGGCTCTGCCAAGACAGCCGGCTCAGAAGCCGGCGAAGCCGAAACAGCGGGGGGTTCGGGAACAAGATCTTTGGTTTCAACGTGGGGCGTATGTTCGTCGAGAAACTCAAAAGGTTCGTCGGTAGACTCTGTAAGAAAACGTAAGGTGTAGATGCCAATCTTAATCGCATCGAGATGACGAAGCTCGACCTCGCCCTGAATTTTCTTTTCATTGACGAAAGTGCCATTGCGCGAACCTATATCTCGGAGGGTATAGGTACGCCCATCGCTTTGCAGAACTGAATGAGTGCGAGAAACGCTGTTATCTTCGAGGATAATGCTATTGGTAGCCGCTCGCCCGAGGGTAATTTCTTTTTGATAGGCTACAGTAAACCAAGCTCCTAAACGGGGGCCCTGCACAATTTCCAAAAGGGGAAAGGCTTCGGGGCCCCGAAGCGGAAGGGAAGAGGATTCTGCGTCTTCGTAAGGTTTAATCAAGGTATTTTCTTCAATGTTAGTCTTGGAATTATTCTTGGAACGCTCGGCCATGAATCGTCCTTACTGGTGAAAATCGGACAGACAAACGGCCTAAAAACCCATAGGCCCGAGGGGGCCGCGTACCATAAAATCTTGAAACAGCAAAGAAATAAACTACAATCCAAGCCGCGTGACAATCCGTTCTTTTAGTAATAACGAGAAAAAATCTTATAGGAGTTTTCTTGAAAAAGTTATCTCAAAAATCAGACCTGCAAAAAATCGTCCTTTGGGCTGGAACGATACTCTCGCTGCTTTTTCCCCATATCGGCTCAGCGCGTTACATCATAAGACCCCAAGACCAAGCTGTTTTTCACAATAACCAAGGGGTAAACTTTCTCAACGAAGGCAATCCTCAAAAAGCCCTTTTTGAATTTAAGATGGCCGTAGAGATTTCTCCAGAATCGGCCGAGGGCTGGAACAACTTAGGCCTAACCTACCTCTACCTTAATCAATACGGAGAAGCAGAGCGCGCTTTAAAACAGGCGATTCAGGTCGATAAAAAATATCCCACCCCCTACAACCATCTTGCCACCCTGTACTACAACCAAGGAAATTATACCGAGGCTCTCAAGTGGTCAGAGGAGGCCATTCAAAGGGATAAAAAATTTGCCGACGCTTATTACAATCAGGGTCTGATCTATCAGCAACTGGCACAAAAGGGAGAGGCAACTAACTACGCCAAAGCAGAGCAAGCATTTCGCAATGCCACCGAATCTAACAATCGTCACTATCTTGCCAACTTTGAACTCGCCAATATCTACACAGAGCAAGGCAAAACCGAGGCCGCCATCATGCGCTATAAAGTGGCATTAGAAATCCAACCTTCGGCTGCCCAAGCCTGGGAACGTTTGGGAAACCTTTACCTCAAGCAAGGGCGCAATCAAGAGGCACAATTTGCTTTAAACAAAGCCATAGAGGCTAATCCCAACTTGTCTGGAGCCCATCTCAGCTTGGGACTACTCTACCTACAAGAAAAAAACTTTCCCCTTGCTGATAAGGAAATCGCCGCTGCATCCCAAAAAGATCCAAACAATCCCCGAGTGCTCTTCAATCTAGCCTTCGCTAAACTGAGCCGAGCAGAAGAAATTCGAGGACGCCAGGGCATGAACGCGGCCCTCCCCGTCTATCAAGAATCCATTATGGTTTACAAAAGACTGTTAGAAAAATTTCCACAATACGCCGACGGAGCTTACAACTTGGGATATATCTACGGTCGCTTAGGCGACCTCCCCCAAGCGCTCTCTTGGTATGGCAAAGCAGTCAATATGGACAGCAACCACTATAAGGCTCTTTTTAGTTTAGGCATGCTAGAAGTGGAAACCGGCAAGAAAAAAGAAGGGGTAGAGCATCTGTGTCGTTTTCTTAAAATTGTTCCAGCCACAAACACCGAAAGTTCTCGCACCGTTGCTGAAAAAATCATCGCAGAAAACGGTCGTTGCAAGTAGAGTCCGTTCCACCCATGCCTAAATTTATCATTCAAAACATCAAGACCCAAGAAGAGCAGGTCTACGATCTCTCCCAAGACGTCATTTCATTAGGTCGAACCAACACCTGTGACATCGAGTTACCCCAGCAATCCGTCTCGCGCCGCCATGCAGAAATCACCCAAGAGAATCAGGAGTATTTTATTGCCGATCTCAAAAGTGGTAACGGCACCCTACTTAACAATCAAAAACTTCCCGCCGAAGAAAAACATCTTTTACGTTCGGGAGATGTAATTCGCATCGAGGATTACGAAATCCGATTCTATCTAGAAACAGAACCCCATAACCTTCCCATAGAAGAAGACACCGATACGGATATTTTAGAAATTAAACTCATTAAAAAGATGATGCGGGCCTTCGATCGAGAAGAAATCCCCAGCCTCGAAATTCTCAACGGAAATCTAGCAGGAAAGCGTTTTTATCTTTCGGACGATAAAAACGAATTCACGATCGGGCGTGATGACTCTTGTGAGATTCCCTTGCCCGAAAATGTATTAAGTCGGGCCCACGCTAAGCTAGAAAAAAAATGGGGCGGCATCGTTCTCACCGATCTCAAAAGCAAAAACGGATGTTTCATCAACAACGAACCCGTTAAAGAAAAAATTCTTCACGATGGAGACCGCATCCTCTTAGGCACCATCAAGATTCTGTACCGCAACCCCATCGAAGTAAAAGCCCAAATCGTTCATCAAGAATTGGCAAAAAAGAAAAAAGAAGCCGCCATTGCCGAAGCCGAGAGTTTGGCCCTCAAACGTGCAGAAGAAGAGCGCCTTGCCCAAGAGGCCGCTGAGACCCAACGACTTCAAGAGGAGGCTGAGGCCAGGGCATTAGAAGAATCGCTTCAAACTCCCGAACCCGAATCCCTCCCCGAGGTATCCCCGACCGAAAACACACCCAATCCATCCAACGAAACTACCTCGAGCTCTCCCCCATCTACTGCCACTCCCGTTCCCCCTAGCCTTCCCACAGTATCAGAAAAACCCCAGCTCTCTTCGCTAGAAAAAATCTTCATCGGTATCGGAGTTTTAGTCGGACTCGTAGCCTTGGGTGGAATCATCTCCCTACTTATTTAACAAAGAAACCCAGACACTGATAAAAAACAGCCAAAGTCTTCGTAAAGGTTTCGCTCTCTCAAAAAGTCCATGTTCAAAAACGATTCATAAAAAAAGGGAGCCGAAGCTC
>DALYDW010000120.1:0-7040 GCA_031972915.1 bacterium
CCCTTTTTTTGAGGAAGGCCTCTCGTGCTCCTGCCCATATAAGCTTCGGGCTTCATTGCTTTGCTCATGGATGAAAGTGATTGCTCTTGTTCTACCATGGCTGGCTCAAGGGCGTTGTCTTGCCGCATCAGCGGCATTGCTGTGGATGGAGCACTCACCCGCGGAGCCCCTTCATTCGATTCGAAGGTCTTAAAAAAAACTTCCTGAGAGTGCTCTAAAACAGGAAATAAACCGACGGAGAACTGCTGAAATAAAAACGGCCCGACCCATAACAACAGCAGCAAGGCAACTCCCACACGGTAGAAAGAAATCAGTTTTTTTATTTTACCTTCGGGCAGTACGCGCCACAAAGCCACCCCCGCCACCCAAGCCAACCAGATCCAATAAGGAGCTCCTTGTTCCGTAAAGGTAAGGCCAAACGTAAACAAGGCCAAAACTCCCCAAGGCCAAGACCACAATTTTGCAAAGGCCAGCGCCAACACCAAAACCATGAAAAGATCCAAAAGACTCCACCGAGAAATCCAGGTATCGCGAGCCTCATCGACGCCACTCACAGAAAATAAACGCCAACCGGGCGGCAATAAAATTTCCCCCATCACCTTTTGAAAATCCTGATCCCAGCCCACCGCATTGAGGTGACGCAAGGGCCCCGTGATCCTGCTCTCCGCACTAAGACGCAAATCTCCCTCTCGAATCTCCACGCCCGGACGACCCTGTGGCGACAAGCGGGTAATCAGCTGGTCTTGGCCGTTCAACTTGACATGACCCAAATCCACCGGGGCCGCCATGTTGAGTCGCCAAGCCTGGCGCAAGGTACCGGTCACCTCATCTCGCAAGGTAAACCCTTGACCGTTAAAGTCTAAACGCCATTGCCGATATAAGTTTAATTGATTGGGAGCTATTCCACTGGTGTTACGTTGTTGCTCGATCCAACTTAAAGTTTGTCCCCCAGAAAGTGCATAAGCTGGAAGCTGGCGCCAATCCTCTGGCAATTGGGTCTGTTGCGGATCCACGGCCACTCCACCTTCGACTTGAACCGAACGCATTTCGGGCTGAGCCTCGAAGACCCAAATCTCCTGCTCGGGCCAGGGCGCTCCCTGTTCTGTCAGGGTTAAGGCCGATACGGGAGCCCGACTCCGCACCGTCCATTCAACCGTCCACTGTCCTGGCTGAAGTTGTAAGATCAGTCCTCGATCCACATCCAAACGAGCCGGCAGATTGCTTTGCAAATCTAAAGGGACAAATCCCTCCGGAATGATTTTACCCAGAGTGATTTCCCGTGGAGGGCCACTCACATCCAATTGGACATGGTAGAGCACGCGAAAGGGAACCGCGTCCGTTAGTTTACGAAACACGGCCAATTCCAAACTGGCCTCTGCTCCCGTATCCCCATCCGAGTGCCGCAATCCCAACAATCCCGGCTCGCTTCTCTGGGGAAAAGAGACCAGACTTCCATCGAGCGTCAGCTGTAAAACCCCGGTGGCCGGAGGAATAGCCAAGCTTTCCGGCAGTTCAGACCACTGAAACAACCCACTGATGGTGTAATCCCCTGGGGCTAAAAATAAAAAAGGGCGTTCTTGTTGTTCTAACACCGGTGCGGCTTGACCATTAACCCGAACCTCCAGCGGCCAACGCCCCGGCTCTCCAGGAAGCGCCACCCAGCCAGGTGCCTCTAATTTCCAAGATTGGGAAAAAGTTCCGCCCGCTGGATCCAACTTTAAATTTAAGGTTGACCCCCAAACACACGGTTTAATGCCGGGTCCCGATTGCAGGGCCGTGCAGCGCTCTTGCTCGTGACCCTTCAAAACCCACGGAACCCACTCTTGTAAATCGGGGGGAATGCTTGAGTCCGCCCTCGAAACTTGACCCGCCAATAGAGCTCCCAATAAAAAGAACAAGCCACCCAACCCGAGTTTCCAAACGCGAAACAAAGAGCGAAGCATTCAACCTCCCCTCAACGAAAAATAAAAAAGCATTTTTTCTTAGAGTATTTTTCTTTTGGAAGACGATTGTGACCGGGAAAAAAGATTTAATAAAAAGTTTTTTCTCCTGAGAGAAAAAAAACCTGTGCTAAACTGCCCGATTTTCATTGAAAATGGACAACACTTCCCTAAGTAAAAAGGATTTTCCGTGACCATCAAGCTCTATCAATTTCCTCGAGCCTTCGGCTTACCCAACTTAAGCCCCTTTTGCATGAAGATAGAAACCCTCTTGCGCATGGCTCAAATTCCTTACGAAGTCGTCGCCACACGCAATACTCGTCGAGGCCCCAAGGGAAAACTTCCCTTTATCGAAGACCAGGGCAAACGCATCGCCGACTCGGCCCTCATCGTTCACCACCTCAAAAATAAACACGGCCTCGATCTTGAAAAAAACCTCAGCCCACAACAACACGCCACAGGATTAGCTGTCAGTCGTATGCTCGAAGAGCACTTCTATTGGGCCATGGTTTTCAGCCGCTGGATCGACCCTAAAAGCTCCCCCCAATTTTTAAAAATCGTGCTCGGCCCCCTGCCTGCTCCACTTCGGCCCATTATCAAAACCATGATCTGCCGCCGCATCTCTGGGAATCTCTACGCACAAGGATTAGGACGTCATCGGCCAGAAGAGCTTTATCTCCTGGCCTTAGAAGACCTCGAAGCCGTCGCTTTTTTTTTGGAAGATAAACCCTTCTTATTGGGAGCAGAACCTTGCTTATGGGATGCGGCGGTTTTTCCTCATTTAGCAAATCTCTGTTACGTGCAAATTCCTTCTCCCCTGCAACAATCGATTCAACGCTTTCCCCAGATTTCCGCCTATTGCGATCGAATGATGGCTCGCTACTTTCCCGAGTTTCCTCAACATGGACACAAAAAAAACTAAAGCCATGGTACTCAAATGTCCCCAGCATTCCTCTCGTAAAAATAAACGACGACTTCTCGGATGGGGTAGTTTGCTTTGTTTATCCTTGGCAGGCAAAGCTCTAGCCTTAAACTACGAAACAAAAAAGTTCTCTGCTTCTTATGAAAATTGCGCCCCCATCGGTTACGAATCTTCCTGCACCTATACAGAATGGGACTATCCTATCTTTACTGGAGGAGCACCTGCCCAGGCGCTGCACGAGATCAATCACCAAATAAACAATACCTTACTCACTCGAGAAGAAAACTCCCCCACGGTCCCCGACCCCAAAACTTACAACGCGCAATTATTTGCCGAATACAAAAAGTTTCGAGAGCAGTTTCCCGACGCCACCCACATTCACTGGTACGAAATCAAAACTGGGGAGGTACTCCTCAACACCTCGGAGATTCTGAGCCTCTCCCTGAGTGAGGAAAGTTATTTGGGGGGAGCCCATCCCAATCGTCAGCTCACCTATTGGGTTTTCAATCCTCAAACAGGCAAAGCTTATTCTTTACTCGATTTCTTCAAACCTGGATCCGAAGCCGCTTTGCTTAAAAAGGTAGAAGCGGCTTTCCGCAAACAGCAAGGCCTTTCTCCTCAACAAGATTTAACTGAAGCTGGATATTTCTTTCCGGATAATCGTTTTGTTTTCCCCAAAAATTTCGCCATTACCTCGGAAGGTATAAATTTTTTCTACAACACTTATGAGGTAGCGGCCTACGTGGTGGAACCTATTGATTTTACTTTGAGCTACCGTGAACTCAGCCAACTCATTCCTAAACGAGGAATTTTGCGCCAACTCCCCCTCCTCAGCCCCCTTAAAAACTCGATAACGCAAAAAGACTAATCCCTCTCATCAAACAAAACGGGCATAAAAAAAGCACGAAACATGAAGGCTAATCCATGTTTCGTGCTCAACGATTTTTACAAAATCATAAAGAGAAATAGGCTTTAAAAACCTTTCACCTTAGGGGCCTTGCGGTAGCACATATTGGCGATCCACCAGCCCATCAAAATCATGGCAGGCAAAAACAACCAATGTTGTGCCGACCAAGTGGTGTGAACGTTAATCATCGTCCAAACCAAGGGAATCGACAGATAGGTGTTATGCTTGGAGCGCAAACCCGCCAACGCGACTACCGCTGCATCGGGAGCCTGACCATTCTTGGTCGCGGTAATGATTTTTTGTTGAGAGGGCCAAATGCGAAACCACACGTTAAAAGCCATAATGGTGCCGAACATGGCGCCCACGTGGATCTGAACCGCACGATAGCTAAAATGAGCCCAAAAATTAAAGGCCCAAATCACGGCAACAATCAGCAGAAAACCAATAATCACCGCGGCCTTAATGTTGGTCTTGCCGACCGTTTTCATTAAGGTGTCGTAGATAGCAAATCCAAAGAAGGTAATGAGCAACATGACTGCCGTGGAAACTCCAAAGCTCATGTTGGGCTCGGCTAACACCATTTTTCCGTGGTAGAACACCAGGCCCAACAACAGTACCCCGGTCAGCCAGGTCCAAGCAGCGCCCCAACGAAACCAAAACAAGGCCCGAGGCATCAATTCGGGAACCACCTTCTTTTTGGATTCAGCATCCAAAGTGGGGGCAAAGGCGCTATTCACCCAGTTAAAGAAATACAAGAGGCCGATCCAGAGAATTCCAAAGACAATGTGAAACCAACGCAAAAAAGATTGGACGATATCAGGGGCCATTCTCATCTCTCCTTAATCAATGAGTGATAGAAGTACTTATTCAATAATCATTATTAAATCCGTGGAAGGATTTTCCAAAGGAAGGACAAAGACTTCCTAGCCAACGGCATTCCGAAAAAATATTTTCGTTTATGAAGTGAGGGGGCAGCTTTTTCAAGAAAAAATTCCAAATCCATAAGGATACCCAGCTCGATTCACCTAATCCACCAAAAACTCGAAGCCAGCAAAACGCCCACGCGGATCGGCCCGGCACAATATAAAAAAGGCCGATACCCCTAGGCGTATCGGCCTTTCCCACTTAACTCTCACTCACTCTCAATCAAAATTTTAAGGACCACGACACTCGTTCTGTCGAACGAGATATGCTTTTATTCCCGGATCCCACGCCGGAAAAAAACTTGAGGTCAAAGAGCAGGCCGTGAAAAGGTCTCCCTTACCCTATTTATGGAAGGACCCTCGAACACGATAGCTCAGTTCATCGACCCACCCTTTGCCTCAACCAACTTCCCTTACTCCGAAACCCTAGGACCTAACCTATTCGTTTCTGCCCATTAGAAATAGCAAACGGCTTGCCAATTCATTTAATTGAATAAAAAATTAAAACTTATAAAATTCAACCAGTTAGAAATTGGTCTTTTTTAAGATCCTCTTACCCAAGGCATTCCTCACCCCAATCAGATCCACAAGTGGGGACTAGACTTCCCATAATTTCCGGAAAAAGAGTTTGATTTTAAAACCTCTTCCTTCCCAAAAACGGGCGAACAAGTTCACAAAATTGCATTTTAGGGTGTACAGAACCCCATGAAAGGAAACATTTCGAGGGAAAAACCTAGTAAATTCAGGATTAACTTTGTTGGCGTTTTTTTTGCATATGTTTTACCAAGCCAGCTATCTGCCCTGCACAGATAGCTGGGTGATCAGGGCGCTCCTCAAAAAAAAGGATAAACATCGTATGAAAAATCGTTTTTTAAAAACCTCTTTATTAGTTCTTTCCGGGCTTTGCCTAAGCGCCGGCTCGGGATACAGTCTCGAATCCATTACCTTGCTCAACAGTAATCGGGTTCTAGAAATCAGCCTGCCCGAGGGCATCACCCCTCACGTTTATGGAAACACTGTACAAAATGGGGATGAAGAATTACTCATCCCTAATTTGTTGGAGAGTACCCTCACCGTAAAATTTCAAGAAACAACACTTCAAAATGAATTCGTTGGGGATCTCAACGAGTCCTTTGCTTTGCAAAAATTCGACAATAATCAAGGGGTGTTCTTTGCCTTGAAGTTCAAGGCCCCTAAACTCTCGGACGAGGCCAATTCCTACAAGGTCGCCCTAGATAGCCTAGCCGAAGGTGGTAATCCCTTACAAATCGTCCTGAGCCAAGAATCCGTTTTAATCTTCGAGACCGGTGAGGGAGCGACCATGCAGGTTGTCGACGAATCGGAAGTTGCCGATCCTCTGGAAATCACGACTACATTAGAAAACTTTCTCATGCTCGAAAACGAAGGTGATACCGATAGCAATATTCGTATTCGCTTCCGTACGATCGAAGAGGAAGCCGAAATCACTCCAGAGCCCACTCCCCCAGTAGCCACCCCCGAAGCCACTCCGGAGGCTACTCCCGCGGCTACCCCGGATGTCG
Organism: bacterium; assembly: GCA_031972915.1. Classification (GTDB taxonomy): domain Bacteria; phylum UBA10199; class UBA10199; order DSSB01; family DSSB01; genus DALYDW01. Next base: position 6,234 of record DALYDW010000120.1, read on the forward strand.
ACGAGGATATTAATACCGATTCTTCTTCCGGTGGATGCAGTCTATCCAGTGTTTCCAACGCCGGTGGGCTATTACCCACCGTCTTGATGTTGGGCATGGGTTTAGTCTCGGTGTTGCGCCGTAAAAAATCCTAATTTCACGCCACTTTCCTCAACGGAGAGTGGCAAAAAAATCCCTTTTTCATTACCCCCTTCGGCCCAAAGTTGAAGGGGGTTTTCTTTTCTTCCTCTCCTTGTTAAAATCTTCTTTTCCTCCCCCTCCTTCCCAGGGAAAATTAGACTGCGTCAGAAGTCCTCTTTCAGAGTCGTTGTTTTGTAAAAAAGGAGAGCTCGCCATGACCCACCGAAGTTTCATCAATTTCGTGTTTTCGATTTTATTGGGAGGCGCACTGACGGTCACCGCCCAACAATCGCAAGCGGAGGATGTCAAAAAAGTTCAAGCAGCCAACGTGGAGGTTTTTACCGAGGGCCAAGCCGTATCGCGCACCTATGAGGTTCTTTCTCCCATCAGTGAAAAGGGAAAAAACGATCAAGAAGCCTTCGAAAAAATCAAGAAGACAGGCGCAAAAATGGGGGCCAACGCTGTCATCGATTTTGAATGCGAGGCCATTTCCAAGCAAAGTTACTACGGGGGCTGGGGAGTCGGCGGATCTCAATCGGTTTGTCGCGGCAAGGCCGTACGCTGGCGCTAAAATTTCTTTAAAATTACCATTGCTTCCTACCGTTTCCCTCGCTAAGGGAGGAAAACGTTAAGCGGAGTTTTTCCGCAAAATGCAGGCGTATAGCTCAGTTGGTTAGAGCGCTGCGT
>DALYDW010000121.1:0-6971 GCA_031972915.1 bacterium
TTTCCCCGACTGTATTTTTGCATAAACCTGGCCCCGCTATGGGTTTTTCTAATTCTTTTCTTATGGGCCTGGCCTTAAAAAAAGCTCGTCAAGGTGTCAGGGCAGGACAGGCGCCTTTTGGTGCTTGTATTGTTAAAGGCAATTCCATTCTTAGTTGCGAGCACAATCGTGTCTGGGAGCGTAAAGACATTACGGCGCATGCCGAAATTGTCGCGATTCGTGAGGCTTGCCAGACTTTGAAGAGCGTGAATCTCAGTGGGTGTACCTTGTATTCAACTTGTGAGCCTTGCCCTATGTGCTTTTCTGCCATTCACTGGGCCAAGATAGATAAGGTGGTCTATGGTACGACAATCGATGATGCCAAGCGTCTTGGATTTAGTGAATTGTCTCTTTCTAATGAAAAAATCAAAGAGTTGGCTGAGTTGAGCTTGGAAATCGTACCGGGTTTTATGCGTGAGGAATCTTTGGATTTATTTTTCGAGTGGTCGTCCCGGATCGAAAAGAAAATTTATTAATTAGTTGAAGTAAGTGGTGTTCATCGCGAAGAGATTTTTAAAAAATTAAAAACATCGAGGAAGTTATGACAAGCCCCGTCTACGAGCCCAAAAAAATCGAGCCCCGGTGGCAGGATCTATGGGAACAAAAGCAAACCTTTTCCGTCACCGAAGATTCTACAAAAAAGAAATATTATCTTCTGGAAATGTTTCCCTATCCCTCGGGTCGGATTCATATGGGGCATGTGCGCAATTACACTATTGGAGATGTTTTGGCTCGTTTTATGGGGATGAGGGGGTACAATGTATTGCATCCCATGGGCTGGGATGCCTTTGGTATGCCCGCTGAGAATGCTGCAATTCAGAATAAATCCCATCCAGCCCAATGGACTCGGCAAAATATTGAGTCCATGAAAAAGCAGCTTAAGCGCTTGGGGTTTAGTTATGATTGGCAACGGGAGCTAGCGACTTGCGATCCTCAGTACTATCGTTGGGAACAAAAAATTTTCATCGAGATGTATGAACGGGGTCTGGCCTACAAAAAGCAGTCTTTGGTCAACTGGTGTGAAAAGTGCCAAACGGTTTTGGCCAACGAACAGGTGCTCAATGGAAGCTGTTGGCGTTGCGATACCCCAGTTATTCAAAAGCCTTTGGCCCAATGGTTTTTTAAAATTACTCAATATGCGGAAGAGCTGTTGGCCGACACGCATAAACTCACAGGATGGCCCGAACGAGTTTTGACCATGCAACGTGAGTGGATTGGTCGATCTGAAGGTGCAAGAATCAATTTTTCCGTCGAAAATAGCTCGGAGAAAATTGAGGTATTTACCACGCGCCCTGATACTCTTTATGGTGTTACTTTTATTTCATTGGCCGCAGAACATCCTTTGTTGGACCGGTGTATTCAAGATCCGGAGAAGCAATGGCAGTTGGAAGAATTTCGTAAACAGGTGCGTGCTATCGATCGTGATAAGCGCGTGGCCGATGAATACGAAAAAACTGGGTTGTCTTTGGGTATCAACGTTCTCCATCCTTTGACAGGAGAAAAAATCCCTCTGTTTGCGGCCAATTTTGTTTTGATGGATTACGGCACAGGAGCAGTAATGGCTGTGCCTGCCCATGACCAACGCGATTTTGATTTTGCCAAAAAATACAGTTTACCCATTCGGGAAGTGATCGAGGCTCCTGCAGGAACTTTAAAAAAATTCGATGAGGCCTACGTCGATTCGGGAATTATGAAAAATTCTGGAGAATTTTCGGGTATGCCTAGTGAGTTAGCAAAAGCGGCCATTGTAAAGTTTCTTGAGAAACTAGGCGTTGGTCAATCACAGGTGACCTACCGTCTCAGGGATTGGGGAATCTCTCGCCAACGTTATTGGGGAACGCCAATTCCCATATTATATTGTGAGCGGGATGGCATTGTTCCCGAGTCAGAGGAAAAGCTTCCTGTAAAACTTCCCTTGGAAGTGAAATTTAGCGGAGAGGGAGGTAGTCCTTTGGCGAAGATTCCAGAATTCGTTCAGGCGAATTGCCCACGTTGCGGTGGAGCCGCTCGCCGCGAAACCGACACCATGGATACCTTTATGGAATCCTCGTGGTATTTTCTTCGTTATTGTTCGCCCCACTATGATCAAGGCCCCTTCGAGCGTAAAGCTGCCGATTACTGGATGGGCGTGGACCAATATATTGGCGGCATTGAGCATGCTGTATTGCATCTTCTCTATTCCAGGTTTTTTACCAAAGTTTTGAGAGATCTAGGGTATGTGGGATTGGGAGAGCCTTTCGTCAATTTACTTACACAAGGCATGGTGATCAAAGATGGCTCTAAAATGAGCAAGTCTAAAGGAAACGTTGTGGATCCCGAGTATCTGATCGAAAAATACGGGGCCGACACCGCGAGACTCTTTAGCTTATTTGCTGCTCCACCTGAAAAAGACCTAGATTGGTCAGATAGCGGGGTGGAGGGGGCCTATCGTTTTCTCAGAAAAGTTTGGTCTTTGGTGATAGAACTCCATGAAAAATCCTTCCGGGTGGATCCGCGGGATCAGAAGTCTTTTGAGGAACTACGCTTTAGGCTTCATCATACTGTTAAAAAGGTGACGGAAGATATTGCGCGTTTTCAATTCAACACGGCTATTGCGGCCATGATGGAATTGGTCAATGCCTTAAATTCCTTTCTTCAGGAAATTCCTTCAGATTCTCCAAGTGCCGTGGGTTCTGCTTCTGCGGAGGACACGCGTGCTTTACTTCAGGGAGTTGTGGAAAATCTCGTCTTGCTACTCACCCCTTTTACGCCGCATTTTTCCGAAGAGCTTTGGCATCTTTTGGGCCATTCCGAAGGGGCCTCCCGTCATCCCTGGCCTCAGTACGATGCGGCCGTACTTCAAGCTCAGGCTATTACCTTAGTGGTTCAAATTAACGGCAAAGTGCGTGGAAAACTATCCTTGGCGGCTGGTTTGTCTGAGGAGCAGGTTCGAGCATCCATTTTGGCCGACGAAAGACTGAAAGTTCACTTTCAAGGAAAGGAAGTGCTTAAAGTGGTCTACGTGCCTAATAAACTAATCAATTGGGTGGTGGGATAATTTTGTGCTCTTCGAACTCTTTAAATCGGTGCAGACGATTCCTTTGTCTCCCTTGTTTTTGCTGGTGGGCGGCGATTCCTTCTTACGAAAAAAATTACGGGATAGTCTCGTTGAGCGGGCCTTAACCCCGGGTTTGCGGGAAATGAACTTTAGCCAATTTTATGGAGGAGAAGAGGGGGCGGAACGCGCTGTGGATGCCTGTCTAGAGTATCCCTGTTTTTCGGAACGTCGGGTTGTATTGTTTTTGCAAGCTGACAAAATGAAAAAAAAGGAAATGGCCCTTTGGCCTAGTTATTTTGCCAAACCTCAGCCAAGCACGGTTTTAATTCTGGAGGCTGACAAACTCGATGGTCGTTTCGAGTGGGTTAAGTGCGTTAAAAAGTACGGGACCGTTTTAGAAATCCCGGAGCCCAATGGTGGAGAGGTTCTCTCTTGGGTGCAAAAGTGTTTTTCGCGAGAGGGTAAACAGGTTACCCAAGAAGTAATGACTCGTATGATCGATTGGATCGGCCCTTCTTTTTCGGCCTTGCAGCAAGCGGTGATTCAAGTCTGCCTTTTTGTGGGGGATGCTTCTGAGGTACGAGTTGAGGACATAGAGACTCTTTTGGTGAAAGTCTCCGAGGAAAATATTTTCGCCCTCTTAGATGGTCTAAGCCAGGGGCAAGGACGGGAAGTACACCGGGCTCTGGATCGTCTTTTAGAGGCAGGAGAACCTCCGCTGCGTTTGTTGGCCTTGCTGTATCGTCAGATAGGCATTTTACTCGCCCTAAAATTCGAGGGAACCGAAGCTGTACTTCGGCTCTTTCGAATGTCACCCTATTCGGTAAAAAAATACGAAAACCAAGTGAAGAGCTTAGGCAAAAAACTGCACTACGGCCTATTGAGGCCGTTAGCAGAAGCAGACCAAAAACTAAAAGGATCCGCCTTGGCGGCCCCTTTGGTCTTTAAGTGCTGCTTAGAAGAGGTGGAGAGCTTACTTTCCTAAGGTCGCCACCGAACGAGACAGGCGAGAAACATTCCGCGAGGCATTGCGACGATGCAAAATCCCCTTGGTGACAGCCTTGTCTAAGATGCGAACAGCGGCTTGGAGAGCCTCTTTTGCGGAAGAAAGGTCTTTCTTTTCTACCGCTTGTCGAACCTTTTTAATGAAAGTGCGAACCTCGGAACGAACTGTGCGGTTCGCTTCGGCGATGCGTAGGTTTTGCCGTTGCCGCTTAATTTGAGAGCGGTGTCGGCCGGAGGGGAGTTTCTTTTTTTTGGCCACTGCCATGGGTATTCCTTTCTTGAGCCCGGGGCTCTTAACAGAGCTCTTCTCTTATGTCAACTTGGGGAAGAGGTCCGGAGCGGGTAGAGGCTTTTCCCCTAAATTCATTGAAAAGACTAGTATTTATTATGATCTGTCGCTAGAGGGAGCCTAAATTTTCATTCTTATAGGCTGAACATGTCTTCAACGCCTTCTAGCTCGCCCCCAGTTTTTCCATCTTCAATGGCTTCTGAGTCCAATACAAATGAGGATTCCTTGCCCCCTCAAGTGGTTTCCAGCTCTTGGATGGGAAGCGCTTCGGTGGTTGGGGTTTTAACCTTGCTCAGTCGTTTTTTCGGTTTGGCTCGAGATGCTGTGATCGCCAATGTCTTGGGAACCGGAGCTTCTGCCGATGCCTTTTACGTAGCTTTTCGTATCCCAAATCTTTTACGAAGAATGTTTGCCGAAGGTAATCTGACTCTCTCCTTTGTTCCTGTTTTTACCGAATCTTTGCATCGCTCCAAAAAAGAGGCCCGAGAGGTTGCAGATATTACCTTTACTCTCATGTCTTGGGTGTTGGTTCTTGTTTCGATTTTAGGGGTGCTGGGCTCGGGGATCTTTGTCCGCTTGACGGCTTGGGGATTTACAGAAGATCCGGACAAATTCGCGCTTACGGTTTTGCTGACCCGAATCACTTTTCCTTACATCTTGTTGGTTTCTTTAGGCGCCCTGACTATGGGGATCCTTAATGCACGAAAACATTTTGCGGCTCCGGCTTTGTCGCCTATTTTGTTAAACCTGGGAATCATTCTCGGTGCGTGGTTTCTGTCCCGGTATACTTCCCATCCTTCTGTCGGAATTGCCTGGGGAGTTTTGTTGGGGGGGCTGTTTCAGCTTTTAGTTCAGTTACCTCCATTAATTCGAGATGGCTTTTTTCCTCGGTTTAATTTTCATTTTCGTGATCCTGCCGTTAAAAAGATTTTTCGTCTGATGTTACCTGCAGTTTATGGGTCGGCAGTATATCAGTTTAATCTGCTGGCCATTACTTTTATGGCTTCGTTTCTGCCAACAGGATCCGTGTCTTATCTGTGGTATGCCGATCGTGTTATTGAACTTCCCTTAGGCGTGTTTGCGGTGTCTCTTGCCACCGTGGCCCTTCCTACTTTTTCAGACCATGCCGCTCAGAAAAATATAAATCGACTTTTGGAAAGCCTTAAAAATACTTTATCGCTGGTTTGGGTTTTGAATATCCCTGCGGCTTTGGGTTTGGCAGTTTTAGCAGAACCGGTGATTTCGCTTTTATTTTTTCGAGGTGATTTTAAGGTAACGTCCACTGTCAGTACGGCTCAGACCTTGATGTGTTTTTCCTTGGGATTGCCTTTTGTCTCGGCCTCAAGAATTCTTTCCAGCGCTTTTTATGCGCTTCAAGATTCTAAAAAACCGGTTTTAGCAGCTAATTTAGCGGTATTGGTCAATGTGTTGGCAGGCTTATTATTGCTTAAGCCTCTGGGGCACCGTGGCTTGGCCCTAGGAGTTGCCTTGGGATCTCTGTCTAATTTTTGTTTTTTAATCTTGTTGTTTCGAAAAAAAATGGGGCCCTTGGGTTTAAAAAGTGTGGCGGGTGAGATTGTCAAAATCGTTGTAGCCGCTTTATCGATGGGGTTTGGCCTAATGCTCTTACAGCATTTTTGGAATCTCACTTATGCTCCTTGGCTACAGCGCTTGGCCTATGTATTTGCCCTGATTCTTGGGGGGGCGATTTTTTACCTTATGGTTTTGATTTTATTGCGAGCCCAGTCGGTGGCCTTAGTGTGGCGTCGAATTCGACGAGTGTAATCCTTTAAAAGCTTATTCGAGATAACCCCTCCCATTGTTTAACCGTTGCAGCCACGAGCATTACTTTAGCCAGCTTTGCAGACTTTCATAGGAGTGGAGTGCAAATCCTGCAAAACCAGGTTGGGATCCCAAGACGGTTTGTATTTCTCGTATGGTCGCTTCTAGTTTTTTTGGACTTGAGCTAAAAAAACTCAGTTGAGATCCAGGGAGGGTGCGGGATGTAACGGTTCCCAGTACTACTCCTTGCTTGGGACGCGATTTTAGCAAGTTTAAACGAGCTTTTCCTTGAGCTAAACTTTCGATCTGTAAAAAAGGCCCTGTCTGGGCGGATGTTTCCATCCTGAGCAAGGTTTCATCAGGTAGGGGAGTAGTTTCCAATCCAATCCAAAGTTTTTTGCCAAATCGTTGAGCTTGTTGAATTTCTTCAGCAGATAGAGCTAAGACCCCGTCAGGTCCTGTGGCCTTAGTTCGATAGCTCATCAAACCTACATTGTCTGTCAACTCCATTACCCAATCCGAAAAAGGTCGGCCCTCCAAAAAGGCATTGGGTTCTCCGTATTCGTTGTAGCCATCCATCCAAAAGGGAATGTCGACGCCAAAGACCAAGGAGGAGTTGCTTAAACGGGATCTTATTTTTTTAAGTAGGTCACGGTATTGCCTGAGGATGGATTGTCGATGGATACCAGCGAAACCCGGTAGTAGATAAGGCTCTATGTCTAGATGAATGCCCGAAAACCCTCGCTGAGGTGAAAATTGTTTTTGGAATTTCAAAATAGCTTCTAGCCAGGCGAGGACTCGTTCGTGAGAGTCCGTGAG
>DALYDW010000122.1:0-6935 GCA_031972915.1 bacterium
CCAGTACGTCGTGAAACTTCCCTGGATCAACATGAACATTTAATTTTGGTTGGAAGCGACCTATGGCATTGGCTGGCCGTGAAAAAGCAATGGGATTTGTCTGGTTTTTCCTTGGAGCTCTGTTAATTGGCAGTGTTCTTTGGGTGGCCTACGATGAGACTTTCGGTAGAAGAACTTGGAAAGAGTACGCCTCCCAGTGGCAACAAATGGAGGAAGAAAGACTTTCTAAGGCTATCGAGAAAGAAGAAAAGAAGATCGATCAGGCAAAGATCAAAAAAATCGCCATGGAGCGTGAGCAAGTGCAAAATATGCTTACGAGTGGCGAATATGCCCAGGCTCAGCAAGAGTTGGCCGATGTTAAAACCAACTATCAAGATGCAAAGACCGATTTGCAGTTCGCTAAGGCCGATTTAGACGAGGTGTTTTATCAGTGGAAGCATGCCCAGCACGATGGACATGATTTTTCCTCCCATAAGGCTCGCTTTGAAAGTTTAGAAAAACAGATCGCCGAGTTGACAAAGATTGAGGTCGACTGGGACAGCAAACTCAAGGCCGCTCAAGAAAAGGTCAATTCTTTTGATAAAAAACTCAAAGACCTCGAATCTCAAGAAAGCGCCCTTTACGAAAAGGTGACCCCGCTCAAGCGTCAGTTAGAAGCGGCTCGGGATCGTGGTGCGCCCATTGAACAGTATGTGGTGGATGATCTTGGCAAGGCTGGGCCGGTCAATTGGGGCGGTGTAGATCGTTGTACGACCTGTCACATTCCTACGATGATCCCCGGACACGAGAAGGGTAAGAATCCTTTCAAAACCCATCCCAATTTAGAAAAAATCTTCGATGCCCATCCGGTCGAGTCTTATGGCTGTGTCACCTGTCACGGTGGCCAAGGTCGCGCCACCCAGATCAAGGGCGGTAAGCCTTTAGAAAAGGGCGATTTGCCCCATGGTTTTGATCACTATTGGTTAGAGCCCCTCATGCGGGGGGATTACATCCAATCAACCTGTAATAAATGTCATATCCAACAATTTGTTTTGGATATGGCCCCTGTTTATACCCAAGGTAAAAATTTATTTGTCGAGTATGCTTGCATCAACTGCCACAATGCGAAGGGGCTTGAATGGGCTCCTAAGTCGGGACCTGACCTGCGGAAAATCAAAGACAAGGTTTACCCCGAGTGGATGTATGCCTGGGTAAAAAAACCTACGGACTATTTGCCTCATACTAAGATGCCCCAGGTGCCTTGGAAAAACGACCAAGAAGTCGTTCAAGCAATTGCTTACCTTTATCAAAACAGCGAAGCGGCTAATTTTAAATATGGTGATTTTGCCGGTGGCGATGCGACCGCTGGTCAACAAACCTTCGAAAAAGTTGGTTGCATTGCTTGTCACAACATTGGCGGCAAGGGTGGAAATAATGGTCCGGCTCTCGATAGGATTGCCGAAAAAACCACAGGCCGTTGGATTTACAACTGGATTCAAGAGCCTAAAAACTGGTCTACCCATGCCCGTATGCCTAGCTTACGCTTGACAGGCGATGAGGCTCGCAACGTTACAGCTTATCTATTGACCAAAGGACAGAAGCCAAGCGTTGATGCCAAGCTAGAAGCAGCTTTCCTCGACGAATCTAACGCTAAGGCTGGACAGAAGGTGATCAGCACTTACGGCTGTTACGCCTGTCACTATATCAAGGGCTTTGAGGATATGGGTAAGCCCTCCGTTGATTTGACCGGTTTTGGTCGTAAAGATGTCCATGAGCTAGCCTTCGGAGACGCCAAAATTCCCGAAACCTGGGAGGCTTGGACCGATGGAAAGTTGCGCAATCCTCAAATGTTTGTGGATGAACGCTCTTCCAGTGTTATGCCCAAACCCAATATCACCGACGAACAGCGTCATGCCTTGTTGGTGTTTCTCCGTGGGCAGCGACCTGAAAACATCCCTGATAAATATTTGGCCTTCGATGCAGAAATCGAAAAGGGGCGGCAGTTGGTTTATCGTTACAACTGTCAAGCCTGCCATGTTGTTGAAGGAAAAGGTGGGGATGTTTCCCAATGGATTACCGAGTCTAACTTTTTGCCGCCCAACTTGGCTAGCACTGGGTCTCGCTTAACTACTGAGTGGATGAGTAACTTCTTAAAGAATCCTGCCCATTATCCAAAGGTAAGAACTTGGCTAGATATTAGAATGCCTACTTTTGGTTTCACCGATGCTGAGGTTGATGAGTTGGTCCGTTACTTTAAGAAAAGTGCCGGCGTAGCCACCTTGCTGGAACAACCTTACCATCCAGAGATCAGCAATGAAGAAATTCAGGCTGCCAAGGAGCTAATCGGTAACAATAACTTTGCCTGCGGTAGCTGTCACATCATTGGCAACGAAATTCCCGCGGCAGGTCCCACAGTTTGGGCTCCTAACTTAGCCTATGGTCAAAATCGCTTGCGTCCTCAGTGGGTTAACGAATGGATTCGTGATCCTGCTAAGCTGGTCCCTGGAATTCGTATGCCTGGATTCTATCCTGAGGCTGGTGCGGGTCCAGACAATGTGCTGGGCGGGGATGATGAAAAGCAAATTCAGGCCATTGTGGATTACCTTTTCTATCTAGGAAATGGTGGTTCTATTGTGTCCTCGGGCACCAGTGCTACAGTCGAATCCACCGAATCCAAGCCTAATGCTGGAGCTGTGGAGAGCGCTCCGGCTGCTGCTAAGCAGTAGCTGAGGAGTTGAGAGTAGGTGACTTTGGTTATTTCCTTGTGACTGCGTAAGATCGCTGATCAGGATTTAACTAAATATAGGTTGTCAGGGCTTTTGCGGTTCCCTCTTGCATAAAAAGGGGACAATGGGGCGAAGCTTGACACCTTGTGTTAAGATTGCTACCGGCCTTCAAGAATTCACCCGCGGTCCCATCATTCCAATAGATTTTTTAAGTTGGATTAGGGGCTGTAAAACTAAGGAGAGAGAGATGAACTTAAAGAAGAAATGGTTGATGACGGTCCCCATGTTGGCTTGTGCTGTGGCCATGGTGGCTTGCGGTAAAAAACCTTCTGGTCAAAAAGAAGCAGCCCCTGCTGCAGAAGAACAAAAGGCCGCGGCTCCAGCGGCTGCTCCCGCTGCGGCTGGAGTAGGTACGATTAAAGGTTCCGTGAAATTCACGGGTACGGCCCCCACCATGCCAGATCTCAATCGTCAGTCCGATCCATTCTGTGCTCAAACTCAGATGAAAGCACAAAATGTGGTCGTCAATGCCAATAACACCTTGGCTAATGTGGCGGTGCGTGTGTTGAATGCCTCGGGTGGAACTCCCAACGGAGCCACTGTAGAAATCGATCAAAAAAACTGTATGTATGCCCCTCGGGTGATTACGGCGACTTTTGGCGAGGAAGTAAAAATCGTCAACTCCGATCCCACCTTGCATAATGTTCACACCTACAACAATTCCGATAATAAAACTCTGTTCAATCGTGCTCAGCCTAAGGGATCCCCTGCGATTAACCACACCTTCAAGCCAGAAGATGGTGAGATTGTGAAGTTCAAGTGTGATGTTCATCCTTGGATGACGGGATGGTTGATTAATACAGAAAATGGTTTGGCTTCGGTTACGGGTGAGACCGGTGAATTCGAAATTAAGAATGTTCCTGCTGGAACCTACACCCTCAAGACCTTCCAAGAAGACTATGGCGAAAAGGAAGTTCAAGTGACCGTCGAAGCTGATAAAACCGCTCAGGTCGAGTTGAGCTACGACGGTACCGAGAAGGCCGCTTATCAATACCGAGAAATCAATATCGGAATGGCGGACCATAACCATAGCCACTAAGTGGTTATTGGATTTCAAAGCCACTGAGCTTAATAAGTTTCTGTTGAGCCCCGACTTTTTGCTAAAGTCGGGGCTTTTTGTTTTTAGTATTTTCTTCGAGAGCATATTTTTTTGTCGAAGCGCTCAGTTTTATGGTCTTTCTCGGGCTTTACATCGATTTTCGATGGAGTCCCTTGACCAGCGTCCCTTGGGTTTGTTAGCCCGCTTCCTACTATGGCAAATCTTGCAGGAAATTCAGTGAAATTGCCTCGTTACGTTTTTTGGACCTCACTGGGCTTGCTATTCTTCACTTGGATGCTGTTACTGGTTGGGGGCATCGTGCATGGCACGGGTTCCTCCTTAGCCTGCCCCGATTGGCCAACTTGCTATGGCACGTTTTTTCCTAAAATGACGGGGGGGATTTTCTTTGAACATGGGCATCGCCTCTGGGCGAGCGGAGTAGGTTTATGGACTCTGATCATGGCCGTGGGAGTGTGGCGTCGTGGGGATAAGACTTTACGTTGTTGGGGATGGATTGCCTTGGGTTTGGTGATTTTTCAGGGGGTATTGGGGGGATTGACGGTGAACTACCGTCTTCCACCCGCGATTTCCGTAGCCCACTTGGGCACTTCCATGATTTTTTTTGCAGTATTGGTATTTTTAAGCGTGCGTTCTTGGTTTTTAAGCGGTGGGTCCATGCCACGAGTTCCCTCTGATTCTGTTCGATTGCTGCTTAAATTGGTTTTGGTTGCGGTCTTCTTTCAGATTTTGTTGGGGGGGGCGGTGCGTCACTTAGGGGCGGGGTTGGCTTGTATTGATCTTCCCCTGTGTCAGGGAACGCTTTGGCCTCAAGGGCACTGGCTCTTAAAACTTCACATGGCGCACCGCCTGTGGGCAGTTGCGGTGGCCCTGCTAATTTTTTTCTTGGCTTATGCCCTATCGAAGCGAAGTGGAGCGCATCGCTTCGAAAAAGTAATGTCTTGGTTTTTAATTTTTGTTGTGGCCTCCCAAATCGCCTTGGGTTGGTTTAGTGTGGATTCGGCTTTGGGCCTTTTTTATGTGACGGCCCATTTAGGAGTGGGGGCCTTGCTTTGGGGGGGCTTGGTGTTTTTATTTTGTATTTTCTGCGAGAAACAGAGGACATCAAATCAAACCCAATCAGCCTCTTTCAAAAAATCTCCGGGTAATTTTTAAGGCTTTTAGATGGAACAGGTTCTTTCCCTTTCCCATCGTCTTTCCGATAGTTTGGCTTTGGCCAAGCCGCGCATTTCGCTATTGGCCCTAATTACTGCAGCAGCGGGTATGTGGATTGCTCCACAACGTCCTGCTTGGGGCCATCTATTGGCGGCTCTCTTTGGGATTCTTCTGCTGGTGGCCGGTGCTAATGCCCTCAATATGTTTTTAGAACGGGATGTAGATGGCTTAATGGAGCGTACGCGTCATCGTCCATTGCCAGGGCAGAGAATGAGTCCTGATTTTGGTTTGGGAATGGGGGCGCTGTTTATCGGACTGGCCATTCCGGTTTTATTTTACGGAGTCAATCCTTTGACCGGAGTTTTAGGGCTCGTTTCCTTGAGCATCTACGTGCTTTGTTACACCCCTTTGAAACGTAAAACCTCGCTGGCCTTGTGGATCGGTGCGATTCCAGGGGCAGCGCCTCCGCTCTTGGGTTGGTCCGCGGCCATGGGTACCTTAGCTCTTCCCGCTTGGTTGCTTTTTGCCATCGTGTTTTTTTGGCAAGTGCCGCATTTTTTAGCCATCGGAACCTTTCGACGGGAGGAATATCACCGGGCTGGATTAAAATTATTTCCCATGGACCAAAGCCCCCTGTCGATGAAGGCCCAGGTTGTCTTCTGCACAGTGGTTTTATTTCCCATTGCCTTCATGCTCTATTCCTTAGGTTATGCGGGGAAGCCTTACGCGATTGTTTCTGTCCTACTCAATGGCTTGTTTCTGGGGACGGTTTTTTGGGGAATAAAAAAGGATCCTCCGCCCCGTTGGGGAAAGCGAGTGTTTTTGGTTTCCTTGATCCATTTAACTTTCTTGTTTTCGGCTCTCTTTGTGGATGGAGGTGCACCGTGAGTCGTCGATGTTTTTTTGCTTTTGTTAGGTCATTTGTTTTTTGTGCATTGCTATTTTTAGCTCCACTTTCTTGCGATTGGGGAAAGGCTCCGTTGCCTGTTTTTAGCCAAATTCCGGAATTTAATTTGGTCAGTGAACAGGGAAAGCCCGTAAGCTTGCAAGAAATGAAAAATAAAATTTGGGTCGGCAATTTTATTTTTACTTCGTGTGCAGGCACTTGTCCTATGCTGACTCGACGCATGAAACGAGTGGAGGCAGCTATTTTAGAAGAGGCGAGAACGAGGCCCGATCTTCCTTTGCGAATTCTCTCCTTCAGTGTCGATCCAGAACGAGATACCCCAGAAAAACTCAAGGAGTATGGAAAACTTTTTGAGGTAAATCCCAACTATTGGTCTTTTTTAACTGGAGATGTAAATCAGATCACTAAAACGGTGGTGGAGGGATTTAAAATTAGCATGAAAAAAATTTCGACGGCCTCTCCTAACCCTGAGGGGGAGAATCTCGGCGACTTTGATGTGATTCATGGAGAGAAATTTGTCTTAGTTGATGCCTCTGGGCAAATTCGCGGCTATTACGATTCTGATCGAGCTGGCATTACCCAGTTGATTCGCGACATGTTTGTTTTAGAAAAAAAATTATCAAAGCATCCATCCTAAATTCAAGGACATAAGGACATAGGGAAAAATTATGGAATGGGGAGATCGTCTTGCTGCTTTAAACGCCACGCTCAATGGTACTGCTTTTGTTTTGTTGCTCTTAGGTTGGCTAGCCATTCGTCAAAAAAATATTCAGTGGCATCGCAATTTTATGGCGGGGGCTTTGACAGTATCGACTTTATTTTTGATTTCTTATTTGACCCGTTTTTATTTTACCGGAACCCACCGCTACCCTGGAACAGGTTTTTTGAGAACCTTGTACCTGAGCATTCTCACTACACACACCTTACTTGCTGCAGCGGTGCCCGTTTTGGCCATACGAACCGTTTATCTTGCCCTTAAAAAACGCTATGCCGCCCATGTGCGCATTGCTCGATGGACCTTGCCCATTTGGATGTATGTCTCGGTGACGGG
>DALYDW010000123.1:0-6923 GCA_031972915.1 bacterium
GGAGTCAGTGACACGAGATTAGACAACAAAGTGATTTCCCAATCGGTTTTTGCATCCAAGGGAATGGCGACCACCGCCGGGCGCATATGATGGGTTTTTGTCACCACATCGTGAGCCACCCGCAAACTCGCCAAAATCAATTGCACAAAAAAATAACCAAAAAGGGAAACGATCTTAATTCCTTTAGAGAAATAACCGGAATTACGGGCGGCAGGATGGGTTAGAGACAAAACGATAAACCCCAACACCAAGCCAAAAACCAAGTTGATGAACTTTAACTGCCCGGTCAAGGCCACCCAGGAAAAAGCCAAGAGAAGATTCCACAGCAATACAATCATGCCGCCCCCCCCAACACCGCTCGGATATAATCTTGGGGTTCCATTAATTGTCGCGCTGCTTGTTCAAAAAAAGGCCAGAAGACTCCGACACCCAATCCTAAAACTACGGTGGCCAAGGCGAGACAACCGATTGGCAAATAAAGAAACACCCGCTGGCGGCCCACCGTGGGCACTAAAACCAGAGGAACTCCTTGCTCGTTAAGCGGCGGAGACTTCCAAAACACCTCGGCCCAGATCTTGGTCATGGAGAACAAGGTCCACAGGCCCACCAACAAGGCAACGGCCACCGCTCCATAATGTTTTAACTCCACCCCCACTTGCAAGAGGGTGAATTTAGCGAAAAAACCGGAAAGTGGAGGAATACCCGATAAGGAAAAAGCCGAGAGAGCAAAGAGCAAGGTTAATCCCGGCAAGGCAGAATACAGGCCTCCCATTTTTTTTAACTGATAGCTTCCTGTGATTTGCTTACTAACCCCACTAATGAAAAACAGATTCGTCTTCACCAACAGGTGGTGCACGATATAAAAAATTGAACCCAAAAGAGCCAGGGGCGTAAAAAAGGCCAGGCCTAAAATCATATAACCAATTTGACTGATGCTATGAAAAGACAGGATGCGACGAAATTCGAACTGGGCCGCTGCTCCCAAGACTCCCGTCACCATGGTCGCCATGGCGACCCCCAAAAGGAGAGTGCTGATAAACTCGAACTTCGGCAGAAACATCAAGGTGAAGACGCGAATGAGAGAATAAACGCCCACCTTGGTGAGTAAGCCCGCAAATAGTGCTGAAACAGCGGGTGGAGGCGTGTGGTAAGAAGCCGGCAACCAGAAGAATAACGGAAAAATCGCGGCCTTGATTCCAAAGGTCACCAAAAATAACATGGCCAAAATTAAAATCATGCCGTCTTGATGACTCTGGGAAAATCTCACGGCTAAATCCGCCATATTGAGACTTCCTGTAAGTCCATAGAGCATTCCAACCGCCGCAAGAAAAATGGCCGAGGACAAGAGATTTAAGGTGACATACTTGATGGCCCCTTCCATTTGGCCCTTTTCTCCACCTAGTGCCAACAAAATGAAGGAGGCAATCAGCATCACCTCAAACCACACATAAAGATTGAACATATCGCCGGTGAGAAAGGCTCCACAAATTCCCATCAATAGAATTTGGCACAAGGGATAATAGCCCAAACGCTCCCGACCTCGATCCATGCTTCCCAGAGAATAACAGGCTACTAAAACGCCAATCAATCCGGCCAAAACCACCATCATGGCAGAAAAAAAATCAGCCACGAAAACAATTCCGAAAGGGGCTGGCCAATCGCCCAAAGCCGTCACCTGAATACCCTGTCGCCATACTTGATGAGCCAAAACGATGGAGAAAAAAAAGAGAGCGAGGGAGCCCAACAAATTGAGCGCTCGTTGCCAGGATGTGCGGCGCCAAGCCAAGAGACACAGAGCTGCTGTGGCTTGAGGAATCAATAAAGGTAGAAGCAATAAAAGGTTCATCGGTCTGTCGAAATCATTTTGTCTAAATCGTCGGTGCCCACCACTTGGTAAACACGTCCCACCAACACTAAAGCAAAAGCCAAAACCGCAAAGCTAATCACGATGGCCGTGAGAATCAAAGCTTGAGGCACAGGATCAGCATAGGGCCCCACGGGTTCTATGGCTCCGGGAGGAATGATCGGGGGCTGCCCTCGGGTTAAGCCGGAAGCCGCTAGAATCAGAAGATTGGCGGCGTTGCTGAGTAAAGCCACTCCTAAAACCACCTTAATCACCGAACGACGCATCATGAGATAGAGCCCCGCGGCGTATAAGCCCCCCACCACAAGCGCCAATAGCGGATTCATTTATTCGGCCTCCATCAAGCTAAAAAAAATGCTCAACAAAACGCCCAGCACCACTAGATAAACCCCGACGTCAAAAAATAGCGGCGTCCCCAAAGAAATCTCTCCGAAAGCACCCAAAGAAACCTCGCCCCAAACTCCGGTTAAAAAAGGCTTTCCCCAAAAAAGTCCTAAAAAACCACTCAGCATAGCGACAAACAACCCCAAAGCCATGAGAGTAAAAGGTGGAATGGCCACCATGCGCCGCACGCTAAGGGTACCGAAGGCAATGGCGTAGAGGCCGAAAGCCCCAGAAGCCACCAAGCCCCCAGCAAAACCTCCCCCAGGATCGTGGTGACCACGAATCAGGAGAAACAAGGAAAACAATAAAATCAGAGGCAATAAAAAAGTCGCCGTCGTTTTTAAAATCAACGATTTCAAGAAGGCTCCTTTTTTTCAGGAAAGATTTTTAACAGGGCATAAACTCCCAACGCGCCCAAAACCAGCACCGTGATTTCACCCAGAGTATCTAAAGCACGAAAGTCTACGAGAATCACGTTGACGATATTGCGACCATGAGCAACGGAATAACTGTGTTCCGCAAAAAAATTTTTTAACTCAGGAGAGGATTCAACCCGATTAGTCAGCAATAAAAGCAAGGAGAGTGTTCCTCCCGCCAAACTCGCCACGACAGCATCGCGAAACTTTGCTCCCCGCCCTGAAAAATGCCGAAAGGCCGGAAGCCGATATAAGACAAACACAAACAAAAGCACGGTGAGGGTCTCGACCAAAAATTGGGTCATGGCCAAATCGGGAGCCCCGTAAAGAATATAAAAGAGGGCGGTTCCATAGCCCACCACCCCCAAAGAAATCACCGCCACCAAGCGACTCCGGGCCCGCACCACGGAATAGGCTCCGGACAAAGTGAGCAGGGACAAGACGACTTCAAAAAAGCTCACCGGCATGAAATGAAACCCATGGTCTTTTCTCAGCTCTAAAAGCAAAGGGTAAGAGAGCCAAAGTAGAGTCACGAGCAAAATAGTGGTGATGTAGTAGCGAAGATAACCACTTTGAAAAAAACGCGTCTGCAAAGCGGCAATTCGAGCAATTGCGGCCATGACCCATTCGTAAAAAACGGTTGGGCCCCAAGGCCAAACCTGGACAAGCTTTCTCAAGGATGGAACCCAATGCCCTCGGATTAAAAACAACAGACATCCCCCGAGCAAAGTTCCCATGGAGAGCAGAACAATTTTGTTCCAACCATGCCACAGGCCCAAACTCAGAGAAACTCCTTGAGGATGCATAGCTCGACCCGCTGCAAGCAAAAGGGGTTGCAGCCAAGGCAAGGCCATCACCCCCAACACCAGTGAACCCAGGGCCAAGATGAGTGGATTAAAGCCCAACCAAAAATCTTCATGAGCATGATGGGGGGCCCCCTCTCGCGAACTCAGAGGTTTTTTTCCCCAAAAGGGAATCCAAGCAACCCATAGCGCTGCCACCACCATCAAAACCGAAGCGAACACGAGCAAAGCGAGAATCCAAGGCTGAGCGATTAAGGCTCCGTAAAGATTTTCTTTGGCCAAAAACCCCCCCCAGGGGGGCATCCCCGCCATGGAAAGAGCCGACAAAGCGGCAGCCGCAGCAGAAAGCGGCAGCAAACGACGCAAGCCTCCCAGTTGGTCAACGTAACGAGTTCCTGTGCCGTGATCTATGGAGCCCACCACCAAAAATAAGCTGGCCTTGTAGAGCGCGTGAGCTAAGAGATAAATCAAGGCCGCACCCAACGCCGCCTCCGAACCTATGCCCAATAGCAAAGTCAAAATACCCAAAGCTGCGAGCGTGGTGTAAGCCAGGATCTGCTTGAGATCTAGGGCCTGGGTGGCCTTCACCGCCCCCAACAACAGAGTGATCCCGCCCGAAACACCCAATACCGCGCTAAATTCAATGCTGTGTCCCAACAAAGGGTGCAATCGGGCCAAAAGATAAATGCCCGCCTTAACCATGGTGGCCGAATGCAAGTAAGCGCTGGCGGGAGTGGGAGCTTCCATGGCGCGGGGTAACCAAAAATGAAAAGGAAACTGGGCTGATTTGTGGTTCCAATTCCGAATCTCCGTGATGCCCCCCAAAAAACCAAAAATAAAATAGGACGATAGTTCTCTTGTTCTCGGAGAATGTTCGGCTGGGCCAAAAGGGTTTCCAGGGAGAAGCTGCCACTTGATTGTCCGATTAATAAAAATCCGGCCAATAAGGCAAGCCCCCCCAAGCCCGTTACCAGCAAGGCCTGAAGGGCCGCACTACGAGACTGTTCTCGATGATGTTCGAAACCAATGAGAAGATAAGAACTCAGGGAGGTCAGCTCCCAAAAGACAAATAAACTAATCAGATTTTCTGACCAAACGACGCCCAGCATGGCCCCCATGAAAAAAAGCAAATAGGCAAAAAAACGCCCCCGCTCGGGATGCTCTCTCAGGTAGGCCCCTGCGTAGAGCAGAATAAAACCTCCGATACCCGCAATCAATGTGGTGAAGAGCATACTGAGCCCGTCGAGTCGCCACTGGAGAACCAGCCCCAGCTCGGGAAGCCACGGCAAGGATTCGCGAATCACCTCACCCGAACCCGAGGCGGCGA
Organism: bacterium; assembly: GCA_031972915.1. Lineage (GTDB taxonomy): Bacteria > UBA10199 > UBA10199 > DSSB01 > DSSB01 > DALYDW01. Next base: position 4,795 of record DALYDW010000123.1, read on the forward strand.
AGCGCCACGAAAAATAAGCGACCCAGCCCCAAGCAAAAATTGCACAAAGAAAGCCCATGCCCTTGGAGCAAAGACGATTGAGAAACGGAGCAAGAATGGCGAGGACAAAGACCGACAATAAGGCAACAGACATGACGCAGGCACTGTAGCCGGGGCCTTGCTAAGTTTCCATGAAAATGCGACCGTGGCGTCATGAAATTACTTGTTTTGAGCAGCGATTTTGGAGATCAAGATGGCTATGTCGGTGCCATGAAAGGTGTGGCTCTCGGCATCAATTCACAAATTACCCTCGTCGATCTAGCTCACCACTTGATTCCTTTTGATATTGCACGGGCCTCATGGGTGCTCGCAACAGCTTATGAGAATTTCCCCCACGGAACCGTCTTTCTCACCGTCGTCGATCCTGGAGTCGGCGGAGAGCGTTTGCCTATTTTGATCGAAACCGAGCGACATTACTTCATCGGCCCCGACAATGGGGTGTTCACCCTTGCACTCCAAAAGGAAAAAATTCGTCGAATTGTTCATTTGCGGGAAGAAAAATTCTTTCTCACCAACCCTTCTGCTACATTTCACGGTCGGGACCTTTTTGCCCCCGTAGCAGCCCATTTACTGCTAGGTGTCCCGCCCGAAGAGTTTGGTCCCACGCTCTCTACTTACACCACACTTCCCGAACTCACTCCGCAACTCAGCGGCGAGGGCCTATTAGGACGAGTGCTTACGATCGACCGTTTTGGCAATGTCATCACCAATTTCAGTCGAGATTTTTTAGAAACCCATGTCCCCCCAGAAAAAAAAATGACCCAAATAGAAATCGGTAGCTCCACAAAAAAACACACCCTAGCCTTTCCCTCGGGAGATTGGCGAAAGTTAAACTCTCATTACGCGCAAGAAACCACAGGCAAACCCTTTCTATTATTCGGCAGCCATGCTTACTTGGAAATCGCCATGAATCAAGACTCCGCCGCTCGACACCTGAACTTGGTGGGAAATGAGCCCTTGTTTTGTCCGTGGCTTCATCGCTGATCAAAAATACACGAGGCCCCCATGGCAGAAACACGCCCCGCTTTTTTTTGGATTTTCGTTTCGCTCTACAGCCTTCATTTTCTTGTCGAACTAGGCTTAGATCTGCTCAATCTGCGCGAATTAAAAAAACATCGAAGCAGCATTCCAAAATTATTTCGCCACACCTATTCGTTTGAAGACTACCAAAAGAGCATTCGCTACACTCAAAGCCAAACCTATTTCGCCTGGGCAAAAGGCGGAGTCGAGGCCTTGCTGCTCTGGATCATGATCTTAAGCGGGGCTTTCTCGAGCTTAGCCCAGGGCCTTGAGCTGCTTTGGCCCAATGCTTCACTGCTCACCAAAATTTTATATCCATTTTGTATCGGCGGAATTTTTTATCTAGTGGGACTCCCCTTCCATCTCTTTCATACCTTCGTGATCGAAGAACGCTTCGGTTTCAATCGGACAAACTTAAAGACCTTCGCCCTCGACCAAATCAAAACTTTATTTCTCACCGCACTCTTGGGCGCCCCCCTGTTGACCTTGCTCTTTGTCTTGGTGGAATCCATGGGAAACACGTGGTGGCTTTGGGGATGGATGGCGCTCCTGATGTTTCAACTGTTGGTGGCCGCGTTGTTTCCAGTGATCTTAGCGCCATTATTTTATCGTTTCACCCCCTTGGAACCAGGGGAACTTCAGGAAAAAATTCATCACTTAGCCCAGAAGCTTCATTTCAAAATGGCCGGGGTCTTTACCATTGACGGATCCAGGCGCTCCAATCACTCCAACGCCTTTTTTGCGGGCATGGGCAAGGCGCGCCGCATCGTACTTTTTGATACCCTTCGCCAACAACTCAACACCGGAGAAATCCTGGCCGTGTTGGCCCACGAAATGGGTCACAACCTAAAAAAACACATCCAAAAAGGATTGCTACTCTCCGCCCTGAGTACGGCGTTGGGTTTTTATTTGCTTCATCTCTGTTTGAATTGGCCGCCTTTCTACCAGAGTTTCGGCGTGCCCCAGCCCAACGTGGCCGTTGGCTTCGTGCTCTTCACTCTGCTCGGCGGAGTCTGGACATTTCCTTTCACTCCGCTCAAAAACGCTTTCTCACGGCACAACGAATACGA
>DALYDW010000124.1:0-6283 GCA_031972915.1 bacterium
CGCCACCGATCCAAAAAACGCCCTAGAAGAATTCATCGAAGAAAATAATATTCCCGCTCCCGAACGTCCCACTCCAACTCCAACTCCAAGTCCCAGCCCCCAAGTCCAAGCCAGCCCCGAAGTTGTGGTAAACCCGCCCCCTCAAGAGGTACGCGAAGTCACCCTGGTAGAAGCTAATCTTCCCGAAGCCCCAGCTCAACTCACCGGACCGGCCCTCTACTTTCAGGGAAGTGGCACAGCCTGTCAGTTGAAAAACCTCTCCAGCCCCCAAAATACGAGTAAAGAATTACCCCTCTGGCTCATGGTGTTTTTATTTCCTTGGGTAAAAGTGCTGACCCAAAAAATCAGAACAAGCCCCTAAAAGCGCCCACATTGCAACTCGTCATTAGAGATAGCCATGTTTTGGGTCTGTGGATTCACTACTTTTATCGCGAATGCTCCCAAGCCCATTCTCCGATCCAGGGCAGAGATTTCGCAAAAATCCACAGACCCTCTTTTTTATTTCTCGGGCTGCTTTTCCGCTCAAAAAAATCATGGTGCTTAACCACTTCCTTTGCTAGCGCTGTGGCACCATTCCAGAACGGCGTTCCTATTTTTTGAGATCATAAAGGAAACGACTATTTATCCTACGATTCAAAATTTTCCGTGGCAATTTGAAGAAGGGTGGAAACAGGCCATGGCCTTGTCTCGTGTGCCCGCCTTAAGCCGTCAGTCTCGCATCTTCTATGCGGGCATGGGGGGCAGTTCTCTGCCTGCCGATCTCATCAACAGCATATTGCCCGGCCCCGATCGAATGGAACTCTTGAGGAACTACACGCTGCCCGCGTGGGCTAAAGAACACGACCTGCTCTTTGCGGCCTCGTTCTCGGGCAACACCGAAGAAACACTACAAGTCGTCGAACAAGCTTTGCAACTCGGCTGTTCTATCGTCGCTTTGTCTCACGGCGGAAAACTACAATCCCTCGCCCAAGACAAAAACATTCCCCACGTTTTTATCCCCCCCTGTGTTCAACCTCGTTGCGCAACCGGCTATTTCTTTGCCAGTTTGTTGGGACTGCTCTATAAAATGGATTTATTCGCTTCTTATCAAAAGCAGCTCGAGGATCTGCGGGGATTTTTATTAGAACGTCAAAGCCACTTAGAGATGTTGGGTAAAGACTTGGCTGCATCTTTACATCAGCACATTCCCATCGTTTATGCCCCAACCGAACTAGAAGCGGTGGCACGAATTTGGAAAATCAAATTCAATGAAAATTCTAAGATTCCCGCTTTCTACAATGTTTTTCCAGAGCTCAACCACAACGAAATGGTAGGATTCACCAACCCATTGATGCCGGTAGCCTTAATTTATTTACAACCCAAGCAGATGCATCCTCGTATCGCCAAACGCATGCAGGTTACAGCTGAGATCTTGAAAAAAAAGATGCCCATTCTTGAAGTGAAACTCTCGGGGAAAAATCCTCTAGAAGAAATCTTTGAGGCTTCTACGATCGGCGACTACGCGTCTTACTTTTTGGCACTGCGCTACGGCATCGATCCCGCTCCGGTTCACATGATAGAAGACTTTAAAAAACGTCTTGGTTGACAACCCAGAAATAGTGACCACTCCTAAAAAGCTTAATCTCCAGAATCATCTTGATGTTCGGGACGTAATAAATCCGCCAAGGTTTTTACGGGCGTAAAAGACTCTTGGGGAATTTCTACAAAGACGGTCAACCAATGAGCCATCGCGCCATTCCAAAGTCCGGGACGCTCCAAAACGGCGATTTCCTCACCTCGATAAGATTTTTTACTTAAAAACCAACGAGAGGCATCGACAAACTTTTGTAAGTCGAAACAATCTCCACGAAAATCTCGTAGACCACAGACCATATCGACGGGATTAAAATGAGTCGAAGCAGCGAATAATCGAATTTGTTCTGCGTCAGCTCCCCGAATTTGCGACTTCTCCACAATTTGCAAAGAGAGACTCTCTCCGGCATCAGCTACCCAAAAAGGCCCCCCGCCAGGCTCTCCATTGTAAGGCACCACGCCGCAGACTCGAATTGGGCGATGCAATTGCTCCACCAACCACTGGCGACGCTGGGAAAAATCGTCGAGCCGCTCCAAAGGCTCAAGATCGAGATAAAACTCGCGATGGGCAAAATCTGCCGCGTCTTCCAAAAGATGCTCAGAAGCCGCCTCTTCTAAAAACCTCAGATACTCGAAAAGTCGACCTTGCAAACGCAAACACAGACCTCCAAGCAAACGTTTAGCCCTATAGCCCGGCCCCTTCAAACGATCGGGAGCAACGTTATCGATATTTTTTATAAATACCAAATCCCCACCACACTCCTGTAAATTTTTCAGAAGCGCACCATGTCCTCCAGGGCGAAACAAAAGCTCGCCCGACTCCTTGCGAACGGGCTGCCCATAAAGATCAACCGCCAAGGTATGCGTGGTGGGAGACTGCAAAGAAAGGTCCCATAAAAATCGGTATTGAGATCTCGCAAAGCGCTGAGTCGCCTTTTCTAAAAAATCTTTAACCTGCTGAAAATGCTCTTCGGCCACGGTAAAGTGTACACGACAGTCTCCACGAGCATCGGCGCAATATTCTATCGCCTCTACCAAATGTTCCTCGAAGGCGTTTCGAGTATGATCGGCGTAAAGGTGAAATGGAATCATCCCCTTGGGCAAGGCGGGAAAATTAAGCCCCTGCGGGTCGAGTATTTGACGCAAAATCAACTCGCGGCCACCGACTTCCATTCCTTCTTCCAACTTCAAGCCCTGTTCGACACAACGGGAAATCAGTTCGGGATAAAAGGCAAATCTTTCCAAGCTTGAGAAAAAATCGTCGATCGCCGCATCGTCCGCTCGAGAAGTCTGCCCCGTAGAATCACGCCGTTTTTGATAGGCCACCCAGTCGGCAAACATACGAGTAGCCGCCCCGCTAGCAGGTACAAACTTTTGAAAACGTCCCTCGGCCTGAGCCACTTGTTGCTCACTCAACAAATCCGTCCATTCCTCGGGGGTAAGACGACGCACCCCATCCCCTACGGTACAAGGCCGCAACAAAGAAAGCGGCTCCACACCCTTTCGATGCAAACTTTCTTGCCGCAACAAATCGCCCCGACTCAAACCCAAGCGCTCAATCTGCTTGAGGTCGGCTTCGGAAAATTTCCAATCCATGAGCACTCGTCCTTACAGAAATCTCTCAAAGCGATCGAACAAAACCGACCCCGAGACGAATCAATTTTTGGGTTTTGGCTAGGGAAGGAGCTTCCGCATAGACCCGCAACAGAGGTTCTGTACCCGAAGGCCGAATCAAGAGCCAACTTTCGTCCTCGAAAATAAATTTAAATCCATCACGAAAATTTTTATCTTTAATTTTAAGACGACCGGTCTCCGGTTGCAGGCCTTGACGCAAAGCTTCGCGAACCCCATGAATGAGCGACATGGGCAAATGCAAATCCTCGCGCTGAAAATAAAACGGCCCCAAGTCTTTTTGTAAATCCGCCAAGATCTTCGAAACCGGCTTACGATGATGAGCGACAATCTCTAAAAGCAACAACCCCATCAAAATACCATCGCGCTCGAGAACGTGACGGGAAATTCCCAAACCACCGGATTCTTCACCCCCCATCAGGGCCTTATGCTGACGCATCTCCTGACAGATGTATTTAAAGCCAATGGGGGTTTCAATCAGAGGTAAATGATGCTGTTTAGCCAAACGATCGATCATCCCCGTCGTACTCACGCTTTTAACCACCGGACCGCGCCAACCCCGCACTTCCAGAAGGTGTTTTAAAATCAAGGCGAAAATTTCGTGAGAATTGATATAGCGCCCTTGTTCGTCAAGGGCTCCAATACGATCGGCATCCCCATCAAGGGCCAAGCCCAGCTTAGCCTTTTTTTGCACCACACACTCTGAGGCGTGTCGTAAATTAGCGGCAATGGGTTCGGGATTGACTCCTCCAAAGCATGGATTTTCTTCACCCCGAATTTCAATAACCTGTTCTCCCAACAGTTTTGGAAAAAAACCGCAAGCGGCTCCATGAATGGGATCCACTACAACTTTAAGCCCACTACGACGAATAGAATCTCCATCGATCATTTTTTCGAGATGCTTGAGATAGGCCGAAGTCGGATCAAAAAACTTCAGCTGGCCGTTTTTTTTTCCTTCCTCCAGAGAAAGACACAGGGGCTGCCGAGACTGTTTTTCGTTTTCTAAAATCTGTGATTCTATTCGCGCAGTGTACTCGGGAGACGCGCTTCCACCGTAACTCTCTTTAAATTTAATACCGTTCCACTGGAAAGGATTATGGCTGGCCGTAATGATGATGCCAGCCAAGGCCTTTTTTTGCTTGGTCATCCAAGAGATGCACGGAGTGGGAGAAAAACTTTGGGACAAGTCTACAGAAAAACCGTTGCCTAAGAGTACCTCGGCGGCGATCTGAGCAAAATGCTTCCCTGAAAAACGACGATCGTAACCCAAGAAAACTTTTTTTTCGGGGGCTAAGCGGTGTAAATCACAAAAGGCCTGCAACACCTTTCGGATATTCTCGTAGGTATAAGCATCCCCCACTACCGCTCGCCATCCATCGGTCCCAAATTGGATGGGCATGGTACTTCCTTTCTTAGGATGGGGGACTTATTATACGTTCCGCCGTACCGCAAAGGAATTTTCCAAGTGCAACACAACTCCAAAACAAACCTTCTCCAAGATGAAACCCGATTTATTTCTCTCGATATGGGAGGCACCTTTCTCAAGGTGGGTATTTTAGCGACGCCAGGTCATTTACTCCATGAAACCCAGATTTCAAGCCAGGCCTTCCAAGCGGGTGAAACCCTGGCGTCACGACTTGCCGAACTCTGTCTAGAATTAGCCCATCGCTGGGGCCCGATTTCCGGCATGGCCTTGGGAGTTCCCGGACTACTCGAATGGCCTCACGGCATCCTTCGGCAGTCTCCGCATTTTCCCCAATGGAAAGACATTCCACTGCAGGCCCAACTGAGCGCCCGTCTACCCTTTAGGGTTCGTTTAGAAAACGACGCCAACAAGGCGGCCTTGGGAGAGGCCTACCTCGGAGCAGGCCGCGACTGGCCCGACTTTATCATGCTCACCTTGGGAACGGGTGTCGGTGGAGCTATCGTCATCCATCGGCAAATCTTTCATGGCCCACTGGGTTTTGCGGGAGAGTTCGGGCACATGACCCTAGAACGACATGGAAAAGCCGGAGCCCTTGGCATTCCCGGCACCCTGGAGACTCTGACCTCCCTCAGCGGTCTCCACCTGCAATGCCAAGAAAAAGAAGACTGCTCTCTGATTGATCCCTGGGATGTCCAATCGCCCCATCTTCCCGAAGAACTGTTTCGATGGGCACAACAGGGCAATGAAACCGCACAAAAAATCTGGGAAGACTTCGGCCAGGCCCTAGCCTGTGGAATCAGCAACCTGGCTCATATCTTGGGAATCTTTCGTTTTATCGTGGGAGGTGGTCTTTCAGGCGCCTGGGAGGCCTTCGCGCCAGCCTGCTTCGCCGAACTGCCCCGAAGACTCTACGAACACACCGCCAAACTCGTGGACATTCGCCGAGCCCAATTGGGCAATCAGGCAGGACTCTTTGGCGCCATTCCCATGTTGTCTGCATTTAAGGGCGAGGTTTCGGAGTTCGAAGCCAAACCGTAAGGTCAACACAAGCCCACACACCACTCGAGAGCTTCGCGGCGCTTAATCGACAAACAAATCAGAACCGGGCTGCGCCTCGGGATCCTCTAAATATCGGGTAAAATCTGTATAGCCGCGCTCGCGCAAAAAGGGCTCATCGAGAAGAAGTTGTCCTGTGAGTTGTGTGGGGTCGCTACTCAAAATTTCGTAGGCGGCATCGGCCATGATCTCAGGGCCTCGGCAAATTTTTTGGCCGGATTCACCAAAGAGCATGCCCGTTGCCGCGGTCCAAATGAGTTTTTGCGGCCACAAAGAATTAACAGCAACGTGGGCCCCGCGAAGTTCTTCCGCCAAGCCCAAGGTCGCCATGCTCATGCCGTACTTGGAGATCGAATAGGCCACATGGCTCTTAAACCACTTGGGATCCATATTGATCGGTGGGGAAAGGTTAAGAATATGTCCCCCACCCGCTGACTTGAGGTGGGGAATGCAATAGTGAGAGCAACATAAAACCGCCCGCACATTAAGACTCATCATCAAATCGAGTTTCTTCATGGGAGTCATTTCCAAAGGAGTCAAAGAAATGGCCCCCGCGTTATTGATTAAGCCGTCGATACGACCAAAGGTCGCCAAGGT
>DALYDW010000124.1:6390-6869 GCA_031972915.1 bacterium
GCTTCAACCTCTTCGGCTACGGAGTAAATCGTTCCGGGTAACTTTCCTTCGCTCACGGACTTGGCCGCAATGACTAAATTAGCTCCCTCCCGTGCGAAGCGTAGGGCCATAGCACGACCAATTCCACGACTACTTCCGGTAATGATGAGAGTTTTCCCTTTCCAGTTCATAAACAAACTCCTTTTTGTCTTCTTTCCATAGATCTACCCATCTCCAAAGTTTTTTTTCGAAACCCTCATGAGGAAGGTTATGACGAAAGATATTTTTCACTCTAGGTCTGCAAAACCTGCAAAGGCCCTCTCTTGATAAACAAACAACCTAGTCCCCTCCCGCACCCACTCGATAAAATCAGAAAAATGTCTGATTTTTTCTTTGACCTTTTCATGGCTCCTTGGCAAGGCCAAGTCCCTTGAGGATTGGCCCAGGGCGAATAGCTCAGCTGGTTAGAGCGCTGCCCTTACAAGGCAGAGGTCACAGGT
>DALYDW010000125.1:0-6687 GCA_031972915.1 bacterium
GCGAAGCAGATTGCCGATCAACACGCCCCCAAGGTGCATGGAGAAGATCCTCAGCAGAAGGCTCGCGAAATTTATGGCAAAGAGGGCGACCAAGAGAAAGAAGCGTCTCCCAAGTCTACCGAGGGCCCCAGCTCAAAAGAAAAACCGGGGAGCGTCGGCGAACATATGGCGCAGGCTCGGCAAGATCAGCGACGTCGCAATCGACAACTGGCCGGTCAAAGCTATGGAAAACATCTGGCCGCCTTGCGTGATTTACCCAAGCGAGTTTTTCAAGTTTTTGACCAGTTGTTAAAGCCCAATAGCGATTTTGAATACGATGGCTATTTTTATAGCGGCCCCAAGATCGACATTCGCCGCGCTTTGAAGGCCATTGAGGGGCTGCAACAAAACCTCAAGGTGTTTAAACGTAAGGTGGAGCCCACGGCAAAGGACTATCGCTTTAGCCTGCTCTTAGACGCCAGTGGCAGCATGGCCGAACATTCCGAACGGGAGCAGGGTGGCTTGGGCATGGCGGCCATGTTCGTGGATGTGTTTGAGCGTCTCGAGTTACCCTACAGTCTCGACGCCTTTAATGATGGCTACATTCCTCTCAAGGGCTTCGAGAAAAATTTAAAGACAGTCCAGCAACGCAATGATCTTTTTAATTACTTTGTCACCAATAATTGGGGACAGGGCGGCACCAATATTCGGGACGGTATTTGGGGTTCTCTGGATCGCATCATCACAGAGCGCAAACGCGACCCCCGAGCCGTGGAGTTTTTATTCGTGCTCACCGATGGCGAGGAAACGCATAAGGAAGGCCGCAATATTCGTTCCCTGTGCGAAGAGGCCGCCAAGCATGGGGTTATTGTCGTGGGCATCGGCATCGGTGAAGGTATGCAAACGGTTCGCGATAATTTCCCAGTTTATCTCACCGAAACGGACCCTCGACGTTTGCCTGACTTGCTCTCCGAATTCATGAAAGAGTACGTCACCCGCCAGGCGGAGGAAGATTAGCTATGACCCTCAATCCAAAGATTCGCCAGTTCATCGACGAGATGCGTGAGTTAGAGGCTTTGGGATGTGTTCTGGTCACTCACTCCAGTTTGCCCCGATTGAAAGAACTTTTAGATGCCGAGAAAATCCCTTACGAAGAAAAAAAAACGGGAGCTTCTCTCGAAAAAACCTTGGGTCTCTGGATCGTCACCGAAGAAGACTACCAAGAAAATCCCGCCTGGGCCGCGCAAGTTCGAGAAGTTGTGGATTATTTTTTTAATGTGGCTTGATAAATCGCGTTGCGGGATGTCTTCTTGCCGAGATAACAATGACTAAAATAGTTTTTTCCTCTTTTCCAGAGAGGGCCTTTTGGTATTAGTTAAAACCAATATGGCAGCAGCACTTCCCATTCTTATTTATCCCGACAAACGTTTGCGCGAGCTTTCTCAAAAAGTATCGCATGAAGAAATCACCACGCCTGATTTTCAACGTTTAATCGAAGATATGTTTGTCACCATGTATCAGGCACCGGGCATCGGTTTGGCGGCGGCCCAGGTTGGAGTTTTAAAACGGGTGATGGTGATGGATATTGGTATCGAAGAAGGCGAAGTGATTCAGCGTGACCCGCGCGTGGTCATCAACCCTCGGTTTACTTTGCAAGCAGGTTCGGTGATTTGGGAGGAGGGTTGTTTGAGTTGTCCCGATTTGGTGGTTCCGGTGAAGCGCTTTCAAAAAGTGAGCATCGAGTTTCTCGATCATGAGGCCAAGCCTCAATCTCTGACAGGAGAGGATCTTCTAGCGGTTGCTATTCAGCACGAAATCGATCACATGGACGGCAAGCTTATTCTCGATCAGTTGAGTCGGCTTAAAAGAAATATTTATTTGGATAAGGTTCAAAAAGGCAAAATCGCGGTTCGCTGAGCAAACCGGGATTTTTTTGATGCTAAGCACCGACAACTTTTGCGACCAGTACATTAATCTGCAAGTTTGTTGATCTGTGCTTGCGCCTCCGTTTCTCGGTGGCCCCAATCGGATTGATAAAGCGCGCTCCGGGCAGCCTCACGGACTTCGGCGGATCGATGATTTAAGGCGCTTGTTACTGCTTTAAAAAAAATATCAATTTCTGCTTCTGTGTTGCGAGGCGCGAGGGACAGCCAGCTTAAAGCTTGTTTGAGTTTGTGGGGTGAAGAGCTCTTTAAATTTTCCCATTGGGTCTCGAGAGCTTTGTCGAGACAGGCTTGGGCTTGCGTTGCCAAGGGGTGGTCGCTTTGCTGGGCGATGATGCTAGAAACTGTAAAAGCGTGTCTCGCCACTTCGTCTTCGGGATCTTTTAAATGGCTTTCGATAATTTCGAGGAGTTTTTGTTGTTCGGGGGCGCTTTTCCAAGCCACCTCGTAGAGGTTGTGGAGGGCGTGCATACGAATGCCCCAAGCTCGACTTTCAGCCAAACGATACATTTGATCTCGGATGGCCTCGTGATAGCCTTTCCACTGAAGATTTTTTAGATAGATCAGCGCCTGAGCTCGGACTCTGAGGCTAATGGACGGGTCGCTGGCCACCTGTACCAACAAATGGGCACGACGCCCTTCTTGTGAATTACCTTTAGAAAAAGCGGTGAGAAGACTCAGGGCGGTGATGGCAAGGTTTGGGTCTTTTGTTTTTGAATCGTTATACAGCGAGGCCAGAGCGTCTAAAAGTTTTTCATTGTGGATTTCATCAGGAAGATTGTTTTCCTGAGAAAAAGACGACTCTAAATGGATTCCAACTTTTTCCTCGACCGCTTCTAGCGATGAATGGGCTTTTCTGTTCAAGGCCTCCAAAATCTGAGGTTTTAGGGGAGCGAGTGCTTTCAGGTCGTCAGAAGATTTATTTTGCACGAGGCTCAAAAGTGCAGTGGCTCCGTATTCGTCCAAGGGAAGATTGAAGTCTTGAATCAAGACTTGCCCGGCAATTCCTTTAACAAGCTCGTCGTCGTTTTGAGAGCTTTCTATCAAGGGAACGATGGGGGATAGGGGGGTTGAAGAAAGTTGCTGGATCCAAAGTTCACCAAAGGATTCTTGTGCAAAGGGGTCTTCGCCATTTTTGGTAAAAACCTGTCCAGAGAAGATCTCATCACGAAAATAGCACCACACCAATTTGCCAAAGAGTTTGAGCGCATCGGGAGTGTTTTCGTTGAGAATAAAATCTCGAAGAAGATCGGGGCTCTGCCTGTAGGCGTATCCAGCCGAGGCAAATAGTTCGTCGGGATCCTCGAATGGGTGTCCCATGATATCGGAGGATCCCCATAAGAAATTAGAATCGTCGACGATTTCGTAGCTTTTATCGGCAAGAGAAAACCAATAGAGGCATTTCCATCGAGGATCTTGGGCAATCTTTAGCTTTCGATAGATCCCGTGCATCATTTCGTGAACTAAGTTTGCTTCGTTTTCAAAAAGAAAACTCCCCTCGGGTGAATCAGGAAATTGACTCAAAACAATCTCTTGGGTTTTGACTCGGTATTCAGGCTTTAGGGCTGAGGACCAAGTGAAACGAGTCAGCGGGGCATGGGGAATCAGAGTATTGAGATCCCGAATAGTCGTGATTAGGTCTCGTAAATCATGGGGAGAGAAGCTGTCTTCGGGCACTTCCAAATGGATCACGTACAGTGAAAGCCCCTGCACCACTGGCCAAGCAATTGAAGTTAAGTCTTTTAAGGGAGGGACGTCGTTGGGGCGGTGGTAGCGAATTTGCCGAGTGAGATAGTCTCGTGTCAGGGGGTTTTTAGAACAGGAGAAGGTGGTGGCAGGCGTGGTTTTCGGGCAGCTGTACTCGTCTTGTTCTTTTTGAGAACGAAAGTGGCGCTTTGTTTTGGATGGACTTTCTTGTGTCTCGGCCGCCCCATCGTAGGGCAAGCGATACTGTTCAAAAAGTCTTTTAATGCTGAGCAGGGATCCCATAACCTCATCATCTCCGCTTAAGTGCACGGGCCTTTTCATCTTTGATGGCGACCCCCCCATTGAGAAATACCAAGCAATAACAGTGCCATTTTTTTAGATAAAATAATGTTGAAATTCTTAGAAAAAAAGGAGGCCCCGCCACAGAAATGGCGGGGCCGATGGGTTTTTGAAAGAATGAGAACTCCCTTTTGGGGACTCAAGTCCTCTTATTTTTCTTTCGTGCGAATTCGTCGCATTTGTACCTTACGCCAAGAGATCAGCCCCAAGCCGAGGACCAGCATCCCGGCCCAAGGGGCGACCGTTGCCGACGTGGATTCTGTATTCAAGGAACAGCCGATGGCTCCCGATCCCTCCAAAATATTGGGATTATTGGGTGGCGTGGGGCTTGCTGGAGGAGGCTCTTGACCGCCTCCAGAGCTGTCGTCGCAGACATCGCCTTCGCCATCGTTGTCGGTATCTACTTGGTCGCTATTAGCGGTAAGTGGGCAATTGTCATCGCCATCGCAGACGCCGTCTAAATCGGCGTCACCGTCGGGACAGGCGGGCGGAGGTTCGCAACTGCCGTTATCTAGGTTTTGGCAATTGCCGGTTTCCGCGTCGCAACTATCGTTGGTGCAAGAGCTTTCATCGTCACAGCTCTTGACGCTGCCCGAACATCCGCCTTCCGCGTTGCATTGATCGGGTTCGGTGCAGGGATCCCCGTCGTCACAACTGCTTCCCTCGAGAACCTTTTGCACGCAAGTGCCCGAATCCATTTCACAGGATTCAGCGGTACAAGGGTTGCCATCCTCGCAATCGGCATCGCTATTGCATTCGCAACTTGAATTGTCGGTCAGACAGGTTCCGGTTTCTCCATCGCAACTATGGGTTGTGCATTCCCTATTATCTTCACAGTCTTTGGGTGAACCCGATTGGCATTCTCCACCCGAACAGACATCGCCTAGGGTGCAGAGATCACCATCGTTACAGTCGGCTTGATTGGGAACGGCCACGCAGGCTCCGGCGTCATTGCATTGGTTATCCGTACAGGGATTGCCATCGTCCTTACAGGCGGTTCCAGCCGTGACGTAACAGGTATTCAGTTCTTCATTACATTGATTGGCGCATTCTGCCTGTCCTTCGCAGGGATTGGTTCCTGCTTGGCAAGAACCGTTGCCATCACAGAACTCTTCCCCGTTGCAGAATAATCCGTCGCTACATAAGGTGGTTTCCGACAAGGGCGGATATTCGCAAGAACGTGTGGAAGAATTACAGATTTTTCCCGTGCAAGGATTGTTATCGTCGGGACAATCGGAGGCAACGGCACATTCGCAACCGCTGTCGTCTACGACGCATTCCCCGGTTTCGGGATCGCAACTACTGACGGTGCACTCTAGGTCATCTTTTGGGCAAACTACGGAGGTGCCGGAACAGGTGCCTCCCTCGCAGGAATCGCCCGTAGTGCAGAGATTTCCATCGCTACAGGAAGATTCATTGTTCATAGCCTGGCACTGGCCATTGAGACATTGGCCGCTGGTACATTCTTCTTCGTCTCCGTCGTCGCAAGTCATGCCATTGGCGCCCGTGCTACAGTTGTTAGCTTCTTCGTCGCATACGTTGTTACAAACGCCACCGTTACTACAGGGGTTTCCGGTGGAGTTGCATTGCCCATTAGCATCACAACTTTCTGTGCCGTTGCAAAACATTCCATCATCGCAGCTGTTTTGCACATTGGGTATATGGGCACAGGTGTTTCCTGTTCCGCATATGTCGTCGGTGCAAGGATTGCCGTCATTACAAACTACGGCAGCGTTTTCTATTGTACATGAGGTGCAGCCACTAATCGGCTCGTTCAAGCAACCCGTGGGGCTACAACTATCGGCAGTGCAAGCGTCGTTATCGTCGCATTTGGAGTCATTTGGACTAAATTGACAGACTCCTTCGACGCAGGTGTCGACGGTACAGGAAACCTGATCGTTACAAAGAATCTGATTTCCTATGGATTTGAAGATTTCTGTTAGCTCTTCTCCTGTGGGAGAAATGTAAAAATCATCACCGTCATTATTTTCTTGAGTTTGTTCGGCGACGGTGACGGCGCCTGTTCCCGTGCTGTCGCTGGAAGGTTGAGAGGCCATGGAGGCTAATAAGGCGCGGTTTTGCTCGTCTGCCCCGCCACCTGAAGCATCGAAGGCGATGGTGATGATACGGGCCCCAGTCGCCTTCAATTCTTCGGCGGCATCGAGAGCGGCGGCATCACTCCCGACGATGCAATCATCACCTTCTGCAGTATTTTCGGCACAGGTATCCGCTTCATTAGTATCGCCGTCGGAAAGAATAATATAAATTTTTTGAGAGGCGGCGTTTCCGTTAGTGGTGAATTCCTGGCGAGCTACTTCCACGGCATCTTCCAAATTAGTTCCGACAGCACTAGCACTACTCATGCCGTTTTGAATCGCATTCTTTAGGGTGCTGGCGTTGTTGCTTAGATTATGCAGCGTTTCTGCTTCTGTGCCTCCGTCGTTTTGATCGCCAAATCGACCGACGGCCACTCGATTGTTGGGAACCGAGAGCAAAAGATCGACCAAGTTTTTCGCCGCATCTCGTTCTAAGTTTCGACTGGTACTGGAAACACTGCCGGTGCGATCGAGCATTAGGTAAACATCGGCAGGCGTGGTGCCGCATTGTTGCGGCACAGCTTCTGCTCTTAGACTGAAAGTGATCATGATGAGGGCGAGGAGGCTACACAAGGTACACCTCGCCCCCGCTTTCTTACCCGGAAAAGTTTTCATACACCCAT
>DALYDW010000126.1:0-6677 GCA_031972915.1 bacterium
GTATTGGGTACCACCACGGCAGAAACCAGCGCACCCATTTGGGCTGGACTCAAGAAACTCTCAGACTTGGGATCACGACGAGAGGCCAATTGGGATAGGCGACTCTGTACCTCCTCCAAAGACTCTATTTCGTCTAAGTTTTGCAAACTCCGCTCGTTTTCTACCTCTTGAGCCTTGAGATCACGCAACAAAATACCCCGTCCCGGCTCATAAGGAAGCAGACTTCGAGTCGCTAAAATCGGATGGGACAGGATTCCTGCCACCAGTTTTTGCACTTCGCGCTCCGTGGCCTCGGAGTATTGGTCTTTCTCCAAATCGGCAAGCAAGGCGGGCTTGAGACTTACCCCCAACGACGACTGAAAGACCTGGGAAGCTTCTTCAAGATTTTCTTTATCTTGAACCACTAACCTAGCTCCACGAAAGGCTTCTGTAATTTTATCCTTTGTTTCTTGGAAAAAAGCTCCATCGAAATCGTAGACTGGCAATACATTGGCGTAAGCAGCCTCCCGATTGGCCTTGGTCGCCTGAGAATCCACAATTTCATAATTTCGGTCAGCCTTGATGCTCTTGGGAGCAATTCGTCCAACCTGAATATTGGAGGGCAAAATCTGAACTTGAAAACTGAGAATAAAAGACAGGATCGTCACTAAAAGAAGAAACAACAACCAAGAAAAAAAACGAGAACGCACAAAGGCGCCCAAGGAATGAAAATCCTTACGGTGAAAACCGAACAGCAAAGATCTAAATTGAGAATTCGAATTGGGGGAATTGAGGGGGGGCATAGATCACTCTCCGCCATCGAACTCCACGTCTAAAATCTGAATACTTATTTCTCTTCGCCCCACTTTATCGTCAAAATCTAGCAAAACCACCTCCTGCCACGGACCGATTTTTAATGCCCCCTGCTGCACCGGTAAAGACAACTGAAGTCCCACCAAAGCAGCTTGCAAGTGAGCAGAGTTTCTTCCCGTCCCCGAAGGGCGTTGCGGTCTGGTCCCAACACTGAGCGGAACTTGGGCCAAAACCCAATCACGGTACTCCTGGTGCAACTTGGGGTCATTTTCCAAAAGAGCGATCCCTGCCGTGGCCCCCGGAATTAAGACAGTTACTAGACCATTGGCAACTCCCGATTCTCGAATCGCCCGCTTGACATCGTGGGTAATGACATGAATATCTACCCGATTGCTGCTATTGACATAATAATTCTTAAGGAACATCATGGGTTTATGCTACACCGCCCCGAGATTTAGGGCAAGTGACCCTCTCGGATTCCCAGAAAAACCGCTCTGATAAAAAAAGAGCAAAGCAAAAGCAATTCTTGGGGTTTAGGAGGCGATAATTGTCTCAGGAGAGGTTTTGAGTATGGGGATTTCCGTCGGAAAAAATCGCTTCGTACGCAATAAGTACTTGGAGTACCGCCAACGGTATCTCGAGGCCAGGGACTTTTCGAAAAAACTCAACGAAAACGACCTACAGAAGGGTTCCGATCCCGCCAAGACAGAAAATAAAATCAGCAAAACCGACGATATCGTTGGAGGGCAAAACGATCCGATTAAAAAAATGCTCTTCGACTATCAAAAGCCCCAGCAAGTTTCCCAAGAAAACACACAGTCTTTCCAAAGCGGCTCCCCAAAGACTCCTGCCCATCAAAAGATTTCCGCTCCCGTCGCCTCAGCCTCAATGACTGCGGTCCAAGATCCGGGCTTGATGCCGAGCACCTTAAACAGCAGCAATTCAAGTCGCATGCAAAGAGCCCTCGAGCCCTACAAGGCCCATATTCGCGCCGCTGCCGTTCGTTACAATCTCCCCGAAGAACTCATCGCCGGAGTTATCTGGCAAGAATCTCGGGGTAATCCCCGAGCGGTGAGCCACTGCGGAGCCATGGGCCTGATGCAGCTCATGCCCGAAACCGCAAAAAACCTTGGTGTCAGTAACGCCTTCCATCCTGGGCAAAATATCGATGGGGGCGCCAAGTATCTGCGCCAAATGCTCGATATGTTCGGCCGCGTCGACCACGCAGTAGCCGCTTACAATGCGGGTCCCGGCAACGTCAAAAAGCACGCCGGCATTCCTCCTTTTCGCGAAACTCAAGACTACGTGCCTCGGGTTTTGGGCGGAGCCAATACCTTCAAGGTTGCCGGGGGGTTTCAAGACGACCGTCAGGCCACGGCCATTCGAGTTTAGACTCTCTGCAATCCAATAAATCGTGCTAGGGTAAAGCCAAAAAACTTTCGCCCAGGGGGTGCAGGTCTATGGCGGTTTCCCAAAGAAAAAAAGCTCCACCCAAACATCATGGCCCTATCGCGATTACTGGAGGCGGCTATAAAGGGCTTCATCTTTTACAATGGCTAGACCAAGGAGGTGATTTTGAAAAAATTATTTTTCTTAATCCTAAAAAACCTCCCTTTCCGCTAAAAAAGGCAAAATTCTATCCTATCGACCTCACCGAAACTTTAGTCGACGTCAAATTAGCGGAAATTTTCAAAAAAGAAAAAGTCGACACACTCGTTCATACGGCCTTACCCATCACACCCCCGCATGATCTGGCGCGGACTCACGAATTAATCTCAGTCGGCAGTATGTATCTATGCAACGCCGCTTCCCACGCCAAAGTGCGCAAACTTATTCTCACCTCCACTGCCGATGTCTACGGAGCCTTTCCCAGTAATCCCAATTATCTCACCGAGCGTCACTCCGTCCGCGGCGGACAACTCTCTAAGTTTTTGGGAGACAAGATCGACGCAGAAAACCGTTTTTTACAATACGCGCAAAAACATCCTCAAGCCGTCGTCACCCTATTGCGCCCCACCACCCTGTTGGGCCCTACCATCTCCAGTTTCAAAACTCGCTATCTAGCCCGAAGCTTTGTCCCTACCGTCTTGGGCTATGACCCCCTGGTTCAGTTCATCCACGAAAAAGACTTCCAAGAGGCCTTTCAGCGTTCTGTATTGGAAGACTTTCCGGGAATTTTCAACTTAGCCAGTCGAGGTGTCATTCCACTTTCCAAGGCCATTCAACTGATGGGAAAAATCAATCTCCCTTTACCCATGCTAGGGCTAAAAACTTTTGTCCAAACCCTGTGGTACTTAAACATCTCCCCTGCACCGGCCCATCTTTTGAACTATCTCAAATATCTTGCCGTAGTTGATATTACCCAAGCGGAGACCAAAATGGGATTTCGGCCGCGCTATTCGTGTAAAGATGCTCTTTTAGATTTCGTGGGCGCGGAACGTCTTCGCGAGGTACGCCTCAACAAAACCCCACCTAAAGTAGCGGAGTTGTCATCATGACCCAAAAAAAATCTACCCCATCACACCTGAGAATTTTACACCCTTCAGAAGAAAGACAGGAGCCTATCTCCGCCGAAAAGCTGATTGACTTACAAAATGTCGCCCACCGACTGCAAAAACTTGAAGATAAAATTCATCAAAGTCTAGACCAACTCGAATCTAGCTTTTCATCAAAACGAAAAAATCAACGAACAAGGTCCTTAGAACTTCACGAAGCCATCGATGCCTTGAAAGAAAGCCTAGATAAACAAATTAGCGATTTGACCAAAACCTTGAATCAAGCCCAAGAAAACTCCGAGCCAGAAAACTCCTGGTGGTCCCGCCTCAAGAATTTTCTCTCCGCCTTGAGTCCTTTTTCTTATGGCTCTCAGCAAGATTACGAAAAATTATTGGCAGAAGAGTTTGATCCCTTCGGCAGGGATCCCCAATTTGAACTCAAGATCAAACCACTCTTTGATTTTCTTTATTACAAATATTGGCGCATCACCCCGGTGGGATTAGAAAACATCCCATCCCAGGGTCGTGCCCTCTTAGTCTCCAACCACTCGGGAACCTTGGCCTACGATGGTTCAATGATCCGAATGGCCGTCTCCTGTGATCACACCGCACAGCGAGACGTGCGGTTTTTGGTGGAAGACTTTGTCTACTATCTCCCCTTCATCGGCAGCGCCATGTATCGTCTCGGAGGAGTCCGCGCCAGCGCAGAAAATGCTGAAAAACTTTTAAATCAAGACCATCTCGTCGCTGTCTTTCCCGAAGGAGTGAAAGGCATCGGAAAATATTACTCCCAGCGTTATCACCTACAACGCTTCGGTCGCGGGGGCTTTGTACGCCTCGCCATTAAAACCCGAAGTCCCATCATTCCCGTGGCCGTCATCGGCGCAGAAGAAATTCACCCGATCCTTTACAAGTCAACCTTGCTCGCAAAACCTTTAGGAATTCCCTACGTCCCCTTCACTCCCACCCTTCCTTGGTTGGGCCCCTTAGGTTTGATCCCCTTTCCAAGCAAATGGAGTCTTTACTTCGGAAAACCAATTCATCTCGAAGATTATAATCCTAAAATTTTAGAAGATGAATTAGCCATCCACCAACTTAGTGAGCAAGTCAGGTCAAAAATTCAAGAAATGGTCACCGAAGGTTTAAAGCAGCGCCGTAGTATTTGGTGGGGATAAAAAACGTTCGTCTCAAACGATATAACGTTTTTCTTTAATTTTTCGCGCCAACACGCCACCGTGGCTTTCAAAGCCAATGCGCCCTAATTTTCCATAGAGATATTTTTTTCCCAACTCCACACCCGGCTGATCGTAGGGATTTACATTCATCAGGGCACCTACGTAAGCCGTTGTTACCTGCATCAAGTAAAAAAATTGCCCCAAGGTATAGGCATCACTACCGTAAAGATACAATTTACAACTGGGCGTCCCAGTCTCTTTCAAGGCTTGCTCTGTCGCTAAGATTTCAGCAAGTAGGATTTCGCTAAAACTTTTTCCTCCCAGATAATGCAAACTTTCCAAATCTTGAAACAAAGGAGGCACGATAAAATCCTGCTCCACACGGTCTTGCTGAATAAACATCACCATCTTATCGCGAGGGCCTTCAGTATACAGTTGCATCTGTGAATGCTGGTCTCGGGGCCCCTGAGCAGGTAAAGGAGTTACTCCGGAGAACACAACATTTCCCTGGGTATCCACGCGCTTCGCCAAACTCTCCGCCCAAAGCTGACAAAACCAATGAACAGCCCCGTGAAAAGACTCAGCGTAATTCCATAACACCCACTGGTTTTTTCCGTATTTTTTGTGAAGCAAAAAGGTAACAACAGCCAACATGGCTGCGGGATTAGTCCAAAGATCTGCCAAGCGACAACGCTTATCCATATGCGCTGCCCCCGCGACCAAATCACGAATGGAAACTCCCGAAAAAGCCGCAGGCAAGAGTCCAACAGGAGATAAAACCGAAAAACGACTCCCCACTCCTTTGAGAATGGGGAAACTCTTCAACCCCTCCTGTTCAACCAAGCGCCGCAAGGCCCCAGAACTGGGATCTGTGGTAACAACAAAATGTTTGCGGAATTTCTCTTCGCCCAAACGCTTCTTGAGAAGATCATAAAAAAACAAAAACTGACTCATGGTCTCAACCGTATTTCCCGACTTGCTAACCACATTAAACACAGTGCGCTCGAGCTTGGTCTTTGTCAGAAAGGCAGCCACAGCCGCGGGATCCAGGGTATCCAACACCTCAACGTTTTTTTGCTCTAAGGAAGGTTTTGTATCCTCCAAGTCACCGCAGGCTTGTTGAATAGCCCGCGTCCCCAAAGCGGCTCCGCCCATTCCCAATACCACCATGGAATCGAATTTTTGTCGAAGCGCCTGAGCCCCCTCTTGAACTTCTTGAATGACCGTATCGAGATAGGGCAAATGCATAAACTGAACCTGTCCCATTTGGTGCATTGCCAATAGGGCCTGACGAGCCTGAGCCCAGAACGGCGCAACTTCTTCGAGATCCTCCTCAGAAACACCGCACTTTCCCTGAGGGTCTATGGAATGATTGAAATCAATATGCAAATCTCGATGGGGCATTTGGCTAGGTTACCGAAGGGAAAAAATCGGGACAAGAAATAAATAGGAGCTTTAAAAAGAGGAAGAAACACCTTCTCCCGAGAGCCATACAGAAGCGCCCCCCCCCACACTCATGGACCCTGAATAATTTTTTTCGTAACTTGGAGCAAAGGTGACCGAAACGTAGCGAGTTTCTTGGGGAGAGAGAGAAAAGTAAGATGGGCTAGCCGAAAAGCCATAAGGAGTAAAGATCGAGACGTCGATTTTTTTATCTCCAGAATTTCGTACTGTAAAACTCCGAGCACTGCTGGCGCCCTTACGAACTTTGCCAAAGCTCAGGCTCGATACGCTTAAAGAGAGTCCCGCACGCCAGTTTTTCCACAGGCCACCCAATTTTTCTGCAACGCGAAATTCTGACTTGGAAACAGCGCGATGCAGCCCCCTCGACTCGAAGACATTTGCCCCGGCTTCAGAAGCAAGAGCTGGCCCCCCGCCATTGCCTTGCGTCGGAGCTTTTTCGATCGCCAAACGGGAACTCGAATCTAAATACGCATCGCGAAGATTTTTCACAACACGGGACAACATCACAACACTCCTCGGCTTAAGGCTTAACACAGTCTTTTTTCCGGCCACAGGTTTTTTTCAAGCACCCAAGGATTAAAGAGAGGCGGACCTTGCCGAGACTCCAAATCCGGGCTTTGAGTTTTTTTAATATCGTTTTTTAAAATAGCAACAAAGCCCAAGCTGAGCCGATGCGGGGAGACAAAGTATTTAATTTCATAAAATATCCTCAAATTTCGTTTCTAGGAATTTTGAGAACCTTGGCCAGAAC
>DALYDW010000127.1:0-330 GCA_031972915.1 bacterium
CGTCTTGAAGTATGCCCCCTCTCACCTGGGGATGGTGGTTCCAATGGGGCTCTTTGCTGAGATCAAGAGTCGAACCGCAAACTCCGGCTTTGGCATCCCAAGCGCCAAAATAAACCTGTGCCACACGAGCTAAAACAATGGCCCCCCAACACATAAGACAGGGCTCTAGGGTCACGTAGAGCTTTGCGTCGGTAAGTCGCCAACGCTTTAGTTTACGAGCTGCGGCCTCAATGGCCAGAAGTTCGGCATGCGCGGTGGGGCGAGTTTTACTTTCGCGTTGGTTAAAGGCACGTGCGACAACCTTGCCATCAACTACGATCAAGGCCCCTA
>DALYDW010000127.1:340-6360 GCA_031972915.1 bacterium
GCCGCCCGTTGTGCCAAACGCATGGCCTTCTTCATGTAGATCTCGTGATTCAAGTTGATTCCTTCTCGGCAAGATACCATCCATGGCTTTAAGAACCGGTCTGGTCAAGATCAGAAAACTCTCATCATTCTCGACTCACATATAAACTTCAATCACAGTTCACAGGCTTTAACGCTTTTCCAAAACTTCTAAGCGATGCTTGATTTCTCGTAATAGCTCTTCGATGTTTTCTGTTTCTTTTTCCTCACGACGTAATTCTTTTTCCAAAGGAATGATGGCTACCCTTACCCAAGAAGTGGCCACCAAACTGGTAAAAGAAATAAATAAAACCGTTCCCGTGTACATCAAAATAATTCCCACAAACCTTGCCCACGGCGTAACAGGGACCACATCTCCGTAACCAACGGTGGTGATTGTCGTCACCCCCCACCACAAGGCGTCGAGAAAAGAACCCATTTGAGGATTAGCGTCCTTTTCGAGAAAATAAACGACGGTGGCCCCCAATAGCAGCAAGGCATTGCCAAACAACGCCAGGGCCCAAAACAGAGGACTCTTAAAAATCATCAGAAAGTTTTTAAGGGATAACAAATACTTCATGAGGTCACTTATCTTCTACCGATTGGGCATCGAGAATCTCTACCGAATTGCCCTCAGAATCACGGATATAAACGGAACGCACCCCGTCCCGATGCTCGATTAATCGGCCAAAATCTTTGGCATGTTCACTCACCACCGCCAAATGGGCCGGATGTTGTGAAGGCAATACCAAAGCAAGGCGAATATTTTCAAACTCCAACATGGCCCAAGTCTCGTCTTGATAAAGTACCCGACAAGAAAATTTTTTTTGGTACCAATCGACAGCCCGAGCGAGGTCCTTCACCTGAATTGCCACATGATGCAAACGGCTAAGTGTCATAGCGGACCCCTCACCCTTAAAAAAATTCAGAACATCTCTTGGAGACTTACCCTAAATCTTGTCAGAAACCAAGTCTAGTGCCTGCATTGGTTCAAGAGGTTATAGACGTACTACGTAGTTCAACGACAGGATTATCCGTAAATGGACAGTCCTGTCGTATGAAAAACAACAATGTGAGGGGGTAAGCCACCCAGATTTTCGCAAGCAAGCTCAGCCTTGTCATTGTCGCTGCAAGGAGCGAAGCGACGTGGCAGCCTCTCCGCGCTGAGCACCCAAGACACTCTTCAAGCACACGGCGCGCTGTCCATCATCTCAAGAAACCCGCGACAAACTTCGTTGTAGTAATACCGTATAAATAGGCCTCACCCCCAACCACTCGGCCACCACCGTAGCACTCATGCAAGTGAGAATAAGCGGAAGTATCTGAGAATAATTACCCGTCATCTCCATTGCCAAAACGATCCCCGTAAGTGGTGCCCGCACCGTTGCACTAAATAGGGCCCCCATGCCTGCAACAGCAAAAACTCCGGGGTCCGGAATCCACGAAGAAAAATGAATTTGCAAAATCTCTCCGAAACTAATTCCAAACAAAGTGCCCAAAGCCAACATGGGAGCAAAAATTCCACCCGGGGCGCCAGAGCCATAACTCATCCATGTCGTTAAAAAACGGGCCCCGAAAAAAAACAATAAAGTGGGTAAGGCAAATTTTCCAGCCATCGCTTGGCCCAAAACGATTTCACCTCCACCCGTCAAATCGGGTGCCCACCAAGTCAATGCCCCCAAGAATCCTCCTAACCATAAGCCGGTGTTATCCCGAACTTGGGTTGGTAAAACTGAAAACAGATCTAAAGTGCGAATCAAGCCATGATTAAAAACCCATCCGAAAAAGCCGAAGCAAATCCCCAGCAAAATAAAACTCCATAAACTTGACAGAGGAGAAGCTGGAAACACATCAATGAAAATCACCGGGGCTTGTGAAGTCAAAGCACGGACCATGGCATCGGAAGCTGCACAGGCCATCAACACCGCCTGAACAGACAAAAAATTGTAACGAAACTGCGGACGCATTTCTTCGATGACAAAAAGAATTCCTGCAAGCGGAGCATTAAAAGCGGCTGACAATCCGGCCCCAGCACCCGCGGCGATCAAAGTCAAAATATGTTCTCTAGGTAAATGAGATCGCTCACCCCACATTTTTCCCAGGGCGCCGCCCATTTGAATGGTCGGCCCCTCACGTCCCAACACTAAACCACTGGCTAGTGCCAACAGCCCTCCAAAAAACTTAACAGGTAACACTCGTCTCCACCGCAAATCTTTCATCTCATCGAGAACTCCTTCAATTTCTTGAACCCCGCTTCCAGAAGTTTCCGGAGCAAAATGCCTCACCAAAAAAAGCGATATGCTCAGCAGAAGCGCAGAAACACACATGACCGCCATCAACCCCCAATTTCCCCAAGGTCGAAGCCAATCTAAAAACTCGCCACGCCAGCTCAAAGCCGCATCCATTCCACGATGAAACAAACCTCCCACAATGCCGGATAAGACTCCCACCACCAGCGAAGCCAAGAGAATCGGCGTATGTTGCCGCTCTGCCTCCAAAAAACGCCGCAAAATGTTGAGGGAGGGCTGGCTCAAAACCTTGGATTTTTGAGCTAGAGAAGGGGCAGAGCCCCCGGTGGAACTGTCCTGAGAAGAGAAACCCATGTCAGCCTTTAAAATATAAAAAGCATTGGAGCACAGCCCAAGCGCTTCTTAAAAGTGTTTTATGGAAATTTTCCTGTTTCTTTTTTTTTGTGACGATTTAAAAGCCGCCTCGTCTCACACTTAAAAAACCTCGAGCCTCGTCTCGAGGTTTATGGGAATTTGCTTTGGCCCTTCGTCTTCCACAACGCGCCTCCTGGGAACATGAGGCCCTTGCTCGCGCCCAACAAGGAGATACCCAAAGTTTTTCTCGCTTAGTGGAGTATTACAAAGATTGGATCCATAGGCGTCTCTACCAGTGGCTAGGTCATCCTGAGACCGCGGAGGAACTCGCCCAAGAAACCTGGGTACGAGCTTTTAAAAACATGAAGCATTTTCGCCAAGAGGCCCTATTCTCAACTTGGTTATTTCAAATCGCGTTTAACCTATGCCGGGATCACTGGCGACAGCGAAAACATTTAGAAAACTTACAAAAGCACTGGAACACCGAACGCGCCACTGAGCGATACCCCAATCAAAATGAGACCTCTCCAGAAAAACAGATTTACTTTCTTCAGCTCAGAAAAACGCTCATGAATTTACCTGCTCCCTATCGAGAAGCCCTCTTACTGAGATACCTCGACGACTTGAGTTTTAGCGAGCTGAGCCAAACTCTTAATATCAAGGAAAGCGCTCTCAAAATGCGCATAGCTCGAGGTTTAGAGATGTTAAAAACTCAGCTCAAAAAACAATCGGAGTCCATCGAATGATTTCAAACGAAACAGAACAAGAATTAAAAAATCTTCTTGGACAAGAATGGAGCAGAGAAGAAATCCAATCATGGGGAGAAAAAATTCCCTTATTGTCCGAAGACAATTCTGTTTTACAGCAAGGCTTCGATCAATGGCGCGAACTCAGCCCTCCCCCTCTGAACAAAGATTTCACTCATCTTTGTCTAACAAAAATTCAGCAACCCCAATTTTGGAAAAACTGGAGCTTTAAACATTTCCCTAGTCTGAGTTGGACACTCACATTTGCTACACTTATCTTTGTCCTGGGCTTGTGGAGATTATGGCCCCAAGCACCTATTGCCACCTTTCCTGCACAGACCGAGGTGTTAGGACAAGAGGCGGGCCCCAATGCAATCCCCCAATATCGAGTACGTTTCGCCATACAAATTCCCAATGCCAAATCCGTTTCCCTATTGGGCGACTTCAACCAGTGGGAACAAACCCATTTAACCCGGTATGCCAATGACCTCTTTGCCATGGAAATGCCCTTGCCCGCAGGGAGCTACGCTTACGGATTTTTAGTGGATGGCAAAGAGTTTATCCCTGACGTTTCAGGCCAAACCCGTATTCCCGATGGCCTAGGGCAACAGAACTCGGTGCTTAATCTCTAATGCTTTGTTTGAACGAAAACATGGAACAGCATCGAAAAAAATATTTTGGAGTTTTTTGGGTCCTCCTCTGGGGATTTTTTCCAATGAACTCTGTCTATGCCCAAAGCCAGCTGTGGAGCTTGGTCAGTAGTTCCTTACAACTCCTTGAGGTCGGCCCCGCGTTACCGAGTTTCTTAAAAAAATCTTCCGCCCATTCACTCGATGAACAACAAACGCTCCATGTCTTGCAAAATGCTCAATACTTACAAAGTCAGGGCTATCCACCAGGTCCCTATCTGTTAAAAGCCAACGAGGCCATTGCCAAAGGAGCTCCACCCCAAGCCCTTCGCAGCGCCCTGGCTCAAAGTTGGCAAAAAAACCAACAAGCCGGAAAACTTACTCAAAAGGCCCTTTCCCGAGGCTGGGCTCCTAACGATCTTCAGCACCGACAATACTGGACTCAGTACTTTTACCGCGCCCTCGACCAAAATATTGCTCCCGAACAAATCCATTGGCTCATCGAGCAACCGCATCCTCAAGATCCACAACGCGCTAATCTCCAACTTCAGCGATCCCTAAATCAATGGCAAAGCTTTCCCGAAAGTCGGGGTTTCTCCAAACCGCCCCACAGCGACCCCCAAAGGACTCCCTCTCTACGACCTGATTTTCAATCAGGACATCGCCCCTTTTCAGCGCCTTCACCTTGGTCTATAGAAAAAAAACCAAAGCGGCATGGTCCTCCCCAATGGAAGGCTAAACAGCCTCCAACCAGACAAGATTTTCGTTGGAATTCTCCAAGAGGCCCCTCGCACAGTCACCCGGGTAAAGGCGTCGGCAAGGCCAAAGGAAAGTAAATGAGAACAAAAAAAATGTGACTTAGCTCTGTAGACTTCGTCTTAGGTTATTCGTTGACCATGAACCACTCAAGCCTACTCAATTTATTTTAGATTTGACCCATCCCAAGGAGAAAACGAGATGAAAAAGCGCCTACTTAAACTTACTATCCTCAGCATAGGCCTATGCACCCCGCTCCTATCCCATGCGCTAGACATCAACTTACTCAACGTCAACATGGGGGCTAACGACAGAAACCAACTCAATAATACCTACGGCTCTGCCTACGGTTTTCGTCCCGACGAAGTCGATCCGGTCATGGAAGCTCCCCCCGAAGAAGTACCTACGCTATTGCGCATCGCCCAGGCTGCAAAGACCTCTCCATTAACGGTATGGATGCTTCGAAAAGCAGGATTAAACTACGGTAATATTCTTTCGAACTACTCCATGGCCCCCCAGTCTCTTTACAATAACGAACCTCGCTACGGAGACCGTTATCGCAATTCTTATTCTCCCGGATGGGGTGCCTTCACAGACCCATTTTTTGTGCAAAGCAGCCGCACTTATTTTTATCGCGATATTTTAGGCGTACCTGTCAGTACCATTTCGCAAATTCCATGGAGGGGCATGGATTCGGTTCGGGTCCTGCTTGACCCCAATCCACGAGGCTTCGCGCTACCTCCAGGTATTGCCAAAAAACACGGCCTTTGGGTTCCTCCAGGCCAACGAAAAAAAATGGGGGCTCATAATTTTTATGAAGAAAGTTTTCGCCACCCCTACTCTGAAAACAGGTATCCCTCTCAAAAAGGATGGAAAGATTCCAAGAACCCCTATTGGTACAACGACCACGACCACAAAGATCATGACAGAAGATCTTACGACGATGAGCATGGCAATGCAAAACGAAGGGGTTCCGCACCTTACTCAAAAGAGAAAAACACTTTCTTTGGAGAGCAAAATAAAAAACAAAACGGCGGATCCAAACTTGCGAAAGGATCGGAAAAATCAGAAAAACACGGCGGCTCAAATCACTCGGGAAAAGGTAAACACAAGTAAAGAGAAAGTCTTTTGATGAGCAACTTCGATTCTACTCAGAGAAATCAAGCACAGGTCATACAACCCAGTCTGGGCTGTCAATTGGCTGGAAGAGGTGGAGGCGCAGCCCTACGAGGAAGTTTTGTTCTATTGATGATTCCCGTAGGAATGTAC
>DALYDW010000127.1:6370-6661 GCA_031972915.1 bacterium
AATTAGGCCTGTAGCCATAAAAACGTGGTGTATCCCAAATAGACCAAAAGAAGTAAGGCTCCCTTAAGGCGAGTAATCTTGCCCTCTCCGTGTTTATCATATCCCATGGCAAACAGCGCCAAAGTAACCAAAGCCATCACCATGATGTCCCGAGAAAACACCTCGTGAGGCACCACCATGGGGCGCAACACGCCAGCCACACCAACCACCATCAGCGTATTAAACAGGTTAGAACCGATAATGTTTCCTACCGCAATATCATGCTCGCCCTTGCGCGCAGCCATGACTGAA
>DALYDW010000128.1:0-6590 GCA_031972915.1 bacterium
CCATGCCCGAAGTGGGCATCTACCCATCTGACGAACTGAATGCCTTCGCCACTGGCCCCACCAAAAATCGCTCTCTCGTAGCAGTCTCCACGGGGTTGTTGCGTCGCATGGATCATCAAGAAGTCGAAGGAGTCTTGGGACACGAAATCGCCCACATCGCCAACGGCGACATGGTGACCATGACCCTGCTCCAAGGCATCGTGAACGCCTTTGTGCTTTTTCTCTCCCGGGTAATCGCCTTCGCGGTCGCCCAGGCCATGCGCAACTCTGATCGAGACGATCGCGGGGTTTCCTACGGCCTTTACTACCTGGTCTCCTTCGTCTTAGAAATTTTCTTTATGATACTGGGCTCTCTGGTTGTGGCGTGGTTTAGCCGATATCGAGAGTTTCGTGCCGACGCAGGAGGCGCACAATTGGCCGGCCGCGGCTCCATGACCCGAGCCCTTCAAGCTCTGCAGCGCAATTACGAAATCGTCGATCCTCATCAGCAACCTGCGGTCAACTCACTAAAGATCTCCGGACATGGAAGAGGATGGATGCGGCTTTTCGCTTCCCATCCTCCCTTGGAAGAACGTATCGCTCGCCTTGCCAATCCCACCTATGAAAACAATTAAAACTTCCCATGGCACTCCCTGCGAGCACTGCCCTTCTTTGGGAAAAAGCTTGTTTCAGGGGCTTTCTCGCGAAGAGCTTGGGCGACTCACCCAAAAGAAGGAGCTGCGCCACTACAAGCGCCGAGAAAACATCTTTCACCCAGGAACTAAACCCTTAGGCCTATTTTGCATCTCCAGTGGACAAGTGAAGGTCTATCAAACCGGCATCGAAGGCCGAGACCAAATCGTCCGACTTGCCCAAGAGGGCGATGCCATCGGCTATCGGGCCCTGCTCTCGGGGGAAGAATATTCCGCCTGTGCCGAAGCCCTAGAAGACACCCAACTCTGCTTTATCGACCGCCCAACGCTCTTTGAGTTGATGGACGACAAACCGCTACTCTTGCGTCGCATCATGACCTGGTTGTGCCAAGATCTACGCTCCGCCGAAGAACGGTTGCGCATCTTTGCACAAAAAACGGCTGCAGAACGCATTGCCGAAACTCTTATTCTTTTGTCGGAGACCTTTGGTAAAACCACAAACTCCGGCATCAAGCTCAATATCCGTTTGACTCGCCAAGAAATTGCCGAACTGGCCGGAACCGTCCTAGAAACCGCCGTACGACACCTCTCTGAATTCAAACAACGGCGCTGGATTAAATTCGAAGGAAGGAGCATCTTCTTGCAAAACCTTCCCGCCCTAAAAAAAGCGGCCCATCTCGACTAAGTCCCATGAAAATTTAAAAACATTGACCGTCGTCAAAGTTTTTCTAGCCAAGCTCGGCCTACTGTCGCCGCAGTTAACCTTTGACTGAGGTTCTCTCGTGATTGAATGGATGCCAGAAAATATAGCCAGCTACGGCCCAGGTTTTGACGCCGTTATCTCCAACATCTACACCATCGTCGGAATATGGTTTCTTCTCACCGAAGGAATCCTACTCTACTTCATTATTCGTTACCGGCGACGCAGAGGGCAAAGAGCCAGCTACGTCCCAGGAAATACCTGGAAGAGCCTAGCCTGGATTTTGGTGCCCTCCCTACTGATCCTCGGATTCGATCTAAACTTCGATCTACAACAAGGGGAGATCTGGAAAGAAATCAAAATCAATCGCCCCCCCGTGGATCAAGAGGTCCGAGTTGTCGGAAAGCAATTCATTTGGGAACTCACCCAGCCGGGACGAGACGGCAAGCTCGGAACCCAAGACGACATCAAGACTCTTAATCATCTCTATGTTCCAGTGGGAGCCACCATCGGTCTCACCATTGAGGCCGAAGACGTCTTGCATAGCTTCTGGATGCCTAACCTACGCTTTAAACAAGACGCGGTCCCCGGCAGGGCCATCAAGGCTTGGTTTAAGGCCGTAAAGACAGGTGATTATCCAATTGCCTGCGCGGAGATTTGCGGAGTGGGTCACGGCAATATGGGAGGCCAACTCCATGTACTGAGCCCCGAAGACTACCAGACGTGGTTAGCTCAACAAACTCCCAATACCGGAAACGTCTCCCTCGCCCCAACAGTGAAGAAAGGAACGGGAAGCTGATGAGCCACGATCATTCACATCAATTAAGTTTCATTCGAAAATATATTTTTTCCCTCGATCATAAAACCATCGGAAAACAGTATATGCTCTTGGGTTTGGTCATGGCCTTGGTGGGTGGTTACTTGGCCTACGTATTCCGTATGCAGCTGGCCTACCCCAACGAGCCCATCCCCGGATACGGAGTAATGGGGCCCGACGGTTACAATGGTTTCATCACCATGCATGGCACCATCATGATTTTTTGGGTCGCCACGCCCTTGTTGTTGGGTGGATTCGGCAACTTCGTATTGCCGCTTCAGGTCGGGGCCGAAGACATGGCCTTTCCCCGTCTCAACATGATGTCTTTTTGGGTCTTCTTTCTCAGTACAGTGGTCTTGGTCGCCTCCTTCTTCGTTCCCGGCGGCCCCATGGCTGGAGGCTGGACCGTGTATCCTCCCCTGTCGGGAAGAATGGACTATACCGGCGTGCAATTGGGCGGAGACCTCTGGATCGTAGCAGTCGCCCTCGAATTCGCCGCAGTCCTCATGGGCGGAATTAACATTCTCTCTACCACGATGAACCTTCGAACCAAGGGTCTCACTTACTTTCGCCTCCCCCTGTTCGTGTGGATGCAAAACGCGGCCAACCTGATCTTCATGTTTTCCGTAGGTCCCCTGGTGGCCGGAGCCCTCATGCTATTGGCAGATCGCACCCTGGGCACTGGTTTTTTCATGCCTCAAGACGGGGGAGATCCCCTGCTGTGGCAGCATCTCTTTTGGTTCTTTGGCCACCCAGAAGTATACGTCTTGCTTTTACCTGCTCTTGGCGTGTTAACCGAGGTCATTCCAACCTTTTCGCGAAAACCCATCTTCGGTTACAAAGCGATTATTTATTCCGTCATTGGTGCTGGTATTCTGAGCTTCGTGGTTTGGGCCCATCACCAATTCGTCAGCGGAATGAACCCCAAACTCGCCTTAGCTTTTTCTGTCACCACAATTTTGATTTCGGTACCCTTTGCCATCGTGGTGTTCGCCTTCATCGCCACCCTATGGAAGGGATCTATCGAATTCAAAACTCCCATGCTGTGGTCGGTGGGTATGTTGGCTGAATTTTTGATCGGAGGAGTCACGGGAATTCCCTTGGCAGCCTCAGCCAGCGATATTTACATGCATGACACCTACTTCGTTGTGGCCCACTTTCATTACACCATGTTCCCCATCACCTTCTTCGCCATGTTTTCGGGCATTTACTTTTGGTTTCCCAAAATGTTCGGGCGCATGATGAACGAGACCTTAGGGAAAATTCATTTTTGGATCACGGCCCTTTCTTTCAACGCTATTTTCATCCCCCTGTTTTTTGCAGGACTCGCGGGCCATCAAAGAAGGATCTACGACCCCTCTTTGTTCGAAAATCTCAAGTCCACCCATCCCATGCACGTCGTCGCCACCTTGGCCACCGTCGTGCTCTTGTTGGGCCAGATTCCTTTCATCATCAATTTTTTCTACAGCATGTTCTCGGGCAAGAAGGCCTCCGCCAATCCTTGGAACTGCAATACCCTCGAATGGGTTGCCGATAGCCCGCCCCCCCACGGCAATTTTGCCCAAGCCCCTGTGGTCTACCGCGGCCCCTATGAGTATTCCGTACCCGGCGTTGATAGTGATTGGGTTCCCCAACATGAAGCGCCTCAACAAAAGGTTTCGTGAGGTTATCCATGGAAGCTTCCAATGTCTTAGAAAACCAA
The DNA here is from genome assembly GCA_031972915.1 of bacterium. Classification (GTDB taxonomy): domain Bacteria; phylum UBA10199; class UBA10199; order DSSB01; family DSSB01; genus DALYDW01. The sequence continues at coordinate 3,852 of DALYDW010000128.1, forward strand.
CGTTATGAGTTTAGTTCGGTGCCCTCAAACCGCATGGGTATTTGGTGGTTACTTGCGGGTGAAGTCGTTATCTTCGGCGGGCTGGTCGTCTGCTATCTGCTCTCGCGCTTTCATCATGCCGACTGGGCAGAATCCGCAAAACACACCAACGAGGCCATCGGCATACTCAACACCATGGTGCTACTGACAAGCAGTCTTACCATGGTGTTGGCCCACCATGCGGCGGAACACCGGCTTTTTTCCAAGGCCAAAAACTTGCTCGCCGCGACGGTAGCCTTGGGCCTGTTGTTTTTAGTCTTCAAGGGTTACGAATACCAGCACGAGATTCATGCGGGATTCACGCCCGTCACCAATTTGTTTTGGTCTTATTACTATCTGATGACCGGGCTCCACGCGCTGCACATTGTTGTTGGACTGATCACCATCGTCATTGTGATGTTGGGTTTGAAGAAAAATCCACAACGCGTTGAATCCATCGGCATCTATTGGCATTTCGTTGATCTCGTTTGGATCTTTTTATTTCCTCTCCTCTACCTCGCACCTAATGTTTAGGAATTTTTTATGGCACAAAGAGTCTATATCATCATTTGGGCTGTTCTGGTCGCACTCGTTGGAGTCAGCATCGCCTTGGGTAAGGTGCTCGGCGCACAGGCCGCGGTCATTGCCATCTTCATCATCGCGGCCTTCAAGGCTTACATGGTGGCCTCTTACTATATGCACTTAAAAACGGAGGCTCGCTGGGTAAAGGTCGCGCTGTGGACCGGAGTGGCTTGCCTACTCATTTTGTTTTGGGCGCTGGTGCCCGATATCATCAAGGTGTACGGCCGCATCGCATAGGAGCTTATTTTTATGGCGCAAGTGTTGACGTTTCCGAAAAGCCTTCCCGTTCATGCTCGTGTCTCCCAAGAGCCCCTTGTCCCCACCCCCTTATTGGGAATGCTCTTGTTTCTTTTTACCGAGCTCATGTTCTTTGCCGGACTCATCAGCGCCTTTCTCGTATTGAAAGACCGTAGCATTCTTTGGCCCCCCCTCGATCAACCACGGTTGCCCATCGCCGTAACCCTCTTCAATACCGGGATATTGCTTTCCAGCGCTTGGACCTTGTCTCGAGCCTTAGGTCAGTGGAAGCGTTCTGACTTCCAATCTGGAAAATTTTGGCTGCGGATCACTTTGCTTTTAGGGATCCTCTTTCTTGGCATTCAGGGCTTGGAATGGGCTCGACTGATTTCCTACGGCCTCACCACCTCCTCGAGCTTGTATGGAGGAACCTTCTATCTTTTAGTGGGGGCTCATGGAGTCCATGTAGCCGCGGCAGTCCTCGCCCTGGTGGCCGTATGTCTGAAAGCAAAGCGTACGCCTCCTCACCTTTCTTGGAATTTCACACCCACTGCCCTCTATTGGTTTTTCGTGGTCGCCCTCTGGCCCATTCTGTTTGGGCTGGTTTACTTTTAAGCCGCATTGCGGCAAAGGCCGAACTATGAAAAAAAAATGGCCCCGCCCACTTATCCTGTTCGTGCCAGAGTTTCTTATTTTCATGCTTCTTCTGGTCTCGACACCACTTTGGGCGTGTCCCTCCTGCTATACAAGCAGTGAATTTAGTAATGGAAACGGTTACTTCTACTCCATCGTGCTCATGATGATGCTGCCAGCCCTGCTCCTTGGGGGGCTGTTCGGGGGGCTCTTTTGGCTCCATCGCAAACGACAAAGCGCCAACCTCACGATCAATAAAATCCATCCCCTACAGTAGAACCGAAAAAAAATAACATTTTTGCGGAAAATCTCTCCGCCGGGTTTTAGAATAAGGCCATCGTCTATACTGGTTTCCACCTGGGTTGCAGAAGGTAATCTTAAAGCGCTTTCGCCTCAGGTGTTAAAAACAAGGGGAGGTAATATGCGTCGACTTCTCATTTTTGCCGTTCTGATGTTGTTTGCCCCAACACTCCGAGCAGGCCAGTTAGAAGGGATCACAATGCCCGACTCAATCCAGGTTGGCGGAAAGAATCTAATCCTTAATGGCATGGGCTTAAGAACCAAAGCCTTCTTCAACGTCTATGTGGCAGGCTTGTACCTACCTAACAAGATGAACAATGCGGCGTCGATTTTTAGTGCGGATACAGAACGCCAATTGACAATGAAATTTATGCGCACCGTCAGCGGTGGGCAAATCTGTGGCGCATGGAAGGAAGGCTTGGAAAAAAATACACCCAATGCTTCGGCAGAACTCAAGGCTCAATTTGATACTCTCTGCACTTATATGGAAAAGGCCCGTGACGGGGATGTTTATACGTTTACTTACATCCCTGGGACCGGCACTCAGGTGACCTTCAATCAAACTAGCAAAGGCAGCGCGCTCCCCGGTAAAGATTTCGCCGACGCCCTGTTCAAATGTTGGATTGGAGATCACCCGCCTAGCGCCGAGTTTAAAGCTGGATTACTCGGCGGCTAATTTTTTTTCTGCGAGTGAAAATAAAATGGCCCTCTGGGAGTCAATCCAAGAGGGCCTTTTATGATCTAGTCCGCATTCCATGGGGTTCATCCTTACCCATGAAAAATAGAAAATTATTTTTGTTAGTTCGCCGGAATTCCCCCGATGGAATCAATCACCTCTTGGAAGGCGTCGGCGATTACCGAGTAACCCTCGGTATTGGGATGAATATTAGGTTCGGCAGGAGGAATTAAACAATTGAAGGTCAAATCGCAAAGCGTCGCGACATTCAGTGGGACCACATCGTTGGGGGC
>DALYDW010000129.1:0-6572 GCA_031972915.1 bacterium
GCACCTGATGATGTCGCTCAAAATGTTCTTTAAGGCCTTGGAGAATTTTAATGCTCGCCTCCAAAGAAGGTTCTTCGATATCGATTTTTTGAAAACGTCGGTGCAAGGCCCGGTCTTTTTCGAGTAGTTTGTATTCTTGATAAGTGGTCGAGCCCATGCATTTTAACTCTCCGGAGTTTAGGGCCGGTTTGAGCAAATTGCTGGCATCCAGAGTGCCCCCGGTCGTGGCTCCGGCACCGATCAAGGTGTGAATTTCGTCGATGAACAGAATGGCGTTTGGGTCTTTGCGAATTTTTCCCAGCACGGTTTTTAAACGTTGTTCGAAGTCGCCGCGAAATTTAGTGCCAGCGAGTAGCGCCCCCAAATCGAGAGAATAGATTGTGGCGTTTTTCAGTGGAGAAGGAACTTCGCCTTGAACAATCTTTAGAGCCAATCCTTCGGCCAAAGCGGTTTTTCCGACGCCCGCCTCTCCGACAAAGAGAGGATTATTTTTTCTTCGACGACAGAGGATTTGTGCTGTGCGCTCTAGTTCGGCTTCTCGACCGATGAGTGGGTCAATCTTTCCGTCTTTGGCTTTTTGATTGAGGTTGATGGCGAAGGCTTCTAAAGAATTTTCTCCACTGGCTTCGTTATTTGAATTTTCTTCTGTAGCGAGCATTTCTTCTCCCTCGGATTCTGCTGGGAGTTTTCGAATGCCGTGAGAAATATAGCTGACGATATCGAGGCGGGTAATTCCCTGCTTTTGTAGATAGTAGACGGAGTGAGAATCCTTTTCGCTAAAGAGAGCCACCAGGACGTGGGCCGGAGTAATTTCGGACTTCCCCGAAGCTTGAATATGAAACAAAGCCCTTTGCAAAACCCGCTGCACGGCAGAGGAGGTATGGAGTTCTTGTAGAGATTCTGGATCGTCTGGATTTAAGGTCTGCAGTTGGTCTTCGAAGAAGGCTTCTAAGTCTTTCATCAGGTTTTGAATGCTTCCCCCACAGGCATGGATGATTTTGATGGTTTCTTCATGCTGCAAGAGAGCATAGAGCAAGTGCTCCAGGGTGAGATAGCCATGGCGGCGATTTTGCGCTTCTTGGTATGCCGTATTGAGTGTGTTTTGTAATTCTTTGCTGATCATGGTGTTGAACTCAACTTTCTTCAGGCTTGCTCCAGAGTACATTGCAAGGGATATTCGTTTTGCTTGGCGTAGTGAGTCACTTGTAGGATCTTGGTCTCCGCGATTTCTAAGGGATAAAAACCACAGACGCCTTTGCCCTTGTGATGCACGTGCAGCATGATTTGAGTCGCTTCGTCGTAGGCTTTGTTAAAAAACTTTTGCAGCACTTGAATGACGAATTCCATGGTGGTGTAGTCGTCATTGAGTAACAGTACTTTGTAGAGCGGAGGCCGCTTTGCCTCGATTTTCTCTTGGGTTGCGGTGTTGCCCTCGCCCTGTGGGGAGTCCTTTTTAAATCTTTCACTCATAGAAAATCTTTTCCAATTTTTATCGAGCTTCCTCTGACATTTAAGCATCAGGCCTTTTCAAAGCAAGGGGCAAAAGCAAGCTTCTGTTTTCTCGGGTCCAGGGATTGACAGGTTTGGGGCTGAGGCTTAGGGATGAGTCATGAGTTTTTCTTTCTTACCTAAAACCATGCGAACTTTGCGTTGGTACGCGCCAGAACAAGTTCGTTTAGATGAAGTCGAGTTGCATGCGCCGGGCCCTGGAGAAATTTTGGTCAAGATCGGCGCGGCTACCACTTGTGGTACCGATTTTAAAACTTTTAAGCGTGGTCATCCCCGGTTGATTCGCGAGGTTCCAGCCCCCTTTGGTCACGAAATGGCTGGAACAGTGGCCGCTTTGGGAGACGGGGTCCAGGGATTTCGCGAAGGGGATCGCGTGGTGGTGGGTAATTCGGCGCCTTGTGGTTGGTGTTTTTATTGCCGTCGCGAAGAGTTTTCCCTCTGTGAGGATTTGTTGTTTTTAAACGGAGCCTATGCCGATTTTATTCGGGTGCCCGCCCGCATTGTCGCCGCTAATGTTCATCTTATCCCCGACTCCTTACCCTTCGCCACGGCGGCCTTGAGCGAGCCGCTCGCTTGTGTATTGCACGCCTTAGAGCGTTTGTCTCCTCGGCCTGGAGAAAATCTTTTGCTTTTAGGTGCTGGACCCATGGGGGTGTTATTTGCGCAGCTGGCCCGTTTGTACCAACTCGATATGGTGGCCGTGGGGAGAGACAAAACGAAATTAAAAAATCTCCAACAGTGGGGTGTGCGGGAAATTGTGAGTCTTACGGAGGATCCAGAGCCTGTGGATCGGGCGCGAGCTTTGCTCAACGAAGGGCGAGGGGCCGACTTAGTGATCGAGGCCGTCGGATTGCCAGAAATTTGGGAATTGGCGACCGCTCTGGCACGCCCTGGCGGTCGAGTTTGCTTTTACGGAGGTTGTCCTCGGGGCACACAGGCTTCCTTGGATACCTATCGAGTTCATTACGAAGAGCTGCAGTGCTTCGGGGTCTTTCACCATACCCCTTATTATTTTAAAAAGGCCGTTGAGTTTCTCGCCGAAGGCAAAATTCTCCCGGCCGGTTTGGTGGTGGGTGAATATGCCTTGCAAGATTTCGAACAGGTCTTTCGAGCGGGAATGCCCTCAAATCCGCTAAAATACGCCATCATCCCCTGAAGGGAGGGGTAGGGCTAAAATTGCCGGAAGCCTTTGATATTGAGGTCTTAAGCGCGGCCATGATCTGACGGGTTCATTTTTTGTGAGCCTGTTTAGGTACGATCCTTTGAGTGCAGAACGATCAATCGTCTTCTAAAATATCGAGGATTTCCTGTTTCATTTTCTTGGCGTCTTCGTATCCCAGGTCGAAGATGGCTCGGAGATAAGGCTGGTAAAACACCAGGTAGCTCAAAAGGTCGGAGCCCGAATCGGGATCGAGATCGAGAATCCTCACTAAAAGCTTTTCCATGGCGGAAAATTTGAACCCGACTTTTTTCGAGTTATGGAAGGTCTCGATAAAGATTTTGTTGATGAACTCGGAAGGCTGAATTTCGATGGCGCGTATTTTTCTCAAACCACGCATGGCGATATCGGTTTTGAGTTTGTCCGCTTTCATCTGCTCGTTAAGTTTATTGAGGTAGTCGGGTCCGTAGATTTTTTCGCTGGTTTCGATGATGGAGTTGATCCTCCCCAGTTGTTCGATATCGAACTCGATTCGATCTAGAAACAGGCCGTTGAGCATTCTTCCCATTTGTTCTGGGATCGTGGGAGTGGTTTTGTTCTTTCGTTTGATTCCCATGTAGGGCTGGAGCGGTTTGACCCGCTTTCTTAGACCGACCACGATCAATCGGTCGGCGCCCAATTGTATTGCTGGAGACATGGGGGTAAAGAGGCGCAAACCTCCATCGGCATAATAAATATCGCCGATTTTTTCGGGAGGAAAAATAATCGGAATGGCTGCCGACGCGGCAACCTGATCGACTTCGATGGGGCCGATGTGATGGATGTAGTGGCCCTTGTAAGGCACGTGAGGTTTTTTATCGATGAATAATTCGCTACGACCGCTGGTTAGATTGGTGACGCTAATAGATACGGCGTCAACGTTTCCATGGCGGATATTTTTTTCCATTTGCTGCCAAGGAATGTGTTTTTTTAAATAATCTTTGAGCGGGGCGGTATTTAAAAAGGACTCCATGTGGGGCCCTTTACGGTTGGGAAGATGAAAGGGATTGATGCTAAGAAAATTACGAATCAAGCCCCCTAAGGTAGATCCTAAAAAGTGCGTGGCCGCAGAAAAATTGCGATGGTAGATGTTTTCTTGGCTAATGGAGAACCAAATCTCTTTGATGCGTTCGCCCTGGGTTTTGGGATCCTCGGCCATGGAGGCCACTCCCACTGTATTGATGGCGCCTACGCTGGTGCCCGAATAAATTTGAAAGGCCTTTTCCCGATATTTTTTTGGGAGTCCAGTTCGTAGGTAATAAACCACTCCGGCTTCGTAAGCGCCTCGTGCGCCCCCTGCAGATAAAACTAAAGCAAGCTGACTCATAGATTTTTCCTTATGATCCCGAAACTGTCTTTGGCTGCCCGTAGAGTTTTTGCGATTTCATTTTCACCGTGAGCCAGGGAAACGAACCACGCTTCGAAAGGCGAAGGAGGCAGGTAGACTCCGCGTTTCAGCATCTCCCAAAAGAACGGCTTGAAAAGCGCATATTGGCTTTCCATGACTTCTTGCAGGTTTTCAACGGGTTTTTTTGCGAAGAAAAGAGAAAGCATACCGCAGACATGGGGAACCTGAACGTCGATTCCTGATTCTCGGGCTATATTTTGTAGGCCTTGAGCGAGGCGAGCGGTTTTTTGTTCGAGCCGTGCGTAGGTTTTTCGACCTTGCAGGGTTTGTAAAGTGGCCAGTCCGGCTGCCATGGCTAAGGGATTTCCTGAAAGGGTTCCAGCTTGATAAACCCCCCCACCGGGACTGACTTGGTCCATGAGTTTTCGGGGGGCGCCATAGGCCCCCACGGGTAAACCGCCGCCGATGATTTTTCCTAAGACCGTGATGTCGGGTTTGATGTTGAAGAGCCCTTGCGCGCTTTCGGGATGAACACGAAAACCTGTCATGACTTCATCAAAAATCAACAGGGCGCCGGAGCGTCGGCATAGTTTTTTTAATCCGGATAAAAACCCCTTTTTCGGCAATACGACGCCCATATTGCCTGCGATGGGTTCGACCAAGATGGCGGCCAGGTCTTGCCCGTGTCGTTCTACCCATTGGCTGACGGCAGGCAAATCATTGTAGGGTGCGATCAATGTGTGTTTTGCAAAATCTTGTGGCACTCCTAAACTGTCAGGGGTTCCCTGCGTCAGGGCCCCCGATCCAGCCTTGACGAGTAAGTAATCAGCGTGTCCATGGTAGCAGCCGGCAAACTTTAAAATTTTATTTCGCCCCGTCGCTCCTCTAGCGAGACGCACCGCTCCCATTACCGCCTCTGTGCCTGAATTAACCCAGCGAATTTTTTCCATGTTGGGGAAACGTCGGAGCACTTGTTTTGCGAGAGAGATTTCTCCCGGACAGGGGGCGCCGTAGCTGGTGCCGAGTAGCGCTGCCTGCTGAATGGCCTCGATCACCTTGGGGTGAGCGTGCCCTGCGATCATGGGGCCCCATGATCCGACAAAGTCGATATAGCTCATGCCGTCTACATCGGTGAGATAGGCACCTTTGGCCTGAGCGATGAAGCGCGGCTCGCCTCCGACGGCGTTAAAAGCACGCACCGGAGAATTGACTCCTCCGGGAAAAAGTTCTTTGGCTTGTTCAAAAAAACGCTGAGAGCGGCTTCTACCCATGGCAAAGGGCTTTGCCACTAATCCCATACCTTTTCAATTGTCAAATTCTTGAAAAATATCGACTTTCCTTTTCCGTGCTTTTCATTGACACCATAAGAAGCCCTCATTAGGATCCGGTTCCCCGCCAGAGGGATAGCCTTTTTGTCTCCGTGGGAGTGCAAAAACGCTGTGAGTCAAACCATGAAATGCAAAATCAAAAACGAGAGGAGATCTTCCTTGAAAACAAGAGACCCGGGTGCGAACCGTCGGATGCTTTTTCCCTTTTTATCTTTTTTTCTTCTCGTGACCATGGGGGCTTGTAGTCCGGCGGACGTTCCCTTGATCGCCATACAGGTCAGTCCTCTTTGCGTGGGTAATGTGGGATTTGGTGAGCAGGTTCAGTTTAACGCGACTGTCTTTATCGATGAAGTGGAGCAGGCCCCCAATCCTGATAATTCGGCGGTTACTTGGACGGTTTTGGGAGGTGGGCTCAATGGTACGGTGAGCAACGATGTGGGTTCCGAGGGGCTCTATACGGCACCGGATGCCACCCCCCCCGATGTTGAGTATGTGACGGTCATTGCTACGAGCAACGAAGACACTCAAAAGCAAGATCAGGCTTCGGTGTTTATCAACGAGCCTTGTCCTCCTGTCCCACCTTTTTCCCAAGAATAGTCGAACATCGTCGTGCAAGATCTCTGGGCTATTTCTGTTGCCTTGCGCCATGAGGCGAGGGGCTTGTTGGACCGTTTGCGGGTTGACTCCGTTGTGCGTCACGGAAGGGCCGTGCTTCATTTGGGTAAGTGGAAAGAGCGTGATGTCGCGTTATTGGAAACAGGCATGGGCCCCGAAAACGCTAGCAAGTCGGTAAAGTTTTTTTTGCAAGAGTTTCGTCCACGCGTTTTTATTTCCACCGGCTATTGTGGAGGCTTGCAAGATTTTATCTCGACCGGGGATGGGGTGTTGTCGCCGGCGGTGTTTTTTCACCAAGAAACTCATCCTCATCGCAAGGATGGTGTATTGCTGGAGCCCCAAGTGGTGCAGCGAGCGCAGGCCTTGCTTCAATCCAAAGGAGTCAAACTTCATTTGGGAGACACTTTGACAGTGGCCAAGCCCGTGTTGGGCTCCATAGAAAAAAGTCGGTTAGGTGCTCTTACGGGTGCTTGTGCGGTCGATATGGAAAGTTACTTTGTGTTGAAAACAGCCCAGATCCAGGAAAAAATCACTTCGCTCGCGCTTCGATTTGTCGTAGATGCACAAGAGGATA
>DALYDW010000130.1:0-6518 GCA_031972915.1 bacterium
TTGGACCTACACGAACGGTTCCCTTTAAGGAGGCAATGGAAATGGGCAAGGTCTTAATTTTGCAGAATGCTCCGCTCTTCACGGGAGGCAGCTTCGAAGCTGAGTTACAACGGCGTGGAATCACTTACGAATATCACAAGGTGTTTGAGCAAGGGGCACCGTCCCTAGAGCAGGTGGCCGGGCTTTCGGGTTTAATTGTGCTCGGTGGTCCCTTGAAGTTTCGGGTTGAAGACGCAGAGCGGCATCCGGTTTTATCAAAAGAAGTCTCTTTTTTGCGGGCTTGTTTAGAGAAGCATTTGCCTATTCTTGCAGTCAGCCAAGGGGCTCTATTGTTGGCTCAAGCTCAGGGGGCCTGGGTTGCCAAGGCTAGTCAGAAGGAAATCGACTGGGTGACGGCGGAGATCTATCCCGACTATTCCCGCAATAGCGTGATTTATTCCAAGTTTGAGGAGAAAAAATTTCCCGCCTTGGTCTGGTATGACACGGTGCACGGTTTTCCTCCTACCGGTTATTGGTATGTCCACAGTCCACACTGTCGCTATCTCTCCTCGGGGATCCACGGTAATTGTTATCTTTTCCAATTTCACCCTGAGGCGACCCCGGATCTTGTCAAAAGTTGGGTGCGGGAGTACGGCAAGGAATTAGCTTCTCCCGAAGCTGGCGAGCGGCTTGTGCAGTTAACGCAGGAGCACTTCGCCTCTTCTCAAGGTTTGGCGCGGAAAATTGTCCATGCCTTTGAGTCCTTCCTCAAAAAGTAAGGGATTGCTTTCTGCAAAAAAAATGTGGGTGCAATGTGGCCTGGGAACTCTCTTTTAGGGGCTCCGTTTGGCTGGATTGCTTCGCCGGCTTTTTTATATGTGGGCTTGTGGTGCAATTTTTCCGTCAATTGCCCCCTTGCAGGAGAGGGTTCTTCTCTAGCCAATGTATAAAGGTATAAAGAGAGTGTCTTTCGTGTTGGGGTCAAGAAAGGTATTCTAGCAAGAAGGGATTTTTTTGCCGTTCTCGTTCTAGGGTGGAGTTGGGACCATGTCCCGCATGAATGACCGTAGCTGAATGCAGTGGGAGTATTTTGTTTTTAATCGAGTGGAGAATTTGCTGAAAATCTCCCCCCCAGAGGTCAGTACGCCCAATGCTACCCGCGAACAGGGTGTCTCCCGTAAATAGATGGCTCGAATTTTGACCTTCGATGAGAAAGCTTAAACTGCCCGGTGTGTGTCCAGGCGTATGTAGCACCTGAATTTTTTCCCGTCCGCAGTTGAGGATGTCTCCGTCATGTAGAAACTGATCGATCTTTCCAGTGCGTGGTGTGGGGAGGTGAAACAAGGCAGCTTGTAAGGCAACATTCTCGAACAGAAATAAATCCTCCTCATGGAGACAGGACTCACCGCCCAATTGCTCTTGTATGCCCAGGGTACCGCCCACATGGTCGAGGTGGGCGTGGGTGTGTAGTAAATATTTGGGTCGAAGGCCCCGACTTTGTAGCGAGGCTATAATGCGTTCGGCTTCGTCACCGGGATCGATCAAAACCGACTCTCCAGTTTGTTCGCAGGTAAGCAAGGTACAGTTGCATTGAAAGGGGCCGACGGACCACTGTTCCAATTTCATACCTTGTGGATCTAGGGGGGGGCGCTCATTCTGTCAAGAAGCCTCGACAATCCTGAGTGCAAACTTTTTTTAAGTTTGCTATGGATCATCCCGTCTTGGTGGGGTCATTTTATTTCTATTGGGTGGCCTCGTGGTTTTCGTCAACACGTTCAAAGATGCCTCAATTCTGGGGCGGGAGGACTTATGAAGTTGAATCGATGGGTGCTTTCTTGGTTTTTTTTGGGGGTGATTTTTTCTCTTTCAACTTCTGTGATGGCTTATAGCTCGGGCAATCTCAATCCCTCTGATCCTCAACAGGCCCGTTCAACTTTGGTGTTGAAAAAATACATGGGGCAGTTCGGTAGTTTGGTGGCTGGAATGGAAATTTTACGGTTGAAAGAAAAACAGCCTGATTGGGAGGCAATTCAATTGACCCTGACTGAAATGGATAAAACCTTGCGAGAACTCAAGGCAGCTGACCAACAAGGTAATTACAAAGAATTTACCCAGGTGCTCGAAAAAAATCTCATCGAAGTCCAGGCTTACGGAAAAAGTAAGAATCCCAAGGTTTTTAATTCCTTTGAGAAGCTCACCCAAACTTGTTTTCAATGTCACGCAGCCCACCGCCCTTCGGATTTTTGGGTTCCCAAAGAAGGGGATCCTAAAATTTCCAAGGAGAGCACGTCTTTTCTGTGGAGTCCACGAACGGCTGGGGCTTCAAAATAATTTTTGAAGTCGTTTGGATTAAATCGACTCCGCTTGAAAAGCCTAGGGAATGGGTTGCGCTACTTTCGTCGCCGTGGGGCAGTTTTACTAGAAACGAAGCGGTCGTGAAAAAATGGGCGGCTGCAGAAGAGTTACTGAACCGCCACTCTTCCGGAAAAGCCTTCTTGATATCCGTGGAAGTATAAAATTTCTCGGTCTCCGTAGCGCCAGCAGTAATAGCCTTGTCCGTTATCAAAATCGACGAGCCAGATTCCCTTGGGTAGTGCGCCCAGGTGCATGATCTTGTGGCTCCAGCGATTTAGCAGATCGCCGATTTCTGCCTCGATTTGTTTCCAGATCTCGGGCTCGTTCTGATGGTGTTTGAGTTTTTCTTCAAGAACGAGAAACCGCCCGACGGCGTTTTGGGTGATGCGAGTGATGAGGGGGAGTAGGCGACGGGTTTCTTCAAGTGTGAAACGTCGAGCGCTTTGATGAAGAGTGACAAGCTCGCCCATGGGAAAAGTCTAGGACTTGGCGGGATAAATGGCAAGTCTCTCGACGATCTTTCCCGCTTCGATATGTTGATCGAGGATTTCCTTGACGTCTTCTGGAGTCGAAACCCGGTACCAAACACCTGCTGGGTAGATCACCACCGCGGGGCCTTGTTCGCAATGATCGAGGCAGCCGGAGGCGTTGGCCCGCACTTTTTGTTTTAAACCACGTTTTTGTATCTCTTCTTTGAAGCAGTCGCGAATCGTTTCACTGCCTCGGGACGCGCAGCATCCGCGTGGATGGCCTTCGGGTCTGGAGTTGGTGCAGATAAAAATATGATGTTCAAAGGGAGGCATGGGATTTCCTTAAAAAATGGATCGCTTTTCGCTTTTCTTCGCATTTGTTGCAATTTTGGCAAGGGAGAAGATTTTTGGGATTGAGACAACTGAAAGTTAATTCAAAAGGGAAGTCAGGATGATTCGCAATGATTTGATTTTTGTCTTTTCCACGAAACGGAGTGCGAATCTGAAAAGATTCTCCCATGCTCAGGGTGAGCATCTCCTCCATTCCCCTTAAAAAAGGAGTCTTTTGGTCTTGAAAAAGTTGATCCGAAAGAATGCCTAGCCAAATTTCTTTGAGTCCTCGACTTTGGCAGAAAAAAGCTGCGTGGCATAACAGCCAGAGATTTCTTCCGGGGATATAGGTGGCACTGTCTTCCGATTGGGAGGGGGGGCTAAATCCAACCCCAAAGCCCCAAAAATCTTTGAGCCAAGGTTGTAGGGAAGAACCCATGGAACTTGCTGGCATGAGCTTGGGGTGGGCCAGGTGTTGGCAGAGTTTTTGTAAATGGTAGAATTCGGCATCTTCCCATTGAAAGCCTGATTTAATGTAAAGAGGATGGACCTGTAGATCTTGCTTAAGTGCTTCAACGATCAGAAGAGAGCTATCTATGCCGCTGCTTGCAAGCAAGCAGACGGCAGAATCTCTTGTGGAGGTCATGGTTCGCGGTAGCATGGCCCACCTTACCGTGGCAAGGGACGTCTAGGGGTATTTTTCTTGAAGTCATGGGATCTTCAAGTTTAGAACCAGACGTTCGTGCCATGAGGAATTTATGAAGATTAAGGGTTCAGTTGTTTTTATTACCGGAGCGGCGCAACGAATCGGGCGTTTCCTCGCTTTAGACCTAGCTTCGCAAGGAGCCAAGTTAGTGGTGCACTACGGTCAGTCACTTCGACAGGCCCGCAGTCTACAAGCCCAGGTAGAAAAAAAATATCAAGGTGCATTAAAACTCGTGCAAGGTGATTTAAGCCGTTTTGAAGAAGTGCAACGGGTAGCCTGTGAAGCTTGGGAAGCCTTCGGTCATGTGGATGTCTTGATCAATAACGCCTCCACTTTTTTTCCGACTCCGTTGGGAAAGATTTCGGAGCAAGATTGGGATAACTTATTTGCGGTCAACGCAAAGGCACCCTTTTTTCTTAGTGAGTTTCTCGGATTGAGGATGAAGAGAGGGCGCGGCGGCAAGATATTGCAAATGGCGGATTGGGCGGCACACCGGCCTTATTCAGGTTATTTGCCCTATTGTGCTAGCAAGGCTGCTCTTTTGTGTGTTGCCCAAGGCTTAGCAAAGTCTTTGGCCCCTCAGGTGCAGGTCAATTCCATCTTGTTGGGTCCTATTTTGTGGAAGGATCAAGACGAAGAGACGCGACGTGAGGTATTGCAGAAGATTCCTTTATCTCGGACGGGACATCCACGAGATGTGGTGAACGCGGTGCGTTTTTTTATAGAGAACGATTTTATGACAGGGGCCGAGCTGCATGTGGATGGAGGTCGGCATGTGGAGTAATTTCCGACGTCATCGTAAAAAATAATCAGTGGCGCCCTAAGGGCGTAGGGGGAGGTTTTTTTGTTTCGCGTAAGAAAAACGATGGAATTTTGTTACGGGCATCGACTCTTGGACTACGAGGGAAAGTGCGCCCATCCTCATGGCCATAACGCTCGTGTCGAAATAGAATTTTCACAGCAAAATCTCGATAAGCGCGGCATGGTCATCGATTTCGTCGATATAAAAAAACACATTAAGTGTTTTTTGGAGGACGAGCTGGATCATCGTATGTTGCTCAGAAAAGACGATCCCTTAGTCAAAGTATTGCGGGATATGAATGAGCCAGTATTTGTGATGCAGCAAAATCCCACCGCTGAAAATATTGCTCATGTCATTTTTAATTATGCCATCAGTAAAGGATTGCCTGTGACCGCTGTTCGTTTATGGGAAACCTCTAGCTCCTTTGCTGAGGTCATTGCTCATGAGGAGTAGAGTATGGCCATTCAGTTGACCCGAGCAGACTTGGAAATTTTTAGCATTCCCCAATTTAAAGATCGAATGCTTGCTTTAAAAACCCAGTTGAGACCTAAACTGGAATTTTTTGGAGAAGAGCTTGCAGCGCTCTTGGCTCAGCAATTCAAACAAGATTTTTTTCCCCACACCGCTAAGCATTTGCGACGTACCGTCAATCCTCCCGATGAGACTTGGGTGGCCTTGGGTCCCCAATCCCGCGCTTATAAGGCTTATGTCTATTTTGCCCTCTGTGTTGGGCGAGATGGGGCGCAGGCCAGGGTAGTTTTGAAACAAGAATCAGAGTTTTGTGCTGATTTGGGTAAAAATCTTCTGGCCAATCGAGAATTCTTTTTGAGACATCGAGGCGATTTCAAGACTTTACAAAACTTTACTCAGCGTGATCAGCAAGGCCGTGGCGCGGATATCGACTCTTTTGAGGAGTTTCTCGAAAAGACGGTGGATCGTTTGACTCGCCTTAAGTCGGCTTATTTCGATGTGGGACTTCCCCTCAAGGCTTTGAATCCGGGTTTGATGCAAGAGGCCTTGCGTTCCTTTGACTGTTTATTTCCATTTTATGAGTGTGGTTTACGGAAAGGAGTAGCGCTCCAATGAAGATCTACACCAAAAAAGGAGATGGGGGGCAAACTCAACTTTGGGGCGGGGAGAGTCGTTCCAAGGATGATCCTCGTGTGGCGGTTTATGGAACCGTTGACGAATTGAATTCGGTACTGGGCATGGTGCAAGCCCAGTTTCCTTCAGGAGAGTTGCAGCAAACGCTGGAGCGAGTTCAGCGAGAGTTGTTTGTTTTAGGATCGGAATTAGCGAGCACGGGTCAAAGCTCGGAACATTTTCTCCACGAACAAGTTGTTCAGCGGCTTGAGTCAGAGATGGATTCATGGGATCGAGATCTGCCTCCTCTGACTAAGTTTATTCTTCCTGGAGGTCATGTAGCTGCCGCCCAATTGCATTTGGCAAGAACCGTATGCCGTCGCGCAGAGCGGGCTTTAGTATCTCTGCAAAAACAAGAATCGATCCGTCCAGTGACCCTGCAATATTTGAATCGGCTCTCCGATTGGTGTTTCGTATTGGCCCGTTGGGTTAATTGGCGGTTGGGACATTCCGATGTTTTTTGGGAGGGGCTTGCTTAGTTTGTTTTAGCAGGTAGCATGGGATTGACTTGTATTTTCTTCGAGCTAGTTTGAGCCTTCCGTATACGCCTTTTGTTTTCAATTCTAAGTGACAGTTGAAGGTTAGCTTCCAGGTTAGAGCCCCGTTTTACTGGCTAGTGCAGTGACGGTTTGGCCCCTATCAAAGGGCTTTGACCTGTGGTTTTTGTCAAAGCTCCCCTTTAGCAACCTTTGTTGTCAATTCTCGAAAACAGCGGAGTCATTTTCAATCAATT
>DALYDW010000131.1:0-6507 GCA_031972915.1 bacterium
GGAGAAGATTCGACAAATTCTCATGGAGACAGGGGCCGGCCTCAAGGTAACTCCGGCAAAGGTAAGTTTGTATTCGAAGGATGAACAAAAACTCGCCGAAATCGAGCGCATTTTGCCTATGGTAGGAAATCTCATTCGCTTGCCATCGGTAAGTTTGAATGATGCCGGATTGCGTTCTGAAAAAGGGATTGCTCGTGGCGTTACCCGTTATCGTGATGTGGTGGTCTTAGTCGATTTGAAAGGTTTGGTAGATTTGGAGAAAGAGCGAATTCGACAACAAAAAGAATTAAAATTTTTAGAAAACGGTTTGTTGGGTGTGGAAAAAACCTTGGCTAACGCAAAGTTTTTGGAAAATGCGCCTCCCGAGTTGGTTGCTGAAAAACATGCTAGCCTTCGAGAGTATCAAAGCCGTTTGCAGGAAGTTAGGGAAGGTTTGGCTCTGTTGTAGACCAAAAACATGTTCTGATTTTTCTCGCGAGGAGTCGTATCGTGTCCATGCCCCATATTGACAATTTATTGCGTCAGGCCCTGCAAGAAGATGCGGCCTACGAAGACCTGACCAGTCAGGCCCTGATCGGGAAATCTGTAAAGGCGGAGGCTCAGTTTGTCGCAAAGCAAGATTTAGTCTTGTGCGGTTTGCCTTTACTCAAGCGCCTTTGCGAAATCTTCGATAATAAACTTTTAGTGGAGTCTCGGCATCAGGAGGGAGCGTCTTTGAGAAGGCACGATAAAATTGCGAAGATCAGCGGGTTAGCCAGGAGTATTTTGGCCGTGGAGCGGGTCGCCCTTAATTTCATGCAAAGACTTTCAGGAATTGCGACACTAACCCATAAATTCGTTGAACAGACCAAGGGCACAGAAACAAAGATTCTCGATACGCGCAAAACTACTCCAGGTCTGAGAGAGCTAGAGCGTTACGCGGTCCGTACGGGAGGTGGGGTCAATCATCGCTTCGATTTAAAATCAGCCATCATGGTTAAGGATAATCACCGGGCATTGTCGGGTTCTTTTTCAGAAATTTTGGCGAAGCTTAAGCCCTACCAAGACAAAATTCCTATCATCGTGGAAGTGGAATCCTTAAAAGAGTTGGAGGAAGCCTTTGAGGCGGGAGCCACCTATATCCAACTTGATAATATGGGGGTAGATACCTTGCGTAAGGCGGTTCAATGGGCCGCCGGTCGCTGCCGTCTCGAGGCGACGGGCGGCATTACTTTGACGAATATCCGGGCCGTCGCCAAGACAGGGGTTGATTTCGTTTCTATCGGAGCCTTGACCCATTCCGCTCCGGCGGTGGATATTTCCTTGGAGATGTGAGAAGTCATCGTCCCTATGGGTTTGGCTGCGTCTAACATGGTTAGGTTGCTGTTTTTTTTCTTCCTAGTCTTTCCTTTCTTTTTTACGGCTTATCGTTGGCTGCGTGAAGTTTTTCCGCGTCGTCTTATCTGGCGTTGTGGAGTTTTGGCGGTCCCTTTGGGTTTTTCCTTGATGATTGTGGCCGTGGGTTTGTTGGGTAGAGCATTCGGAAGTTTTTACCAAGGCGTTTGGATCGGGTGGGGTATCGTGCTGTTAGGGGGCGGTTTGCTCCAAATACTCAATTATCGCAGGAAAGAACTCGTTGTAGCCTCCAAAATTCAATGGCAGTTCTCCGACGGACTCACGATTTTTTTTCTTTTGACCTCAACCTTGTTGGTAAGCCTGGTGGCTCATCGTTATGCTCTCTACGATGAATTAGGAATTCAAGGACATGCTTCGCTCACCGAAGTGATGTTGCGCGGCATTTATCCCCCGCCCTTTTTGAGTTTTGCCGAGATTCCCAATCGATATCATTTTGGTTTTAATCTGATTACGGCGATTTTTGCCTATGGTCTTAAAATTCCGGCGGTTCAGGCCATTGATCTGGTGACAGTGCTGTTGTGGATTGCGCTTGGACTTTTAAGTTTAGAATTATGTGCCTATTGGAAATTACCCAGGGTGGCGTGGCCCTGGGCTTTTCTATTGTTATTCTTAACAGGCGGACTTTCTTGGCTCTTAGCCCGCAATGCGCCAGGGCCCGCGCAGGTGCCCCATTGGCAGGAGATGTATCTTTACGGACGCTATCTGCATCAGAATTTTACTAATTACTTTTTTCAGCATCCCATGGGGCTGGGTGCGGTATTGTTCTTAGCAACGATTCAATTTTTTTCTGATTATTTTGAGAAACCCAAAGCGGCAAAGTTGTGGATTGGAGCTTTGTTGTTGGGAGCCATGAGTTTAGCCCAGGTCATGTTTTTTTCTACCTTATTGGCGGCTTTGGGGTTGGTTTTTTTTCTCCGGCTTTTTCGGAAGGGTGTGGGTGTTTTTAAAAATGTTTGGGCGGGGCTTTTGACTCTGGTGCTTTCCTTAGCCTTAGCCTTGTTCTTGGGGGGCTTCTTTCAATTTTCGGAGGGAAACTACGAGAATTTTCCTGTGAAGTTGGCGTGGCCCCCTGATTACTTAAGTTTTGAATACTGGGGGCGGGGGCGCTATGAGCCCTTGACTCTGCTTCGTTATGTCGTTTGGTATTTGAGTAGTTTTGGGCTACTCTTGTTTTTTATACCCTGGGCCTTGTTTCGTGCCTTTAAGGATAAGCGTCAGGGGCTTTGGGTCTTGGGTTTTTTTTGTATTCTCTCTCTCCTCATTTCCCAGTGTCTTTATTATCCTTACAGCGGCAATATTCGAAAATGGTTTTTAGGTTTTGAGCTTTCTGGAAAAATGCTTGTGGTCATTACATTGCTTCCACTGGCCTTTTCTCGTCGCTGGAGTCGTGTCTTAGTCATTGCTTTAATTCTTTCTGCTTCGGTTTGTTCGATTCGCTATTTGGGAGATTTGTCTTTTAAGAACATGAAAAGCTTTCGTGGTGCTGAAAAACGTTTGGCCTATACCCGCCATTATGCCCCACAAGGGATAATGAAAACCCTCGTGCATCAGCTAAAAAATTGCCAAGATTGTAGCGGGCGGGTTTGGAGCTCGGAAGAACTGACCCCATATTTAGCCATTCATACGGGGCGTTTTCTTTTAGAGATGGATCGAAGTTTGCGTTCTATGCCAGTAGCCCGAAGGCTTATTCAGGAGCGAAAGAACGATTTGCGAGACTTGGCAACAGCCCCTAGTTTGGCTTTGCTTGATCGTTTGCAAGTAGAGTGGGTGGTTTTTTCTTGTGACGAATTTACGAATTTAACACCTGAGGTCCAGTCGTTTTTGACAGACTTGCAAACCCGGAGTGTCGATTTTGGAAGCCAAGTTCCCGGACAATGTCTTTTTGCCATTCAAAGAAAGCCGCCTTTATAAAAACTGAGCAATCTTTTGAGGTGGGAACTGGATTTTATTTTCCCCATAAATTTAAAAGAGCGAGATTGCGAAAGGCGTGAGAAAGCCCCACCTGAGCTGTATCCCAAGTAGAAATCCCTAAGACGATGAGGGTAAGGCTGTAAAAAAGCAATTGGCTCCATTTCCAAGGCAGTGCTCTGCATAGGCTTACGATTCCCCACCCCGCTAAAATAGCCAGCAAGGGATAGAGTGGGAGTAGGTAGCGGCTTTCCAGGCCAGCCGAGCGGGTGTAAATCAGCACAAAATGCAGAGTCAAAAAAAGACAGGCCATAAGAAAAAGAGTGGCTTGTCGAAAGTAGCGGCGTGGCGAAAACTACAAGTCCTGCTGGATAAAGATACCAGGGCCGGTTGAACACCCAGCGAAACCATGGGTTATCGGACCACGGTGTGTTGGGTAGAAATGTGGCGTAATGATGATAGACCAAAAGATTCCAGGGCAGTGCAGTGATAAAGGCTGCAAGTCCTGCCCAAAATAATCTGGCGTCTAACAGGCGTCGCCATCCACTTTTAGGTAAGGGGGCTAAAAGCAAAGCTATGGGAAAGGCTGCTGCAAAAAATACTCCGGTAAATTTGGTTAAAAAACTGAGTCCAAGAACAACCCCGGCCGCTGTTGCGAGCAATTTGGGATTTCTACATGAAGATTCTAGGCTAAGAAAAAATAAAAACAGACTTAAAAAAGTGAGACTAGTGAGGATCCCGTCGGCGTAGACTCGAGATCCAACCGCGATTTCCAGAGGATTGCCCACTAAGATTAAGACCGCTAAGAGTCCTTCCCAAGGACTGAAAAATTTTAAACAAAAAAGATAAACCCAGAACAGAGTGAGCAGAGAAAAGACAAAGGGAATTCCCACGGCATAGCCCTGTTCTTTTAGATATTCGGGGGGGCGATGTTGCTTGAGTTGGGAGCCTAAGTTGCTCTGCACCGAGGTATAGGGGCCACTGGTTTTAAAAACTCCATGGGAGAGCCAAATGAGTACGGGATACAGGGGGGGTTGCATATGCAAGGGGCGATGGTAGATAGAGCGAATACGATTTGCGTTCCACTTTTTTGGATCGTCTTCCCACACATAATCGACCAGGCCGGTTTTACCTCGGGGCACCATGGCGTAGTGAAAGATATCATAGTGTCGCATGAAACCGTGCTCTAATTTCATGGCGTTGGCCATGTAGGCCGAGGAATCTCCGCCGTAGGAAGGTAGATAAAATCCAAAGTGGCGCAGATAGGCAGTGCAGGCCAATAGGCAAAAAAAAGCCAGCCAATGGAGTTTAAAAATTCTTTGAGAGAGGGAAGAAGAAACTTGCATCACGCTTTGGGGCTCAACTTTAGCAGAGGAATTGTGGGTTCCCAAGAATCTTTCTTGGTAAAAAGTCGAATTTCCTTATAATCCGCAGCCATGACTTTGGAAACTTTTCCGCCGCACCTGATTAAAAAAAACTCCGTGGATCTCACGGTGGTTATTCCTGTTTTTAACGAAGAAGCTAACGTTGTACTGCTCTGGGAGCGCTTGAGCGAGGCCTTGAGAGATCTCGGATCTTTAGAAATTCTCTTCGTCAACGATGGTAGCTCTGACAACACCTTAGAAAAAATTAAAACCTTGCGGAGACAAGATCCTCGGATCAAGTATCTTTCTTTCTCCAGAAACTTTGGTCACCAGGTGGCGGTGACGGCGGGTTTGGATGCGGCCTTGGGTAAGGCTGTCGTGATTATCGATGCGGATCTGCAAGATCCCCCCGAGGTGATTCCACGACTTTATCAAAAATTTCTCGAAGGCTTCGATGTAGTGTACGCGGTGCGTTCTCAGCGCCAGGGGGAGAGCGTTTTTAAAAAATGGACGGCCAAGGTTTTTTACCGAATCTTAAAAAAAATGACGGGTTTTTCTATTCCTGTGGACGTGGGTGATTTTAGGCTTATGAGCCGCCGGGCGGTGGAGAGTTTCAATCGTTTGCGAGAGAGGCATCGTTATGTTCGCGGTTTGGTGAGTTGGCTGGGCTTTAAGCAGGTGGGGGTAGAATACGTGCGAGAAGCTCGCCATGCGGGCGTGACCAAATATAGTCTGTCTAAGATGATCAAACTCGCCCTTGATGGCATGACATCTTTTTCCCACGTGCCTTTGCAATTGGCGGCTCATGTGGGTTTTTGGATTTGTGGTTTTTCTTTGATTTATCTGCTTTACATCGTGGCCATGAAGATCTTTACGGATAAACCCGTGCTCGGTTGGGCTTCCACTATGGCGGCCATCGTATTTTTTGGAGGTGTGCAACTCATGACTTTGGGCATCTTAGGAGAGTACGTGGGGCGCATCAGCGACGAAGTAAAAGGCAGACCTTTATATATCATCGAAGAAGAAGGATTGGATTCATGACGACCCCAACAGTTTCCACCGAACGTCAAGAACGTGAGGCGGCCTTCCATGACGATTGGGCAGCGAGTCTCGATCTCGACGAAATTTTGGTGCGCGAAAGCTTTGAGGCGGACACGGCTCTAGAAAATAAATATGCCTTGTCTCAGTTAGGAGACTTACAAGGTAAGCGGGTATTAGAATTAGGCAGTGGTGCTGGAGAGGGTGCGGTTTATTTTGCTCTACAAGGTGCTCAGGTGACGGCTACGGATATTTCTCCAGGGATGGTTTCGGTCATCGAAAAAGTGGCGAAAAAATTTCAAGTGCCGGTGCAAGCCAAAGTTATGGCTGCCGAAGTTTTGGATTTTCCCGGAGCCACCTTTGACGTGGTTTACGGCAATGGAGTTTTACACCACGTAGATTTTCGCAAAGCGGTGCAGGAGACCTCTCGGGTACTCAAGCCCGGCGGTAAGGCCGTATTCATTGAGCCCCTTTCTTATAACCCTGTCATCAATGTTTATCGTTACATTGCCAAGACAGTGCGAACCGAAGATGAGCGTCCTTTTCGTTTTAAAGATCTTAAAGAAATGAAAACTTATTTTTCCCGAGCTCATCACCAGGAATTTTGGTTTTTCACTCTGTGGATCTTTCTTTATTTCTATCTCGTCGAACGCGCCAATCCCTCTAAAGAACGTTATTGGAAAAAAGTCATCAAAGATGCTCCAAAATTTTCTCGTGTGTTTCGCTTCTTAAACGCTCTCGACCGTTTTTTTTTAAAGGTGTTTCCCTTCCTGAGAGTCTTTTGTTGGAATACGGTGATTGT
>DALYDW010000132.1:0-2120 GCA_031972915.1 bacterium
GAATAGGCAAGAGAATAGACAACACGATCACCGAAACAACTCCCCCCATAACGACAATCATTAAGGGCTCTAACAAAGTTGTTAAGGTAGACACCTTTGTATCGACTTGTTCTTCGTAGTTGTCGGCAACTCGCTCTAACATGGCTTCCAAGGCCCCGGTTTTTTCACCGATGCTAATCATATGTGTAACCAGGGGAGGAAACTGGCCGCTGCGCTTGAGGGGTTCGGCGATGGATTCTCCTTCTTTAACAGAATTACGAGTATCCTCGATAACTTCAACCAACACCACGTTGTTGACTATACCGCGAACAATATCGAGAGCTTGCATAAGCTGCACCCCCGAGCTGGTCAAGGTCGACAGAGTACGACAAAAACGACCAATGGCCACCATTCGGGTAATTTCACCAAACACAGGCATTCTCAAGCTCATGCTATCGAAAAAGCGCCGTCCCTTGGGAGTGCTGCGAAATTTGCGGATTCCAAAGTAAATACCGACACCCAAAAGAATGACCACATACCAATAACCCGCCACAAAATTACTGAGGGTGATTAAAATTTTAGTTGGCAAAGGTAGGGTCGCCTTGGTGTCTTCGAAAATTTTAACAATTTTGGGTACAACGAAGATCAATAAAAAGCCCATCAGGGCAACGCCGACCAGCCCCATCACCACAGGGTAGGTCAAAGCCCCTTTCACCTTACTGTTCAATCGAGCCTGACTTTCGGTGAACTCGGCTAGCCGTTTTAACACGGTATCCAAAGCACCGGACACCTCTCCGGCGTAAACCATATTGATATACAAATCCCCGAAAATATCGGGATAGTTGCGCATGGCGTCGGCCAAACGCGAACCCTCTTTGACTCTCTCTTTAATTTCGGAGACAGCCGATTTGAGCTTATTGTTTTCTATTTGTTCCACCAAAGCGGAGAGCGCATCCACCAAGGGAACATTAGCGTTAAGTAAGGTAGAAAGTTGACGCGTCATATTAGCGACGTCAGTCACCTTCACTTTTTCGAAGAAGCGTTTAAGGTCGATCCCGCCCGATAAAGAAGAAGCTACTCCCGAGCCTCCCTCGCTCACTTCGGTAGGAAAAATCTGGGACTTCCTCAATTTGAGGCGCGCCCCTTTAATATTCTCGGCATCGACGATTCCGCTTACTTTTTTTCCTGCGGCGTTGACGCCTTTATAAGAATAAACAGGCATGGTGAGGATTACTTCTCTCGAGTCACGTCTTCTTGAGTCACACGCAATACTTCTTCGATGCTGGTTTCTCCACTGAGAACTTTTTCGGCCGCAATCTCACGAAGGGTTTTCATTCCCTTCTCCATGGCCTTTCTTTTGACCGCCGTGGCATCGGTGTTTTTCATAACCAAAGAGCGGATGTCGTCGTCCATCATCAAAATCTCATGAATTCCGGTACGGCCCGAATAACCGGTTTCTAAACACGAAGAACAACCCTTGGCTCGAAAAACATTTACATCGACCAAAGATTCACGAGTCAGACCCAATTGAACCAACTCGAAATCGCTGGGAGTCTGAATCTCGCGGCATTCCTTACACAGCGTACGTAACAAGCGCTGGGCAATGATACCAATGACAGAAGACGCCACAAGAAAAGGCTCAACCCCCATATCGATGAGTCGAGTCGCCGCTGAAGCGGAATCGTTGGTGTGCAGGGTGGAAATAACTAAGTGTCCCGTGAGGGAGGCCTGAATGGCGATTTCCGCTGTTTCACGGTCGCGAATTTCACCGATCATCACCACGTCGGGATCTTGGCGCAAGATCGAGCGCAATCCCGCCGCAAAGGTAAGATTGATCTTCGGGTTCACCTGAGTTTGATTGATGCCAGGCAATTGATACTCCACCGGGTCTTCAACGGTGATAATTTTGACATCAGGATTGTTGATCTGTTGAAGCATGGCGTACAGGGTGGTGGTTTTACCAGAACCCGTAGGACCGGTGACTAGGATAATGCCGTGCTTATGATGAATTAAGTCGGTCATCTTTTGGTAGTAGGTCCCGGTAACACCGATCTGCCCGAGATCCATCAACACCTTGCCCTTATCTAAAATACGCATAACGACCGACTCACCAAAACTGGTGGGCAGTGTAGAAACACGAA
>DALYDW010000132.1:2143-6466 GCA_031972915.1 bacterium
TTGAGGAAGACGCTTCTCAGCGATATTAAGGTCGGCCATGATCTTAATACGGGAGATGATCGAGTTTTGCGCCTTCTTCGGAGGATGGGTGATATCGTAGAGCACACCATCGATACGAAAACGCACCACGAGGTCTCGTTCAAAGGGCTCTACGTGGATGTCACTGGCTTTTTGTTTAACGGCACGAAACAACAGAGAATTAACCAAACGAATGATCGGCGCCTCGTCATCGGACTCAAGGAGATCTTGGGTCTCTTCTAAGTCTTGCGACATAGTATCCAAGCTCTCATCATTGAGGTCGTTCATCACCGTGCGATCGCCCTCTTGATTACGGTTGTAGACCATGTTGATGGCATCCGTAATCTGAATTGCGCTGGCAATAACAGGCCTCACTGGCAAAGCAAACAAGAGCCTTAAATCGTCCAAGGCTGCAAGATTAACCGGGTCGGCAATGGCTACTTGAACATAATCAGCGTGACGGGCTAGAGGAATTAACTCATTTTTTTTGGCGTAATTGATGGGAACCTTATTCGAAACCTCATTCGCGATTTCGTCAGGATTGATTTCGTGCTGATAAGGGATTCCCAGTTGGATGCTCACCGCCTTAAGGATGTCTTCTTGCTTCAGAAATCTTAACTGAACCAAGGCCTCACCCAAGCGTAAACCCTTCTCACGCTGTACCAAAAGCCCTTCTTCGAGTTGGGCCTCGGTCAACGGGGTCTGCTCCAAAAGAATATGACCTAGACTTTTATCAAGCATGGCAATTCTTCTTCTAGCAAGGGGCCATTCTATCACAGGGAAGGGCCACCACGGCAAGGGGGCAACGGCCACCCAGAACACTCAAGTTGATTTCCCAACCCTACAACAAAGCTCTACATACCCGCATCGTTTTGATTAGCGCGCAACAGCTCTTCGTTGTGATCCAAGGCAGAGGTGGCTCCCGAACCAGAAAGGGAATCCCCCATTCCTGATTTTTGATCCACCGGCACCACCTTCAAAGAACGGTCATCTTGAAAATCCCATTCTTGCTGCTGAATGTCTTTTCTAAACTCGAGGAGATCAGCTGAGTGATTACGAATCGACTGCCGAATAATCTTTTGTTGGCGTCGACCGTAATTTTGACTGACAAACATATTGCGCTCTTCCACCTTACGCTGAAGGATTTTAAGAAAATCCTTGGTATCGCGAATAATATAGGGCCGCAAGAAAACCAAAATATTGGTTTTGGTTTTCTTGGTGTTTTTTTGCTGGAAGAGATGTCCAAGGATGGGGATATCTCCAAGAAAAGGCACCTTGGTGGTGCTCATGGTCACCTTGTCATCAATTAAACCGCCAATAACGATGGTTTGCTGATCTTTGGCAGCCACCACAGTTTCTACGGAACGCTTAGTGGTGGAGGGCCCGAGAGAGGTCAAAACCACTTCGGAGGCCCCGGGAATAACCTGGGTGATTTCCTGGCGCAATTTGATCTTTACCGTATCCCCTTCGTTAATTTGCGGAGTCATCTTCAAGGTGATACCGACGTTTTCACGGGTCACGTTGAAGGTGGTGTTACCGCCAGGGGTCAGGGTAGTGCCCGTCGGAAAAGGTTGCTCGCCACCGACGATAATCTCGGCCTCTTCGTTGTCCAAGGTAAGCAAGTTGGGCGTGGACAGGACGTTGACATTGGTGTCGGTCTGCAAGGCATTGAGAATGACGCCGAAAGTTGGCACTTCTAAATTGGTGATGGTGCCATCGGCTCCCGTGACAGGAATAGAAGTTGTGTTCTGACTCACCACACCAGCAGCTAAACCGCTCAAAGCAGCAGCCGACAAACCAGCCGCTGTTCCTCCTAGAGAGGAGCCAAAACCCAAAGCGGGACTCCCTCCCAAGCTAAAGCTACCACCACCTTGACCCGAGACACCCACATTACGATCGTTATCGATTGCCAATTCCATGATGACGACTTCGACATAAACCTGTTTACGGGGAATATCGAGACGGCTAATAACGTTATCGGCCAAGGTTTTGTAATCTTTGGCGGTTGCCGTGATAATCAGAGCGTTGGTGTTTTCATCGGCGGCCACTTTAATGCCACCCTCAAATTCGGCAACCAAAGGCCCTTGACTAGAGGCCGCCGCACGACGAGCCCCGGGCACCTGTGCCCCTGCCGCCCCTTGCTGAGCACCCGCATTACTTTGAGGAGCGAGCCCACCCGCCAATTGGTTGAGCACCTCCGACATTTCTTTAGAATCTGCATGACGAAGATAATGCACGTGGATCTTACCTTCGGCACCTTCCTCGAGCTTACGATCAAGCTGGGCAATCAAGGCACGAACCTTGGTCAAAGCACGCTTAGTGCCCAACACAATGACAGAGTTGGTTCGATCGTCGGGAATGACCTTGGAAATCATGGGGCTCTCTTGCAATTCCACACCACGGGAATTGGGCCGGCGGGTACGATTACGAGCAACGGCCTGCCCTTCTTCTTCATAGAGCTGGGTAACTTTTTGGGCGATATCCTTGGCGGTTGCAAAACGCAAAGGCACGATATCGATGGTTTCTGAAGGCCCCTCGGTGTCCAATTCTTTAATAATTTTTAACAAACGATCGATATTGCTACCCGTGTCGGTGACGATCAATGAGTTTGTGGCAGGATAAGCAAATAAATTACCGGCTTGACTGACCAAGCCCTTAATGGCGTTGGACATATCGAGGGCGGAAATATTGGTCATTTGAATGATGCGCGTAATGAAGGCGTCGGTATTAGGGCTGTCTTCTTTGTAAATCGGCAGAGGTTGTTGCAGCGCCCCTTTCATTGGAATGATCTTCACGAGGTTGCCGGGGGCCTGAACCACCGTATAACCCAAAACTTCGAGGGAAGATAAAAAGGCCTGGTAGGCCTCCTCGATGGTCATTTTTTTCTCAGAAACGATGGTGACCTTACCCCGAACCTTCTGATCGACTAAAAAGTTTTTTCCCGTGACCTTGGCGATTTGTTTGATGATCTCCCGGATGTCGGTATCCACCGCGTTGAGATAAAGCCCATCTCCCCCACTATCAGTTACGGCAGCACCTGGAACGGAAGGGGCCGGAGCTGGCGCGCCGGGACGAGCAGGAACTGTTTTGGGAACATTTAAGGCATCATAACCCGAGGGATCAGGACTTTGGGCAAGGGCAGGAACACTAGAAAACAATAGAGTCGCCGCCAAAGAAGCGCTTAACCAAGAGGCCTTTTTGTATTGCTGTAACATCTCTCTACATCCTTTTCGAGGGGGCTGATCCCTAAGGTCCCAAATCTATTGGGGAAAAATTGTACCGAAAACATCGAGGCTAACCTGTAAAAAGGCTAGGTAGGTAACAAAACATCAGGAATTGTAAAAGGAAAAAATACCCGAAAAACCTACTGGATATTATAGTCCAATGTGGTCTTCTGACCGTCTCTCACCAAATCAATGGAAATGCTCTCTGAATCTTTCAACTGAGTAAAAATTTCCAAACCTCGGCGCATGTCCACAGGCTGTCCGTTGATTCTTTCCAACACGTCGTTACGCTTAAGTCCCAATTTAGCAAAGAGAGAGCCACTACGAATGCTAAGCAACTTTAAACCCGTGGACTTTCCGCCCTGCATTTGGGGAACAGCTCGGATCTGGGTAAATAACTCATCCACATTAGCCATGGCGCCTTCAATTTCGGCGCGGTCGACCACATACTTATTCTGACCTAAATCTTGAACTCCAGCTCCCCCACCGCCACCACTTCCCGAAGGCGGAGGCGGAGCCTTTTCTAGCGAGGAAATAGGCTGACTCGTCGAGACACCCCCACCAAAGGTTTCGATGGAGACAAACTCTAAGCGACGATTGTTGATGAACTCGACCCGATCGGGAAGAATCTTAGTAATTTGCACCCCAGGAGAAAATTGTTTCTCGTCTCCCACCGTATAAGTTTCTTCTCCCTTGGCACTCCCCCCGGAAATGGTGGCACTTGAACGTCGGTCGGTGCCATCGCCCACGGAAACCGTTCCCACTAACTTAATGGGTAAAGAAGTCTTTACGGCCGGGCCTTCCAAATTGAATTCTTCGGGGGCAGCAGTGGGCTCGGCGGCCACCTCAATATTGCGGGAGTCAAAAATATTACGATCCAAAATGATTCGATAATCTTCGAAGGAAACGCTCCGCTTAGCGGTATCTCGGGACGAAGCGCCCTGCTCTACCTCGATGCGCTTGGACACGCGAATTTTGGAAGCCAAGAGAGTCGAAACTGTTTTGGCGATAAAATAGGTGCCGAAGAAAATTAAGACCAGGTAGAGGATCCAGCTGTATTTTTTTAGAAAAATTCCCACGT
>DALYDW010000133.1:0-6454 GCA_031972915.1 bacterium
TGATCAAACCACCCACACTACCCTCACCTTGCTCGATTCGCTCGCTAATCGTGCGCAAATGGGTCGACATGGTTTGAAAATTTGCAACTGTCTTGGAGAGTTCTTTACCCAAATCTCGCGTCGTCGGATCGTAGATCAAAGCATGCAAGACACCCCGACCGTGTTGAACTTGTTGCAAGACTCCCTGTGCCGTATCTAGCATAGAGGCTAAGTCATCGATGATTTGTTTACCCTTCGGATCGTAAATGAGTCCGTAAACCAAACCTTTTTCTTTTTTAACGTCCTCGATCACCCCATTGACGTTCTTCGCTAGGGTATTGACGTTTTCGAGCAGCTCACCGCCCTTTTCAGCAAAGCTATCCAAGGACAAACCATCTTTAACCTGAATCTCACCCTTGTCGGCAAGTTTATCGAACTGGGGCTGTCCCACCGTCAGGAAGATGGCCTTATCACCCAACAATCCTTGGGTCACGATACTGGCCGTGCTGTCCTGCCGAATGCGATCTTGGTAATTGCTGCGAATCCCCATCACGATGATAACCTTCTTTTCCTCCAAAATTTGAGGAAAGTGGATTTCTTGAACCTTACCCACGTTGATTCCCGCTAAAAATACGGGAGCCCCCAAACGCAAACCACTGATGTCTTGAAAACGGGCGTATAGTGTGAATTTTTTCTCCAAGAGACCACTCACATCGCCCAGCAGAAAAGTCACCACCATGGTCAAAAACAAACCTACGGTGACAAAAATACCAACTCGAATCTGCTGTGAGGTTTTGTTTTTCATCTTAACTCTCCAATCTCTCCGTGGATAAATTGCTGAACCACCTTATTATCGGCGTGCTCGATCTCGGCGCGGGTTCCAACCCATTCAATTTTTTTGTTGTAGAGCAAAGCCAAGCGATTGCTAATTTTAAAGGCGCTGGCCATGTCGTGGGTCACGACAATAGAAGTTACCGAAAAACGTTTCTGTAAATGCAAAATCAAATCGTTGATGCGTTGGGTATTGGTAGGATCTAAGCCTGTGGTGGGCTCGTCGTAAAGAATGACCTCGGGATTCGTCGCCAAGGCCCGTGCCAAAGAAACTCGCTTTTTCATCCCCCCCGAAAGATCTGCTGGCATCATCGCCTCGATTCCTTTGAGTCCGACCACTTCTAATTTTTCTGCGACGATGCCGGCGATTTTTTCTTCTTCGTACTCACGAAAATGTTCACGGATCGGATAAGCCACATTTTCTCCAACAGTCATGGAGTCGAAGAGCGCCGCCCCTTGCCATAACATTCCTACCCGTTTCCGCACTTCGTTCATCTGATCGACCGAAAGCGGCAAAATACTTTGCCCGTCGAAGACAATATCGCCTCCATCGACTTCGAGGAGTCGTAGCAAAAGTTTAAGCATGACGCTTTTGCCCGTACCGGAGCCACCGATAATGGTAATGGTCTCACCCTTGAGAATGTCCAGACACAAATCCGTATAGACGCAATTATCGCCGAAGGATTTTTGAACATGTCTAAATTCGATAAAACTCACGCTGCACCCTAATCCTAAAACTGAGGACTGACTTAAAAACTAAGAAATAATTTCGTCAGAAAAAAGTCGGCGATAAAAATACAAATCGAAGAATAGACCACGGCCAAAGTCGTAGAACGACCGACGCCCTCTGTCCCCCCCGTAGTGCGCAAACCTTGATAACAAGAAATGATCCCGATAAAAAAGCCGAAGAAAAAGGTTTTGGCGATACCACTGCCAAAATCGATCATCTCAACGGTGTCAGTAATTTGATCGAGAAAATAACGCCCCCCCACTTGGGTCTCAACCATGGTGATGATCATAGCTCCTAAAATCCCCACAAAATCGGCAACCACAGTGAGAATGGGAGTACAAAAAGTCGTCGCAATGACACGGGGAACCACTAACTTTTGAACAGGATTAGCTCCCATGGCTTCGATGGCCGAAACCTGTTCTGTAACATTCATCGAACCGATTTCGGCGGTGATCCCAGCCCCCACGCGAGCGGCCACCATCAGTGCGGTTAAAACGGGTCCCAACTCACGAGTAATGGCGATGCCGACGATCTGCCCGGTGTACAGCTGTAAACCGAAGCGCTCCAAGCCCACGA
Source organism: bacterium (assembly GCA_031972915.1). GTDB lineage: Bacteria > UBA10199 > UBA10199 > DSSB01 > DSSB01 > DALYDW01. The sequence goes on from DALYDW010000133.1 coordinate 2,117, forward strand.
TAAACTGAACTGCAATGACCAATCCGGTGAACAAGGCGATAAGATTAGTGAGGGAGGCCGACTTGATACCGACCTCTTCGAACTGCTTGATGGTTTCTTGAAAGGGAAAATGTTTTTGGAAAAGCGCCAATAAAAATCGAGCACTAAGATAAGACACCCCACCCACAAATTCCATGGCCTCTAAAAAAGCTTTACCCATCGAAGCAAGGGTGCGCCTGGGAAAAGCCAATTTCTCGGTGAGGGTCTCCTGCATTTTTACAAATCCCCCGAGTAAGAAAATCCATTAAAAAATCCGGTAAAATCTTGCAGGGCCCGTTCGTAGTTTCCCGCCTCACTCACCAGATAGAAATCAAAAAGACACCAGTCTTTTTTCACCACCACCGTATTGACTCGCACTGGAACTCCGTCGAGTTTGGCTTCCAAAGAAGTTTGTAAGGCACCTCTTCCATCTAAAATAAAATCTTTTTCCTCCAAGATCTTGAGATCTTGTAAACCAGCAAATAAGTGCCGCGTGAGTTGCTTCAAAGAGGAGTCGTTATAGGCTTGATCGCAAAAAGCATCGGTGGAAAGAGTGGCCTTTAACTCAGGGTTGTAAAATACCACGATGGCCTTGCCTATTTTCATGGGCTGCCAACTTGGCCCCAGAGGACCTACCGCATAAGATCCGGCCTTGGTTAAAACGCGCCCGTCCCGATACCCCACCACCTTACCGGTTTTTTGTGCACCACCAAAGCAAGACACCAGACTGCCAATGAGGAACAAACCCACAGCATGACGCAACAGCAGAGAGAAACGACGAGCCAGCATCAATTGTTTTTCCTTAAGCTTCAGAGCTCAACCAAAAGAACTCGTGGACGAGTTCTAAGGGATTCTTCCTTATTTTGGCCATAATTTTTTCTCATTTTTCCACGATTCCGCTAAGATGAGGGCACCATGGACCTATCAATGCGATTGCAAAAAATTCGCTCACAAATTCAACTGGCCCTGAAACAGGCGCAGCGTCCAGCCGATGCGGTCCGCTTAATCGGGGTCAGCAAAAGACAAAACCTGCCCACGATAGTAGAAGCCTTAAGGGAAGACTTGTGGGATTTGGGGGAAAATTACACTCAAGAATGGAAGCTCAAGCGACAAGGCCTTGAAGCTCATTACCCCCATTTGGCAGCTCAGGTCCGTTGGCATTTTATTGGCCAACTGCAAAAGAATAAAATTAAAGAGCTTGTCGGTCGTGCAGACTACATTCATTCGGTCGATGACATGGAGGCTGTCCGCCGTATCGACCTTCGAGCACAAAGCCTTGGCATTACCCAAAAGATTCTTATAGAAATTAATTTCGGTGGAGAATCTCACAAAGGAGGAATGTCGGAAAAACAATTTTTAGAAAACTTGGGTTCTTTCTCGCGCTTTTCTCACCTCAGCCTAGAAGGTTTGATGACCGTCCCTCCTCAAGCCCCTCCGGAGCAAACCCGAGCTTTCTTTGAGCGCCTCAAATCCCTTCTTGACGAAGCAAACCAATCCGGGTTGTTAAAAAACCCATTGCAGGAGCTCTCCATGGGAATGAGCCAAGACTTTGAACTCGCCATTGCCACCGGAGCCACCATGATTCGTGTCGGAACAGCCTTGTTTGGTGCCAGAATATGAAAAAATCTCCAAGATATACCCATGGATTTCTCGGTTTCGGACGAATGGCCGAAATACTGTTGCGAGCCATGCTACAGCAAGGCAGGGTTCAAAAAGGAGAGGTCATGCTCTGTCGCCGCTCCACGCCCGCTCTTAAAAAACTCGGCAAGACTTTGGGCGTCGCCACCACTATCGATTCACAAGCTCTTGCGGAGCAATGTCGCTTCCTCTGGATCGGCGTCAAACCCTACCAAATCACCGAAGCCTTAAACGGAATTCAGCCCCATCTACATGAGAACACCACAGTCATTTCAATGGCCGCGGGGATATCCTGTCGGGCCCTGAGAAAGCACCTCGGCAAAAAGGTTCCTCTCGTTAGAATCATGCCCAATACCCCGGCCCTGGTGGGAGAAGGCGCCACGGGCGTTTATTTTTCTAAGGTTTCACCCCAAGTTGTTCAACTGATCACTCAAAGTTTGCAAGCCGTAGGCAGTGTTACGGTTCTCTCCAAGGAACACGACTTAGACGCCGTCACGGGCCTCAGCGGCAGTGGACCGGCTTTTGTCTATGCCCTCGCCGAGGGCCTGATTCAGGGCGGAATCGCAAGCGGCTTAAAACCCGATGCCTCGCGTCGACTCGCCTTACAAACCCTAAAGGGGGCTGTCACCATGCTGCAAAATACCCAGGCCTCACCTCAAAGCCTAATCAACCAAGTCGTCAGCAAAAAGGGCACCACAGAAGCCGGGCTGAAGGTCTTAAAAAAACGCCGCGTTGTGGACAGTCTCCGAGACGCCGTCCTTGCTGCAACCCAACGCAGTCAAACCCTCAGAAAGGAATTAGAATAGTGTTCGTCCTAGGATCCCTCTTGGTTACCCTCGGCAAAGTGCTTTCCATGATTCTCTCCCTCTACACCTGGGTGATTTTGGGTGCAGTCGTGGTCAGCTGGGTCGGCGCCGATCCTTACAACCCTATTGTGCGTTTTTTGCGACAGGTGACCGATCCCCTCTTCAATCGCATCCGACGCTACCTACCTCGCAGCTTATTTCGTTGGGGGGTTGACTTTTCTCCCTTTATTGCCCTGATTTTACTGATGATCGCAGAGAACTTTATCGTGACCTCCCTGCTTCACTACGGGGCCAAGATGGCCCGAGGCGGGTGATGCTCCCCCCTTTCCTCGAAGAAACCTCCTCCGGAGTCCGACTGCACCTTAAGGTCCAGCCTGGAGCCAAAAAAAATGCTGTGGGTCCTCCTCTGGGAGAGCTCCTAAAAATCCGCATCCAAGCGCCCCCCCTCGATGGAAAAGCCAATGAAACCCTTGTGGAATATCTTCAAACACTCTTAAAAATTCCTCGAAAAAATTTTAAGATCCTCAGTGGGGAAAGGAGTCGTCTTAAAGTTGTGGAGATTCAAGGCATCACAGCCAAAGATTGCTTGACTAGGGTCTTGAGTCCTCACTAGCATGGGGCGCCAGAAGCGGGGATCCTAACTTCAAGATTTCCGTGGTTTTTCAAGATGCAAAGAAGACACTCCGTTCTTTGCGGTCGGGATAATCGGGTACTGAGGAACTATGCCACTTTACGAATACGAATGCTCAAATTGTGGAAAACAATTTGAAGAAATGCAGAGCATTAAAGATAAGCCTTTGAAGTCCTGTAAGTTTTGTGGAGGCACTGTGCAAAGACTCATCTCTCGGAGTTCTTTCGCCCTAAAAGGGGGGGGATGGTATCGAGACGGTTACTCAAGCACTCCCGCTTCCGATTCAAGTCCTAAAAAAGCAGGCTCGACCAAAGAAAAAACTCCACCCAAGGCCACTCACTGAAGTCTTTGGCAACTTTTGGAGTAATAAAAAATTGGGGCCTCGGCTTACAAAACTTGGAAAGTCATTAACGTGGTGGACCGAATTAACAAATTAGGCGATGCAAACTACTGGAAACTCCAGTCCACCAGCCACACTAAGGAGGAAAAAAAACACCAGGAGAAAAACCGGCATTCAGAATCTGAAGAAGACCCATCTCATCGAGATTCTTTTGGAGAAAACTCTGACTTCGTTCAGCTACTCAGCAAAGATCCGACAAAATATCGAAGAGAACATCTCGACACTTCTCAGATTTCTGGATTTACATTTCGTGGCGTAAGCACCCACCGAGAACAAGCCGTTGTCGAGGTGGATATTCGCCTGATCGATGGCACCTTGATTCGCAGTGCCCAGGTCGCCTTGAGCCGGCAAGAAGGCATGAAGTTTTTGAGTCGCAAGCCTGGAGATTCCATTGTGTTAGAGAACTTGGTGAAAGGAACCCTTCTCACCGTCGCTCTTCCACAAAGAGACACCTCCTTGCGTGCGACTCCTTGGCAAGAATCCTTACCCGCTCCCATTCCCTCTGATTTTAGGGGAAGCTCGAGTTGGTATTACTACCTTGGCTTTGCGGTATTGTTTCTCTCCGTCCTAGCTTTGGTTTACGTTTTTGTAACATCATCATAAGGTCGTCATGACACAATTTCGTCCAAAACCCTTCGGCAAATACTTCCTTATCGACAAGCTCGCTACAGGAGGCATGGCTGAAATTTACAAAGCCAAAACTTTTGGAGTCGATGGCTTCGAAAAACTTTTGGCCATCAAACGAATTCTCCCACATTGCGCCTCCGACAAAGATTTTATCAAAATGCTCATCGACGAGGCTAAGCTTTCGGTATTGCTCAGCCACACCAACATCGTGCAGGTCT
>DALYDW010000134.1:0-6454 GCA_031972915.1 bacterium
ATGGGGCCGATCTTGACTGGCCCAGACGCTGGATATTCCCGCCGACAACAAGCCAAGGGCCATGGCCAAGCTCAGCGCCATGCGTGAGAAATTCCAAATTAAACGCATAAAAAACTCCCTCAAAAAACTATTTGGGATTTTATCTCGATCAAATCAATTCATAAACAGAGGCTCAGGCCCGCTGTAAAAAAGGCCAATCGCGCCACTGAGAAAAATCGTCGTAGAGAAACTCAGGGTTTTCTCGCTCTAACTCTTCCCGAATTCCAAAACCATGGCTCAGTAAGCAAGTTGGAATTCCGGAGGCCTTTCCTAAAGCTAAATCTACAGTGGAATCCCCAATCACCAAACCCCGCTGTAATAAATCAGGCACCTCACGAAGAATCGGCGCCAAAACTTCGGGATTAGGTTTTTGAACGCTCAGGGTATCTCCAGCGATCACCCAGCCAAAACAATCGATAATTCCCAAGCCCGCTAAAATTTTATCGGTGAATAGCTGGGGCTTATTGGTGACAATGGCCTTTTGCCAAGCTCCTGTGTCTCGAAGAAACTCCTCCACGCCAGGATAGAGCTTGGTGTGATCCAGACAATGAGCCTCGTACTGTCGCCAAAAAGCAAGAAAGACCCGGCCCAAGTCATCTTCTGTTGGATGACCCAAGGCCTCCCTCACCAACTGCTTCGCCCCCCACCCCACCAGATCCTCAATTTTTTTCTGTGGCAAGGTGGGGAAACCCTGCTCAGCTAAAGCGGCATTAAGACTGAAAGCGATATCCTGTTTAGAATCGATAAGGGTTCCGTCTAAATCTAAAATCAAAAACTTATTCATGGCCCCCCTGCCTTAGCCCATGAAATAAAACTTTTTCAAGTAGTGCCAGGGGAATGGCGCCTTGACGCAACACAGCCCCATGAAAACTCCTTAAGGAGAAGCTATCCCCCTGGTACTTCCGCATTTTAGCTCTCAAAGCTTGAAGTCCCAGCATCCCCGTCAAATACCCCTGGGGAACCGTCGGCGCAAAGCTATACCAATTGACGTCGGCACGGGCGGCAGCCAAACTCATGCCCGTGGTCTTCGCTAAAAAACGGGCCGCAACTTCGTGGCTCATACCCTCCGTATGTAAGCCCACATCCACCACGATTCGACAAGCTCGCCACAATTTATCTTTCAACTGAAAAAGTAGATCGGCCCCCTCCAAATATCCCTGCTCCGCCATGAGCTCCTCGCAATACAAGGCCCAACCCTCGTAATAGCTGCTACACTGAAACAAACGAGCCATGACAGAAGGACTTTTTTTCTGCCAAGCGAATTGTAAGTGATGACCCGGATAAGCCTCGTGGAGTGCAGTGAGTTTCAAGGCATGCACATTGTGTTCTTGTAGTAATTCTTCAGACTCGGGCCCGCTCCTCGGCGGCGGAGTCACAAAAAAAACTCCACGATTGGCACCTTGAAACATGGGAGGATCCACATAAGCCGCATAGGGAATGGTCGCTCGAGTGAAAGTTGGAGTCCAAATCACCTTCAGGCTTTCACCCTTGGGAAAATCTATTAGGGATTTTTTGCGTAAAAACTTTTTTAAAGCGTCACATTCATGTTCATAGGCCTGCAGCAATCGATTTCGCGTGGGATGGCGACTTTGGTAAATGGGCAGCAATTGCTTCCAGCGGGATTTTCCCGAGAGTTGCCTTGCCACGTCTTGCAAGGCATCTTTGGTCGAATCAATGAGCTCCAATCCCAAGGCCTTGAGTCGCTCGGGACTGCGTTTTTCGTGATGATAATGCCTCAGCTGAAAACAAAACTCTTCATATCCCGAGGCAAACTCACCCGAAGACCGGCGCCACAAGGGCCCGCGCAACCATGATAAAAAATCTTGAGAATTTTTTTTAGCCTCGTTTAGCGCGGCCGCGACCAAGTGCCGACGCTGGGGAGAAAGCTTGATCAGCTCACGGTGCAGCTCTTGAAGAAAAACCTGATAGCCCTCCAATTCGGCAATGGCCAATCGGGTCCAAAGTTTAGGCGGACGACGGAGATTTTTTTGGGCTACTGAAAAAACTTCTTTGCCCGCGTGCAATGCACTCAAACAAGCCTTTAGTTTTTTTTCAGGGTGGGATAACCGTAGCAAGGGATACCATAGGCTGTAAATCAGCTCACCCACGTAGAGGGTGGGATTTTTTTCGAAAGCTCCTCCCTCTCCCCATTGCCGCAATTTTAAAACCAAACTGCTCGACAACAATTCTCGTTCTAACCAAGGCTCTGTTCCCGTCGCCTCCGTAGGTAAAGATCGAAGTTGAGCACGACATTCTCGAAGCGCCAAAAGATAACGAGCTCGACGCTCCTCGGAAAAATCCGCCACCCGCCCGAAGCACCCCGACCAACCCAGAGCAGCCCCCCAAACCGGCTGAAAATCGGCGCTCTCTTCGAGATATTGACGGACTAAACGCCGTATGGAAGAGCCTTCCCCTGAAGATTCAACATGAAGCACCTGCTTTTTTTCCATAAAACTCCCCCTCTGACGACTTGGTCTAAGCGTTGAATTTGGGTATCTTAGCTTGGAGAAAAAACGAAAAGGAAATCTTTATGGCCCGTTGTCGATATTGTCATGAAAAAATCGGCTGGTTTCGGAAAAGCTGCAACGACTGTCGAGAAATGCTAGCGGCCCTGCGGCAATTGCCCGCGGGATTTTCGTTTCGCGCATTATTGGATTGTCTCATGGCCACCCGGGCCTCCAATGAAAAAATCCGCTTGTTTTTAGACACCGATTGGCAAGGTCAAGGAAGTTTGCGCGACACGATGACTGCCCACATGACCAACCAGCTGGCCAAGACCATGGGACAAGCCACAGACATGGTTCCGCAAAAGGTAAAGATGATTCGAGAGGCCGAGACGAAAAACCCCACCCCCAACGATCTTCCTGGGGAGATCAACCCTTATCGTCGATAAAAAAATAAAATCGAAACTTAGCGCGTCCGCTTAAAAAAATCCTCAAAGCGCTTAATGGCTAAATCGATATCGTCGATAGCAAACACAACGCGGTAATGCCCGGGGGTACGGGACCACTCGGAGCGATTGACCTGGACACCGCCATAATCACGCAAGAGCTGCTGAAGGTTTTCGGAAGTGATCGTAATCCCTTCATGGGCCAAATGCCCCGAAGCTCGCTGTGGAATATAGCGTCGTCCTAACAATGAGTTAAAGTCGACCAGAACAGAGTAGCCTCCTTCGGCAGGAATAAAACCGATTCCTCTCTCTGTAAAAAATTCAGTCAATCGTTGATAGCGTACCTTCAAATATTCGGCATGCTTAGGAACAAACTTATCCCACTTGGGTAAAAGATCGACGACGGCCGATAAGGCCAGAGCATCGGGCGCCAAACCTGTGCGTTCCCGCAAGGCAGCCATTCGATTTGCCCCACCGAGCGCCCACCCCATTCTGAGTCCTCCCATGGCAAACTCTTTTGACAAGCCACCAAACAAGATCACATCGTCCCCCAGAGTATCACGCATCAACTGCTCGACCCCGGAAACATAGCGACGATCCTGAATTTTAAGCAAACCGGAGATACCGTCTAACAACAATACACCGCCACGGGCCTTGACCTGCCTCGCAATGCTCCCAAGAGTCTTCAGGTCGTAATACTGTCCCGCTGGATTGGATGGCAGATTTAGCAGCACTACCGGACGAGTCCCCTCAGGAACAGCCCGTAATGCTTGCTGTAGTTGCTTGGGAGCAATGCGGTAGGCGCTTTCCTTTGAAGTGGGAAGAACCTTGACTCGAGCCCCAGACAAAGCGGCTGTAGAATAGAAGAGACCATAGGCCCCTTGGGGAATAATTACCTCCAAGGGAGTTCCTCCCGCTCCAGGCCCTAGGCTACGCAAGGTCTCTAAAATCAAAGCCTGCACACCGTATCCCAAAGCCAATCCATCGGCATCGTAGGACACTCCTCTTGTCGCTCGAACATAATCCAAAATGGCAGTACTAGCCTCGCGACGCAATGGATCGGAATCTGCAGTAAACGCTCGTCGATAAATTTGTTCCCAAGAAGGTGCTTGACCTCTCGTTGGAACCCATTCTGATTCACCAAAACTCAGATTTAAGACCTCGTCTGGAGCATAACTTCCAGGCGCCACTTGCCGAGGCAAACCCGATGAAAAAGTAGGAACATCGCCCAAGGCTCGGTTCCAAGGAGTTAAAGCCGCCAAGGCCCCAGAGACATCGGTGCTTTGCCAAGAAAAATGATTTACAAACCATGGAGGCTGCCAGCTCATTTGCGCCGCATCGTCATGATAAGCAAGAAATGCCCGATAAGCCTCTTGGGTAGGAGCACTGACCCGTGAATGAGTCATTTCTCCATAATGCGCCATGTAACGATACAAGGATGGATCTTGAATCAAGGCCACGCTCAGAGGTAAACCGGGCGCTGCAAAGCGGCGCTGCATATCCTGAACTAAAATCGTTCCCTGAGCGAGCAACGGATTTCGTGCCATGCTCTTGACCAAAAAATTTTGCCCGCTTCTGTCTCGAAATGGAAAATCTTCGAGCACAATCCAACGAACCCCGGCCTTCACTCCGTTTTCTAAAATCTTCAATAGCTTTCGAGGTTTGAAGGCGTGTTCTCGGCGTAAGCGCAAAACCCCGACTTTTAAATTTCCTTGATCAATCGCGGCTTGTAAATCGGCCAGACCACTCGCACAGAGAACTTGTCCCTTAAGATCGGGACGCACTTTTTCAAACCCAGAGACTAAATCTTGCGAGCCTAGCGTAACGACTCTCGCTCCATGAGTTGCGAGAATTCCGACGAGCCCTTCCACTAAAACTTCTGTTCTAGGCCCCATAAAAACAGAACTCTCGGGAATTGAAATGCCCCATTCTCTCTCCAACTGAAGGCGTAAAGAGGCTCGCAAGGCATTCTGCTCTAAACCCGCGTGCTCTGTATATCCCCAACGGACTTTTCCACCCCTCGGCAGGCCAACATCGACGACTCCACGCCAATGGCGCTCGTACGGAATTCCTTCCACTAAAAACTGATCGTGTTGGCGCCCAGGAACGCTCAAGGCCTGCTGAGCGGAAATAACTTCTCCCGATTGAGGATCCATAAATTCAAACCGCACTCCATAGCCCGTTTCTAAATCTGCAAGCGGTTGAATGTTAGTTCCCGGATCTTGAGTAAGAACATTATGATCAAGAAAAATTCCTTGATAGCCAGCGCGATGAAACATTTCTTGCAAAATTTGCACACCGGGACGCCCGGCCAAATTAAATAAAACCCCTCCCCGAGGAGTCAAAAATTGCCTGGCGTCTTGTAACAATTGGAAGATCAGATCGAGCCCATGGACTTGCATAACATTTTGTATGGGCGAATGATAATCCGCCAAAGCCCGCTCCGATAAACCACCACTCTGTGGAATCTGGGGAATACAAGCCACTACCCAATCGGCCTTCCATTGAGAATCAACTTTTGAAAAGCCCTCACTACGAAAAAACTCCGTACCAGAAGCCCCATTGATCAAAGCATTGATGCGACTCACCACCGGCGCCGATTCGGTAATGTCTACACCCACGGCCTGTTTTGCCAGGCCCAACTTGGCCAGATAGATCGAGAGCCACCCCGTACCCGAACCAATCTCTAATACCTGATTTGCGGGTTTGGAACTTGCCCGCAAACGATCGACTACCTGGGCCGCAAAAAACAAAGACCAAGCCTCCGGCAAAAAAGTGGTGGGCAAACTTAAAAAGGTGAGAGGGGCATCAAGACCCGGCAAATTGTAATCTCTAACTAGGATTCCCTCGCCCTCTTGGGCATGACGACTCACACGCTTTAATTCTGAAATAGCCTGCCTTCCAAATTTTACCGTCTGAGAATCGGCCAAAAGGCTCTCGAGCGCCGAGGCCAATTGTGCCTGATCTGCATCTGTGGCTGCTCGGCTCAATGCGTTCAAACGCTGGGCATAGACGGACGCCGTTTCTCCTGGCACGGGCAAATACCGACTCCTGGGATCGCTGGAATCGATTGAAGATACCGATGCAGCACGAAGCTCGCGGGATCCACTTTCTGAAATCGGTTTTTGAGCCGACATCTCCAAGGCCGAAACGGAAACTCCGTCTCCAGCATTGGCCTCCCACGAGGATACTTTCAAACCACCAACTGCCTCCAGCTCGGGTCCCCTTCCTCGGGGAAAAGCGCCACCCTCCCAAGCTCCCCATGGAGAATGAGTTTGTTCCCATTGTCGTAAGAACCGTTCACTCCGCCAATGCAGACTGGCCACGGGATTTCCCACCGTCGCATGCAAGGCTCGGGCGCTCAAAGAAAACTGTGACGCCAAGACCGAGGACTCGAATATTTTTTTGAGGAAGGAAGTTTCACTTCTCCATCCCAAGGATTCTTCCAAAGTATGGGAAAGAGTTAAGGCGCCAACGCTACTCAAGGGATGCAATGCTCTGGATAACTGGGGTGCCAAAATCGCT
>DALYDW010000135.1:0-6427 GCA_031972915.1 bacterium
TTATCAAAATGAAGATTTTGTAACAGCGGTCCGCAAGCGATTTCCACAAGGCATTGATGCGGTCCTCGATACGGTCGGTGGCGCCACGCAAGAAAAAAGCTTGGCCGTGCTAAAAACGGGGGGACGCCTCAGCTCGATTTTGGCTCTCACTCCCTCGGTACTGCAACATAAGTCGATTCGGGCAGCTTACGTGTTTGTACGCCCAGACCGACCCCAACTCGATTTTATCACTCGCCTTTTCGAGCAAGAAAAACTCCAAGTACGCATCGCTCGGACCTTTGCGCTTTCACAAGCTGCCGAGGCCCAAGAACTCCTCCGCTCACAAAAAGCCGGGGGGAAAATCGTACTCACAATCAACGATTAATCTAACAATGCCTGAAGCAACCTCTCCTTAAGCCACTTTAATTTTTTACCCCAAGGCTTAAAGCGACTTCTTCTAGCTCTTTGATTCGATCCCGCTTCTGAGCGGCGTTTTCAAAGTCGAGGCGCTCGGCCGCCTCTCGCATTTCTTGACGAAGTTTTTGCAAGACTTGAGGAATATCTCCCAAGGACAGCTCTTCGTTTTCTGACTCGAGCGGAATAGTAAAATAGTCCTGTTCTTCGGGTGCCTGAAGAATGTCCTGTATTTTTTTGACGATGGATGCAGGCGTAATGCCATGTTCTTGATTGTAACGTTCTTGAAGTTCTCGACGGCGTTGGGTTTCTTGAATGGCCCGAGCCATGCTTTGAGTCACCTTATCGGCATAAAGAATCACATGGCCGCGAACATGCCGAGCCGCTCTCCCAAAGGTTTGGATAAAAGAACGTACCGAGCGCAAAAAACCCTCTTTATCGGCATCCAAAATAGCCACCAAAGAAACCTCGGGCAAATCCAATCCCTCTCTTAGGAGATTGATACCAATCAAAACATCGAACTTACCGCGTCGTAAATCTTTCAAAATGGCCACACGCTCCAAGGTGTCGATATCCGAATGAAGATATCGCACCTTAAGTCCCACCTCAGTCATGTATTGAGTCAAATCCTCGGACATACGTTTCGTCAGGGTGGTCACCAACACCCTCTCCCCCTGAGCCATGCGTTGCCTGATTTCACCAATCAAGTCATCCACCTGATGGGTCACGGGGCGAATATCCACCGTGGGATCCATTAATCCCGTGGGGCGAATCACTTGCTCCACCACATCGCCGTCGGTTTCTTGCAATTCGTATTCGCCGGGGGTAGCAGAAACATAAACGACCTGAGCTGTTATATTTTTAAACTCTTCGAAGCGTAAGGGACGATTGTCCAAAGCAGACGGTAGACGAAAACCATAATCGACCAGATTTTGTTTTCTGGCTCGATCTCCGTTATACATTCCTTGAATCTGGGGAACAGTGATGTGGGACTCGTCCAAAATTGTGAGATAATTTTTCGGGAAATAATCGAGCAAAGTTGGCGGAGGCTGGCCCGGCTTACGACCCGTAATATGGCGCGAATAATTTTCAATTCCCTTACAAAAGCCAATCTCTTGCATCATCTCTAAATCGTAATGGGTACGCTGTTGCAAACGCTGAGCCTCAACCAAAAAATTATGCTCCGTAAGATAACGCAATCGTTCTTCCAATTCGGCTCGAATATTTAGCACAGCGCTTTTCATGCGATCTTCCCAAGTCACGAAATGACTGGCTGGATAAATGGCGATTTTATCCAGCGAACCCAGCACTTTGCCTCTCAAGGGATCAATTTCGTAAATCGCTTCGATTTCGTCACCGAAAAACTCAATGCGAATGGCCCGATCTTCTTCATGGGCAGGAAACACCTCTACGACATCTCCTCTTACCCTGAAGGTGCCACGATGAAAGTCATAATCGTTTCTCGTGTATTGGATTTTGGTCAACTCCAATAACAAGGCATTACGTTCCCAAACCGCACCTTGCTCTACCAAAACCAAGAGGCCATGGTAGGCCTCGGGAGAACCCAAACCATAAATACAACTCACCGAGGCGACAATAATCACATCGTTTCTCTCAAAGAGACTTCGCGTGGCGGCATGGCGCATTTTATCGATCTCTTCGTTGATGGAAGAATCCTTTTCAATATAAAGATCTTGAGAAGGAACATAGGCCTCGGGTTGGTAATAATCGTAGTAACTTACGAAGTATTCGACTGCATTTTCGGGAAAAAACTCTTTGAACTCTCGATAGAGCTGAGCTGCCAAAGTTTTATTGGGAGCAATCACTAAACTCGGTCTTTGCAAGCGAGCAATGACGTGAGCCATCGTAAAGGTCTTGCCGCTCCCCGTCACTCCAAGCAGTGTTTGAGCTGCCGAACCGGCTTGCAAGGCCGCCGTTAATTTTTCAATGGCCTGAGGTTGGTCCCCGCGGGGTTGGAAATCGGAAACCAAGCGAAACGGTCGAGTCATTGGAGACTATGCCTTTCTCTCTATCCCACTCAAACAGAAGTCTTGAGATACCAACGAATAATTTTTTTAAAAAACTGCGAGCCGGAAAAAATCAATCCCACGGTTAAAACTACTTTTAAAATTTTTCCAGCAAAGGAAATCGCCCACACTGCCCATGGATTTAAACCCACGACCACGCCAATCAGAACTCCAAACAAACTAGGGAGAATAGTAAACACCCCAACCGTCAGAGAAAGGTATCCGTACCTGGCAGCGTCTTCTAAAAACCCACGAATGCTCTGCATATATCCGAGTTTTTCTAACCATGGCATTAACCATGGAGATAATTGAGAATTAACGAGAAACGCCACGAGCCCCAAACCCAAACCAAAACCCAGCAAAGAGGCCACGAGCCATTTTTTAGCATGACGAGGGGCGATGCTCACGGTGGTGCCCAACAAGCTGTCTACGGGAATAACCAAGATGATACTATCGATGAAAAAAGCGAAGAAAAAAAAGAGCGTCACCCAAGGTGAGTTGGCATGACTGCCTAAAACCGTCGCGTAATGGCGAAGTTTTTCTTTATTCACTTTAATATCCAGAGGGTCGTACCGTCGGGATTGTCTTTAAGTTCGATACCCAAAGACAGCAACTCCTGACGAATGGCATCGGCTCTTTTAAAATCACGCTGCAATCGCGCCTGCGCTCTGGCCTCGATCTTTTGTAAAATTTCGTCTTCCGTAATTTTTAAACTGCTTAAGGCTCGCCCTTTTCTCTTCTTAAAAAAATTCTCAGGCTCTTCACAAAAGATGCCCAAAACTTGGCGCATTAAATTTAGGCAAGATAATACTTCAGCTCGTAGCGCATCAAGACGAGCCTCGACCAAACCTTGGTCGAGGAAACGATTCACTTCACGAATCACCTCAAAAAAAGCGGCCAAGGCCTGTGCCGTATTGCAATCATCGTCCATGGCGATTGCAAAACGCTGAGCAAAATCCTTGAAAAGCACCGGACTGGCCAAATCTGCGCAAGCACTTTGCACAACAGGGCGTACCTGATTCAAGCGCTCCAAGGTGGAATAAACTCGCTCTAAACCCGAAAGGGCATCTTTCAAGTTTTGATCGGTAAAATCCAAAGGAGAACGGTAATGAGACCCTAACAAAAAATAACGTAAGACTTCTCCGGAATACTCCTTGAGAAAATCACGGATCGTCATGAAGTTTCCGGTCGACTTACTCATTTTTTCGCTCATGAGATTCACGAAACCATTGTGGACCCAATAACGAGCGAAGGTTTGTCCCGTCGCTCCCTCCGATTGGGCCCTCTCGTTTTCGTGATGAGGAAAAATTAAATCACGCCCCCCACCATGGATATCTAAAGTAGGTCCTAGACACTGCGTGCTCATGGCCGAGCACTCGATATGCCAACCAGGACGGCCCGCCCCCCAAGGAGAATCCCATTGAGGTTCCCCCGGCTTAGCCTGTTTCCACAGGGCAAAATCGAGGGGATCCCGCTTATCTTCATCGATTTCAACCCGCGCCCCCACTTCTAAATCTTCGAGACGTTTTCCCGATAACTCCCCATAACTGGGAAAGGCACGAATAGAGTAATAAACATCTCCCCCCGAACTATAGGCCATGCCCTGATCTACCAAGCGAGCAATCATGCTCTGCATTTCGGCTATATAGTCGGTGGCCCTCGGCTCGTGACTAGGTCGCAAGTTACCCAGGGCATCCATATCTTCATGGAAGGCCTTGATAAATCGAGCGGTCAACTGACGCCAATCCTCTCCCCGCTCCTGGGAACGCCGAATAATCTTATCGTCGATATCGGTAAAATTTCGCACGTAGGTGACTTGGTATCCCTGATGCTGCAAATAACGATAGAGAATATCGAAGACCACAGCCGCCCGAGCATGACCTAAGTGACAGTAATCATAAACGGTGACACCACAGACATACAGAGTGACATGAGGAGGAACGAGGGGCGTGAAGACTTCCTTACGCCTGCTCTTGGTGTTGTAAATTTTCAAGGGCACGATGCAGTCTTTCCTGAACCAGGGTTGTTCCCAAAACCGAAAGCAGATCTTTCAGTTCAGGGCCTTCCGTCTGACCCGTAAGGGCCAAACGTAAAGGGAGCAATAACTTTTTGCCTTTTAATTTACTTTTTTTCTTCAATTCTTCCAAGAATAGAGCCCCCTGTTCTGCCTCTGCCAGAGAACACCCCTCCGCAAGCAATTCTAAAGAAGATCGGAGAGCCAACTGGGTTTCTTCCACCTGTAACAAACCTTGAGAATCACGACCGCTCCAGACGACCTCTCCAAAAATAAACTCTAAACACTTGGGAAGCTCTCCCAGGGTCTGCACATTGGGACGCAGGGCCAACAAAGTTTTCCGCCATTGCTCTGCCGGAAACTTTGCTCGGGCAAAAGATGAATCGACGAGAAATTCCTCAGCCAAACGCAGATATTCGATTTCAGGCAAGTTGCGGAGATGCAAGGCATTGAGATGCTTGAGTTTATGCCAATCAAACAAGGCACTCGAACGAGACACTTTCTCTAAACGAAATAATGAAATGAGTTCTTCTTGCTGTAAAAATTCACGACCTTCAGGAGCAGCCCACCCGAGGAGAGCCAAATAGTTCAACAAGGCATCCGACAAATAACCTTGGCGTTTCAACTCAGCGATGGAGGCCGAACCATTGCGCTTGGAGAGCAGCGTATGATCAGGCCCTAAGATCAAAGGCAAATGAGCAAATTGCGGAGGCTCCCAACCCAAAGCTTTTTGCATGAGAATTTGCCGGGGAGTATTTGACATACCATCTTCACCACGAATCACATGGGTAATACCCATGAGCGCATCGTCGACGGCACTGGCAAAAAGATAAACCGGACTCCCATCGGCCCGGGCCACCGTAAAATCTCCGATGGAAGAAGTATCGAAAACCTTTTCCCCATAAACCCAATCGTCAAATCTTAAAATTTGGGAGTCGACGGCAAAGCGATAATGACAGACCAAGCCTTGATCTAATTTTGCCTGACCTTGTTCGGGAGTCGATTCTCGGTCTCGGCCACGAAATACAAAGGGTTTGCCCTTGGCCATTGCAGCACGCCGAGCCTCTTCGATGGCTTCTGGAGAATCAAAACATCGATAAACCCGCCCTGCAGCCAACAACTGCTGGAGATAGCTTTGATAGAGGGAAAAACGCTCGCTTTGACGATACGGCCCCACCTCTCCCCCATGACGGGGACTTTCATCGGGATGCATCCCTAACCAGGCCAAGTCTTCGTAGATCTGCGCCTCGTATTCGGGCCGAGACCGTTCGGGATCGGTGTCGTCGATGCGCAATAAAAACTCTCCGCCATGTTGACGAGCGAAGAGAAAATTAAACAAGGCCGTACGGACATTGCCTTGATGCAAATAACCCGTCGGTGAAGGGGCGAAGCGAACTCGGACCATGATGCAAAATCTCCTACGAAGTCGAACTCATCCTCTGGAATGGGAAATCAATGCTCCCGCTTTGGCTGGGAGCCCCGCCATTTTCCCGGTGTAACCCAATCCTTCTTCGGTCGTGGCTTTTACGCTCACCCGATCTAAATCTATCCGAAGAGCCCGAGCGATATTTTCACGCATGGTGGGAACATGGGGAGCTATTTTAGGTCTTTGACAGACCACCGTAGCATCCACGTTGATGATCGCAAAATTATTTTTCTCCAATAGCTCGCGTACCGCCTCCAATAAAACCAAACTGGAAGCTCCTCGATAGCGGGGGTCGGTGTCGGGAAAATGGGCCCCGAGATCCCCCAAAGCGGCGGCGCCCAACAGGGAGTCGGAAATGGCGTGCAACAAGGCATCTGCGTCGCTATGTCCCTGCAAGCCCAACTCAAAAGGAATTTTTACCCCACCCAGGATTAAATCCCTTCCTTCCACAAAGGGATGCACATCGAAACCTTCGCCGATGCGCAACGCTCCCACGCTCGCCGTGCCCCCATGACGACTCGCCATAATCACCTCCGCCATTTTTAAATCTTCGGGACGGGTTACCTT
>DALYDW010000136.1:0-5599 GCA_031972915.1 bacterium
CCCGCATCTTGAAGCCGCTGAGGCAATCCACAAGCCTCCGCCAACTCCTGTTGTAGACGACGCACTCCAGCGATGGCCTGCCGCGCCCCCGCTTCGGGCTCCAAGCCTGTGGCCTCCATGTCCAAGACCTGAGCCAAATGAGCGTAACGCTCGGCAGCCGCATCTAGGTTGTACTCCATCCCAAAGGGCAAAAAGATGTGATTGGCCAAACCGTGAGGAACTCCAGCCACACCGCCAGCAGCATGGGCCATCGAATGCACCACACCCACCATGGCATGATCAAAGGCGACGCCGGCCATATTAGCGGCAATCATCATCTGCGAGCGCGTTTCTAAATCTTGCCCCTGACGCACCGCTGATAGCAGATATTTTCGGATTAAACGGATGGCATGCAGGGCCAAGGCGTCGCTCATGGGGTTGGCTTGCAAGCTCGTATAGGCCTCAATCGCATGGGTGAGAGCGTCCATTCCCGTCATGGCGGTCACCTTGGGCGGCAAGGTAAGCGTAATCTCTGGATCCAACAAGGCCAAACTGGGTCGCAAATACTGATCGTTAAAGGCTAACTTGGTGTGGGTCTTGGCATCGAGAATCACTGCCGACCCCGTCACTTCACTACCCGTGCCCGCCGTCGTGGGAATGGCAACCAAAGGTCGTAACGGACTTGTTAGGGTTTGGCTTCCAGAAAAATCCTCCACCAAATTTCCGCCCAAACTAAAAACGATATTGGCCGCCTTAGCCGTATCAAGGGCCGACCCACCCCCCAAGGCAATCAAGGCATCGGCACCAGATTCCTTTGCTAAACGGGTACAGGTTTCTACCACCGCGAGTTCACTGTTGGGAGGAACCTCATAAAAGCTACCCACCACTTGGGCTCCTGAGGCTTCGACTCCGGCAATAATTTCCTGAGCCAATCCCGAGCTATGAAAAAATGGATCGCATATCAGAAAAAAACGATCGACCCCCATTTGAGAAAGCTCATTAGAAAAATCCCTGGAGATACCCGGTTGAAACAAAATTTTAGTATTAAGGTAGAATTGGTAAAAATCGGTCATGGGGGGCCGACCGTATTCTCTCATTTTCCGCACGTCAATCCTAGATTCACTCTTGGAAAGAATCCGGCGGAAAAATAATTGAGGCCAAAAAATATACTCAGAGCAGCCTCCCTCTAGGGCTTTGAATCTTTATCGTAAGAAAAAATTTCAGGAAAAAGTTACAATGAAAAGAGTTGCCCTTGGTACAACACGGGACCCGTTGGAACCCCGGTGGAGGAGCCCCCTTCGGGCTCCATGCTCACAGCGAGCCCCATCCCCGAATTAAGGGCGAGCATGACAGACTCCGAAACTTGCCACTGAGCCTCACCCACCCTAGGCATCAGTCCCAAAGAAACTGGAGCACGACCTTCCCCAGGTAACATCCAAAGCTCCATGGACTTTCCCGGAGGAGCGTCCATGCTCTGCAAGGCCCTGGCCTTGAGCATTTTTTTTTCGGGGTGGACGCTCAGCATCCATAGCGGGGATTGCTTGGCTTGCCCAACCCAAGCCACCATCGGCTCGGCTGGCGCCGAGGGGCTTTGCCAAAGTCCACGCGCCACATAGAAAGCGAGAAACATGGCGAGCACAGTTGTCATCACTCCCAAGGGGCGCCAAAACTTTAAACTTTGAAAAAAGTTTCCAAAAAGCGATCCTTGCGCACCCTCTTCATCCAACTTGGCCTCAATGCTGTTCCATAGTCTTCGCGGCGGAGCCAAAGGCGGCAAAGCAAAAACCAACGGAGCCAATCGACTCTCCCAAAACAAACAAGCCTGATGCCACGATTCTTCTTGGGCGTCGTAATGCTCCACCCGACGCAACTCCTCGCCTTCTAACACGCCCAAGACGTATTCGCCGGCCTCAATCCATTTTTCTTCCGGCAAGGGATTCATGATTCAAGACATCCTTTCAAGCGTTCCAAACCACGACGCACCCAACTTTTTACCGTACCCAAGGGACTTTGAAATCGTTCGGCCAACTCCCGGTGGGTCAAGCCGCTCCAAAAAGCCGTTACCACCGCACGTCGCTCATCTTGAGAGAGCAAGTCCAAACAACGCTGCAAGGCCCCGGCTTCTCGCTTTTCTTCTAAATAAGCCAGTGGATCGACACCAACATCGGAAAAAAAATTCTCTGACGCCACTGCCACCGCAACAGGCTCCCGAGGCATACGTCGGAGGATATCTAAGCAACGATTTCGTAGCATGGTGGCGATCCAAGCCATGGCTGTGCCACGTTCCACATCGAAATCACCCGCCTGTTTCCAAATTTTGAAAAAGCATTCTTGTAAAACCTCCTCGGCCAAATCGCTCCGTTTAAGAATACGTAGGGCTTGGGCAAAAAGATGCGGAGCCGTGCGTTCGTAGAGACGAGAAAAAGCTACTCGATCGCCACGGGCAATGTCGGCGAGCCAATTAGAGAGGAGATCTTCCATTAGAGTGACAGTAAAATACCCTTTTGATGAAAATTTTCCAACAAAGCAAAACCCTCATTTAAAAACTCTTCTCCAGACTCCACTTCCAAGGTTTGGGCAAGCTGCTCCAAGACCTCGCGGCCCTCCGTCGCTCCAGAACTCAAAATTTCCAATAAGCCCGCCACTAAAGAACTCACTTCCATAAAACGCACTTCCAAGGTTTGTGGATCGCGCCATAGCAGCAGAAAATAATCTCCCCGAGGCAGAATCTCAGGGTCACAGTTTTCTTCGCTAATGTAATGAACAGGCCAGGTGTAATGACGCAACACATGGGCTGGATTGAGCTGAAGTAGTCCGGGAACAATCACATTCTGGGATTCGGGAGCAAATCGAACCTGAACTTCTAGATATTCGTATTCCATCAGCTCGGCGAGAAAGGGATAACGAGACTTAAGCCCATAGTCATGCTCTCGCAAAAATCGAGAAACTTCAGCGGGCAACTGGCGTAAAATCGCGGAACGCGGCGGTGAGTTTTGCAAAAACTCCCAAAAAATTTGCCGCCATTCGGATTCACTCAAAATAGCGTGGGCCACAGGACAAATGGAGGTCAACACATCGGCCATGCCTTGATACACCAACTCCCGGTAAGTTTTAAAACGCCCCTCGGGCTGATAGTTGGGATCGAAGCATACTTGGGCCCAAAACTTCTCGACTTCTTGCAATTGGCTCATTTTAGTCCCCCCCCAGCGGCGAAGAGTCGTTCGGATTTTCGAGCCCCGTGCACAATATCGCGAGCCTGATTAACTTCCCGCAACAAAAAATCCAAGGGAGGCAAATGGTGATCTCTCTCTAAAATCAAGGCGGGAATCTCCGTTCGCTGCGCGACAAAATGCAATAAGTCCCACACTGGGTCAATGACATCGGCCCCGTGGGTATCCAAAAGAAAATCCTCCCACTGACGATGACCCGCCACATGGACTTGTTGCACCCGCTCTAAAGGAATATTTTTAAGATACTCGTAGGGATCAAAAGCGTGATTTACCGAATTGACGTAGATGTTGTTAACGTCCAATAAAAGTGCGCAATCGGCGACCTCTAAAACGGTTTTTAAAAATTCCCATTCCTTCATCTCTGGCTTACCCGGATGGGCATAATAAGAAATATTCTCGATGGCGAAGGGCATTTCAAAAAAATCCTGAATTTGCCGAATACGAGGAACCACATGATCCACGGCCTCGGCGCTAAACGGCAAAGGCAACAAGTCGTGAAACTGCGCTCCTAAAACGCTAGAATAGCAAAGGTGGTCGCTCATCCATTGTCCACCCTGGGCCTTGATGAATTTCTTTGCTGCCTTGAGATAGTCCCAATCGAGGGGATTCAAGCTGCCGACGGAAAAACTGATGGAATGAAATAAAATGGGATAGCGCTCGGCGAGTTTTTTAAACTCACGAAATAATTTTCCGCCGGTATTGAGATAATTTTCGGGAGCGATTTCTAAGCAATCTAAGTTGCTGGGAAGAGATTGAAGCAAATCCTTGGAAATTTCTCGCCGCAACCCCACTCCCACACCGAAATTTCCTTTCACAATGGAGACCATGATATCACCTCGCTGCAACAAGCGACGGGTCGTCGAAAAGAAGGGTCGGAGGCTTTCCTCCGACCCCACCATGACAAAAATTCAAGTGTGCTGATCAACCACAAGAACCGGCACCACATTTATGGTCGCCAGCCGCCTTGTTGGCGCCCGTGGTACCCGGGGCCGCCGAGCATTTTTTGTCGGCAGAACATTTTTTATCAGCCGAGCATTTTTTGTCGGCGGAGCATTTTTTATCACCATCCGCCTTAGGAGCTGGCGTACCCTGCGGGGCCTGGTGATGGTCTGCACGAGCAACACGATAGCCTACCGATAATTCTGCGGTCTGAAAAAATTGGCCCGATCCCGCCGAAGTCAAGGACACACCGGGAGCAGCGACCATGAGCCCCGCCAAAGCAGAACCTAAAAGTAATTTTTTATTCGTATCTTTAGACATGTTTTTCTTCCTCCAATAGAGATTGTTAAACAACGAATACAGCTTCTACGCTAGCCGAGGATTTTTGGATGCAGGATTGTGTGAGGGGGGGTGAAAAAAGGCAAATGATAATTAATCAAACCGCAATTACCGTGCAATCATGATCAAAAAACCAAACAACAACAGAAAATACTTTCATATTGTTTACTTGGAACCACTATTGGACTTGGACACGGGATGCTGTTTATTCTTGATCCCATACAAAGGGTCCTAAGAATCCGTCTGAAATTCTGCTGTCCATCGGAATTGCGCTCCTCAAACTGGGCACCTTGGGGGTGTTGGTTTTTGTAGTCGGAAAAAAAATCGTGCTTTGGCTTTTGACCCAAGTGGCTCGCACGTGGCACTCCGGTAACTTAGAAATTTTAAAAACGGTAAAAATAGATCAAGCAAAGTATCTCATCGTCACCCTTCCCGACTTACTCAGCCGCATTCCCGTCATCATTACCGCCCGCGAATTAAATCCCGAATTGATGATATTTTCGCGAGCCCGTTACTTGGCCGAGCGGGCCGATCTAGAAGAATTTGGGGTCACGGAGGCCTGCTACGAAGAGGCCGAGGCCACCGTCGGGCTCTCGGAATGTCTCTTGCGAGCTGAAGGGGCTCCCGAGCAACAGATCGAGGCTACCCTGCAACAAATCCGTGGGGAGTTCTCTCTTCACAGGGAAGAAGACCTCTCTTCAAAACAATAAAAAAATAAGCGAAAAAAAATTTAGACTTTTAGCGCCTTACCCCACGCTGGATCGGGATTGTCGGCCATTTCTACCGGAAAATTTCCCGAAAAACAGGCGTCACAAAACCATTCACCGTGGTTTTTGGCAAAATAAAAGAGATTCTCGATGGAAAGAAAGGCCAAGCTATCGCAGGCCACATAGTTTTTCATTTCTTCGAGACTTTGATTGGCCGCGATCAATTGTTTACGATCGGGAGTATCGATCCCAAAAAAACAGGGCCAACGAGTTGGAGGCGAGCTGATACGAAAATGAACTTCTTTAGCACCAGCCTCCCGCAACATTGCGACGATCTTTCGCGACGTGGTTCCGCGCACGATGGAATCATCCACCAAAACAATGCGTTTTCCTTTGATCAGCTCT
>DALYDW010000136.1:5609-6362 GCA_031972915.1 bacterium
TTGAGTTTTACTCGAACTCCAAAATGGCGGATTTGATCGGTGGGCTCGATAAAGGTACGGCCCACATAATGATTACGGATCAATCCCATCTGAAAAGGAATACCCGATTCTTCGCTGTACCCCAGGGCCGCCGGCACCCCCGAATCAGGGACTGGAACCACCATGTCGGCCTCGACCGGATGCTCCTTGGCCAACTGACGACCAAATCCCTTACGGGTTTCATACACCTCTCGGCCAAAAATATTAGAATCAGGGCGGGCAAAATAGACGTGTTCGAAAATGCAGTGGGCTAACTTCTTTGGCTTTTGAAAGGGATAATAGGAGCGCTGACCGTGACGATCGATCACCAAGACCTCACCGGGTTCGATCTCTCGGACTAGGCGGGCCTCGACCAAATCGAGGGCACAGGTTTCGCTGGCTAAAATTGATGCCTCACCCAACTGACCCAACACCAGGGGACGCCAACCATGGGGATCCCGGGCCGCAATCAGCATATCTTCTGATAGAAACACCAAGGAATAGGCGCCCTCCACCCGTTTAAGGGCCTCAATGACTCGGTCTACCAAATTACTATGACGAAAACTGGCTAAGAGATGGATGATCACCTCAGTATCGGTAGTAGACTGAAAAATGGATCCATGGGCCTCGAATTCGCTACGCAACATGCGGGCATTGACCAAGTTACCGTTGTGGGAAATGGCAATGCCACCGTGGGCATAATCAAAAACCAAGGGTTGAATATTTTTGGGTTGA
>DALYDW010000137.1:0-4025 GCA_031972915.1 bacterium
TGGAAGAAGCTTTGCAGCGCGGTGAAAAATTCAAAGAGCAAATTTTGACAGAAGTGCTGAGTTCTCAGACGGTGCAAGATCTGTTTCAAAACGAGCTTTTTCTCAAGTCTCTCAGTCGAGTCTTAAACACCAAGTACGAGATTCAAAAGGCATTAAAGTCCAACGTGCGCACCATGTTGAAGGTGTTCAATGTTCCCACTCGGGAAGAGGTGCACTCGATGGAACGTAAGATTCACCGTCTCGAGACCGAAATCGACGGTATTCATCGTAAGATTCTCACCGAACGTCTTTCTTCCCAGGGTGAAAAAAAAACCACCCAAGCCAAAAAGACTTCACCTCGTAAGGCCTCTCCTAAGCCCAAGGGGCATTCCCACTAAAATCCATGAACGCGCCTATTGGAGTTTTTGATTCCGGTTTGGGTGGGCTCACCGTTCTACGAGAAATAGAACGGGTTCTTCCCAAAGAAAACTTACTCTACGTGGGGGATACGGCTCGGGTTCCTTATGGGGTTAAGTCCGCTGAGACGGTGACCCGTTATGCCCAGGAGATTTGTGATTTTCTGCTGGGGCAGGGGGTTAAGGCCATCGTTGTGGCCTGCAATACGGTTTCCGCAGTCGCCTTACCGGTCTTGCGAGAATCTTACTCTGTTCCCATTATCGGAGTGTTAGAGCCAGGGGCTCAGGCGGCGGCCCGGCGAAGTCGAGGGGGACAAATCGCGGTGATCGGCACCGAGAGCACGATTCGTTCTCAAAGTTATCCTAAGGCCATCTTGCGCCATATGCCACAAGCCCAGGTAAGCAGTCGGGCTTGCCCCTTGTTCGTTCCCTTGGTGGAAGAGGGTTGGATCGATCACGAAGTGACAGAGCAGGTTGCGCGAATTTATTTGGAAGAAGGTCTTGCCTCCATCGATACTCTTATTTTGGGTTGCACCCATTATCCTTTGCTCAAAACTGTTTTGCAGCGCGTCTTGGGAGAGGACGTCTGTTTGGTGGATTCGGCCGAGGAGACCGCTCAGGCTTTAGCCGGTCTTTTGGAGGCGCAGGGTTTATTAAATCGAAAAGGGCCTGAGTCGGTTCGGCGTTATTTTTCGACCGATGCCCCCGAAAAGATGCGAGACATGGCCCAACGTTTTTTGGGTCATGCCGTCGAGTCTGTCCAACTTACCGACCTTGCGAGCGATTTTAGGGTGAGAGTCCACGGCGCTTCGCGGTCTTAATTGCGGGTGCGCGCCCTTAGACGCTCCCGACGAACTCGGCTTTCATGTTTGTCTTGTAATTTGTATTGACTCCCAAGGTGGTCATGTTAGGCCAAATCACCTATCTGGCCTTTAAATAGCCTTCGGAACCCCATGAAAAAAGTCGACGATATTCAAGAGTTGAAAGAAATTGCCCGGCAGTTGCGCGTGGATGCGCTTAAAATGCTCCACAAAGCGGGATGCGGTCATACGGGGGGGCCCCTCGGGATGATGGATCTCATTGCCGTGTTGTATTTTAACACCCTTAACCATGATCCGCAAAATCCCCATTGGGAGTCCCGCGATCGCTTTATTTTGGCCAATGGACATACCTGTCCCGCCTTGTACGTGGCCTTGGCTCGCGCTGGGTACTTTCCCCGAGAAGAGCTCGATCATTTGCGCCAGTTAGGCAGTCCCTTGCAGGGGCACCCTAAGTTGAATGTCGATTGGGGCATTGAAATGTCCACAGGCTCTTTGGGACAGGGAATGTCAGTGGGCAATGGTATGGCCTTTGCTGCCCGTTTAGATAAAAAAGATTATTTCGTTTATTCGTTTCACAGCGACGGTGAGGCCCAGGAGGGTATGTTGTGGGAGGCGGCTTTAACCGCAGGACATCACCGATTGGACAACCGGGTGGGTATTCTCGATTTTAACGGTATTCAGATCGACGGCTTCAACAAAGATATTAAAGACGTGTCTCCGCTAGAAGATAAGTTTTTAGCCTTCCGTTGGGCGGTGCGTACCATCGATGGCAATGATATCGCCGAGATTTTAGACGCCATGGATTGGGCACGTAAAACCCGTGGCCAACCCAAAATGATTATTGCCAAGACCATCATGGGCAAAGGGGTTTCTTTGTTTGAAAACAAACCCCATTACCATGGAGTAGCTCCCAACGACGAGGAACTGGCTCTGGCCTTGAAAGAACTAGGAGAGGTATAAGCCATGGCAGCAAAGATTGCGACCCGAGATGCCTATGGTAAGGCTTTGGTTGAATTGGGTAAGACTCATTCTCAGGTGGTGGTGTTGGACGCCGATCTTTCTTGTTCCACCAAGACTATCTATTTCGCCAAGGAGTTTCCCGAGCGGTTTTTTAATATGGGGGTCTCCGAGCAGGACATGATGGGGACAGCGGCGGGACTGGCACTTTGCGGTAAAACGGTTTTTGCCTCCTCTTTTGCTATGTTTGCCACGGGGCGAGCTTTTGAGATCGTGCGTAACTCCATTGTTTATCCCCATCTCAACGTCAAGGTTTGTGCGACCCACGCCGGTTTGACCGTAGGCGAAGATGGCGCTAGCCATCAGGCCTTGGTTGATGTGGCCATTATGCGGGTGCTGCCGGGCATGACGGTGGTTTGTCCCGCCGATGCTACCGAGACGCGTTTAGCGGTACGAGCCTTAGCTCAACAGGAGGGACCCGCCTATTTGCGTTTGTCCCGTGCGGCGTTTCCCGTGCTTTACGGTGACGATTATTCCTTTCAATTGGGCAAGGCTAATGTATTGCGAGAGGGCCAGAACCTTCATCTTCTCGCCTATGGGCTGATGGTTTCTCATTGTTTAGAAGCTGCAGAGTTACTTAAAACCCAAGGGGTTTCGGTTTCAGTGGTTAATATGTCCACGATCAAACCCTTGGATACCGCTTTACTCGATCAGTTGGCTGCCTCGGGAACACCGATGATGACGGTGGAAGAGCATTCCATTTTAGGGGGCTTGGGTTCGGCTGTGGCAGAACATTTTTCCGAGCGAGGAAATGTCGCTGTTCATCGAGTTGGGGTTCGGGATCAATTCGGTCAGTCGGGCAGCGCGGAGGCTCTTTTGGCCCATTATCGCCTGATGCCTGAGGATATTGCCCGGGAGGCGCGAGAATTTCTTGCTCGTTTGTAAGAATTCCGCAGAAAATTCGGGGGCGCACTCCTCTTCATTTTCTTGTGTTCAAAAAACGGGTTTTTTCCCATGAGCATAAATGGACGAAGAGAGGCTAGGTCCTAGCAGGTATGAAAAAAAAATCGTTTTTGTTATTTGCCCTTCCTGTTTTTCTACTCGGTTTGTCGTTTGGCGCCACCTTGGGGTCTTTGCAGGCCCTCCCTGAAAAAATTTACAAGAGTCTCGATCTTTTTACCAAGGTTATGGTCTTGGTTGAAAAAGACTACGTCGAAGAAGTCGATGGTGAAAACCTAGTGTATGGTGCCATTAAAGGTATGTTGGGTACCTTGGATCCTTACAGCGTTTTTCTTACTCCTGATGTTTATAAAGAATTAAAGGTAGAAACGGTAGGCCGTTTTGGTGGAGTCGGTTTGGAAATCACCTTGCAGGACGGGGTGCTTACCGTGGTCACTCCGATGGAAGATACGCCTGCAGCCCGTGCCGGAATCCAACCTGGCGATCGAATCGTGAAAATCAACGGTAAGACTACCAAGGGAATGAATTTGGCCGATGCGGTGCGCCGTATGCGAGGTCTTAAGAAATCCAAAGTGATTTTGACCTTATGGCGTGAGGGCCGCAAAAAAACTTTCGATGTTTCTATGGAACGGGAAACCATCAAGGTAAAAAGTGTGAAGTGGGAGCTTCTTCCTGATCATATTGGTATTTTGCGGATCACCAGTTTTCAGGAGCACACTTCCAACGAAATTCAAGAAGCTCTCAAAGACATGGAAAAAAACGGTCTCTTGCGTGGTTTGATTTTGGATTTGCGTAATAATCCAGGGGGGCTTTTAGAAGAGGCTGTTCTGATCAGCGATATGTTCTTGCCTTCGGGGGAGATCGTTTCCACACGAGGGCGTTCGGGAACACT
>DALYDW010000137.1:4035-6289 GCA_031972915.1 bacterium
CTTGAGGTGCGTAAGGCGACGGGGACCGGTGCTTATACGCGAGTGCCGATTGTGGTTTTGCTTAACGAGGGGTCGGCTTCGGCTTCAGAAATTGTTGCGGCTGCCTTGCGTGACAATGATCGTGCGAAGATCGTGGGAAAAACTAGTTTTGGTAAGGGGAGTGTGCAGACTGTTATCGATTTGGGCGAAGGGACGGGCTTAAAGTTGACGGTGGCCAAGTATTATACTCCTGCGGGTATTTCGATTACGGGCAAAGGAATTGCTCCTGATTTTTCGGTTGAGCTTCCAGAAAATGTCCAACCCTTTACCTTCGGCAAGGAGCAAGACGATCCGCAGCGGCAAGCGGCCTTGCTTTATTTGACGACAGGAAAGGTTCCACAAAAGTTTCTGGCCCCCATTTCTGAGACCCAAGCCTCCAGTGAATTGCCCCAAGAAGTGGGCACAGACTAGTCGTTAGGAGGCGACAGTAAATTTATTGAGGTTTTGGTTTTAACGTGTGATCTGCTTGGCTCGGGGAAGACTCAGTAAAAAAATGAAGAGACCGTAGAAGATCCAATTTCGGATGACGTAGGATCCGATGCGTAATTCCAGAATCAAAGGGCCCGTGAGTAAAAGTAAAAAACCGACCATTCCCGCTAAGAGTAAGAGTCGTCCCCAGGATTTTAGTCCGATCAATCCCACTCCTCCTGCTAGCACGGTGAGGTGCAAGACATCGACCACTCCCAAAGTAAGGCTTCCCTGAAGACCTCGACGCAAGTTTTCTATGAGGGGACCCATTCCAATGAAAACCCAAATCAAACCCACCGCACGGAGTAAAATGGCCATGGGTTTTTTTAAGGATTTTGTCGGAGAATGTCCAGGATATGGGCAGAATTGGTGAAGATCGTTCTAAGGAAGTTCTAGGGCTGCCATGGGGATGTGTGGAAGTTATGGTACGAGTTCTTGATGGCGTTGCTTAAATGCTCACTGAGCGGCTCGCGGTTGTGCGTTAGATTTGGGTTCGGTACCGCTTAAATAATGCTCTAAGCTGAATAAGATTTGTTGGGCCTTAAGCGTTTCTTCTGCATTGAGTTGTTTCGAGTTGAGGCGGTCTTCAATAAATTTTTTAAATTCGGCTACGGTCATGCCTGGGCTTGAGGGCTTGAGGTTTTTCAAATTGCCAAGAGTGGCGCGAAAGTTTTCAGAAAAAATTTCATCGCGTAATACGCCGTCCATTGGGCCTTGGGGGCTTAGGCCCCAAAAGGCGAGTAGGGTAGGTGCCATATCTACGGTGCGGGCGTGGGGATAAGCCCCCGGTCGAATATCAGGGCCATGCATCAACCACAGCACGCGGCGGTCTTCTCGTAGCAGCGAGCCGTGTCCAGCCACGAAGTTTTTCTTAAATTGTTTGTGGGGTACCGTTAGTAGAACCAAATCACCGCTGCGTCCGTCGTCGAATAATTGAGGTAGGGCGACGATGCTGTCGGGCAATGGAAGGTGAGCGCTTTCTCTTAACCAGTTTTCGGCATCTTGGAAGGATCCGTCGTCGATCCACTGTTTTAACGTGGGATTCATTTTGTAATTCAACGGATCTTGTCCGGGGTCGGGAAGATAGGCGTAGCGCACCGTGGTTCCTTCGTAACGACGCTCGATGATGGCGTGGGATTCGCGAAAAAATAAATGGGTTTTCGTGGGCCCTTCGGGAGCTAGCACAATTTCGATGTCGGGTTGGGATCGGAAAATTTCGATGAGGTCGACAGTTTGACCGTCTTGTCGGGGAAAGCGTCTGAGTTCAGAATAAGAAGGCGTTTGCTGCCATGACTTGCCCCACTTGAAATAGAGATTGCTAAAGCCGGTGCCGTGATCGCCCCAGACGACTTCCCCGTTTTCGGGGTGGTCGCGAACAATGGTGAAACCAGCGTGTTGTAACAGTTGGGGCAAGTCCACGGTACCTTGCAATTCGTGTTGTCCGTGGTCGCTGACTACTACCAATAATGTTTTTTCCCAGAGACCGCGATGCTTCAATGTTTGGACGAGTTCTCCGAGAAAACGATCGATATGTTGGTAAAGATTAAGGGAACGGGAACTCGCGGGACCGTTATAATGAGCAATGAAGTCGAGTCCATAAAGGTCTATCATAGAAAAACGGGGGAATTCTTCCAAAGGAAGGTCTCTAAATTTTTTCAGAGTGAAATTCATGGCGGTGAAATCGAGGGCCTCAAAGGAGCGCTGCATATAGGCCTTCCAACCGGCGTGAAGCAGTCTGTTATTTCCA
>DALYDW010000138.1:0-5959 GCA_031972915.1 bacterium
TCACCTAACACCTCATTTAAACGAATCTCCTCCCTAAGGTAGGCATGGGCCTCGATGGAGTCTTGGGCCCTATCACGACGGACCTCGATGAATATCAAACGAGCCCTTAATTCTTTTTGGTAACTCTCCAGAGAGGCTTGATTGCGTGAATCGAGTTTCGTCGCACGTTGGTAAGCCGCTAGAGCATCCGCCTCTCGTCCCTGAAGATCATAGAACCGGGCCGAAAGCAGTTCTCCCCGCACTTCTTCTTGTCGATTCACTCCTCTTTCAAAATTTTGAACGGAAATTTGCAGACAAAGACCGGCCTGATCTAAAAACAGCTCGGACGCGGTCATCAGATTTTCAGACCCTGCGGCCTGAGCCCGAAGTAAAAAAACCTCGGCCAACAACAAAACATCGCTACGAGTGGTCCCTTGAAGCAATAGCTCGTAAGAGGAATCGAACTGACTCAATAAATTTTCGACGCCAGCCCCATCGCCCTGGGCCAACAATCCCTGGGCCCTGTCCAAAGCAGAGTTTACCGATTCTCGAAGAAAGCGAACTTTTTGTTGAAGTTCTTGGGATTGATGTTCCTCGTTTTGGTGAGTCCATCGCAAATAATCCCTGGAATTGGAAAAAAAACGAGTAACCAGCCCCGCGCCACCTTGACCTAAGGAGGTAAGCAGACGCCGCCCCTGCTGCAATAAATTTCCCTCGGGCTGCTCCTCCACTTGCACGGACGGGGGCTCACTGCCTTCTTGCTGGGCAAGACCATTTTGCTGCCCTTCCAGCGGGTTCTGCCATCCCTTCAGCAGTTGGTCAGAACCTCGAAATATTTTATTAAAAGGATCTCCCACCCGGCCACTCCATTTCTACGGCCTCATTATAGAGCAAATTCAGTGCCAAAGCACCCAAACCCACCCCCCATTCAACCCCTGGGAATTGTTTGCCTTTTAATCTAGATTTTCACTCCTACTTCCACCCCCTTTTTTAAAAGGCGTTTTTTGAAATTTTATGAAATAACTTTTGGGTAGAAAAAACCTCACAACACACCTTAACGAACGACATTTTTTAAAAAAATCGTTATAAAATGAACGGTTCGCCTTCGATCCCCTTAACTCCTCTCTTACTTAAGATCAGCATGTACATATTCCTGGATTTTGACCGTAACTCCAAACTTTTCTCACCTTGCCTTGATCTTCCTGATTCACTTCGTGCTCCCTACCCTTCCTCGAAAAAGAAAAACGAAGGAGAAAAAAATTAATATTGCCAGGAACTTAGCGCTCCGATTAGATTACGATTTTACCCCCCTGAAAATTTTAAATACGATGGAGGTCCTTCATGAAGAAACTTCTCTTCCTTGCCTTGGCGCTCTCTCTGGGTTTGAGCTACTCAATCGGTTGCAGTGGAACCAACAACCAGGCCGATTGCGTAGAATACGCAACTCAAGTCAACAGTCTCGATTGCATTACCGAAGCAGAAGTTATTGATATTAGTGTATTTTGCCCAGAAAGCCTCATCGACGAATGCGATTTGAGCCAATACTATCGATGCCTACAAGAAAACACCTATTGCGACGGCGACACTCTGGTCACCACAGGAACAGAAGATTGTGTCGCAACTTGTGAAGAATCCTAATCGAGCGACTCGGTCTTCCCGTTAGAACAGCTCAAAAAACTTAACCGCTTGACCCGCCCGAAGCGAGACTAAACGTCTCCTTCGGGCATCTTGCATTAGGGCCTGACCTTCTTGTTTTGTTAACTTTTTTTGATTGAGCAAAGCTTGATAGGTAGCCCGCACTGCTTCTCCATCCAAGAGTTTCCACGAGTAGAGAGCCAAGGCCAATTGAAAGGCCCCCTGCACGGGAACAACTCGCTTTCCCAAAACCTTAAATTTTTCGGGCGGAGTCTTGGCCTCGAGATGAATAAAAATACAACTTACTTTTCCAATATTTTTAGGAAGTTTATCAACTTTATCTTTAATTAATTGAACGTCCTCTGGCAAAACCCCTCGCCGAATCAAAAACCGCTTCAACCTCAGCCCTCGAAGCTTACCCTCGATAATCCTCGCATAAGTCTCGTAAGCTTCCGCATCGCACTCCACATCGTCGCCAAACAAAAACTCACAGGCCAGGGGGTATTGAAGACGCAAGGTTAACAGAGCGATGATCTTGAAACCCAATTGCTCGAACAAACGCCGAGGACTGCCTTGCCACAAACAGTTCATCCAGTCCTTAAAGATCAAGCCATCTTGTTCCACTCCATCCTTGAGCATTTTATGCTCAAGCACCCGTCGCAACTGGGGAGGGCTGGCGCTAATGAAATACAAAGGAGTGCAGCGAAATTTTTTTCCCAAGCCCCGCCGTAAGCCCCTGAGCACTTCGGCCATGCCAGGATTTCCTGTTTTATCCACTGCGAACTCAAGAGGAATTCTCAATAAGCCGGAAACCGAGCTAAAGGGTGTTGCCAGATAGGTCTTGTCTACGTCCCAAACCAGCAAGGGACCACGATAGCGAGGCGAGGAAGTTCTATGATTAAAAAAACTCAGCGGGTAAGTCCCCATGGTTACTTCCTTAAAAAAATCTAGAATGAAACTGGGCTGCGCTCTTGACGAGGATCTTGTTCCAGCAACCACCGTAAAAATTTTTGAGGAGTCCAACGCCGATACAACAAGTGATACACAGCTTCTACAAGAGGAAGTCTCAGTCGGCGCTCCCTCGACTGTTCGAAGACCGCCTTGCTGGTCAAAATTCCTTCGGCCACCTGATTTCTGTCCTTTTGAATCTGCCTCAAAGAATCGCCTTGGGCCAAACGATAACCCACTTGGTAGTTACGACTGAGAGGAGAAGTACAAGTTGCCATTAAATCGCCGATCCCAGCCAAACCTCCAAAGGTCATCAAATCGGCCCCCATGGCGACCCCGTAGTTGGCCATTTCTGCGAGTCCTCGCGTAATTAACAAAGCTCGCGCATTGTCTCCATAAGCCAAGCCCGCTAACAAACCCGAGGCCACCGCCACGATGTTTTTAAAGGCACCCCCAATCTCCGTGCCAATTAAATCGTGCCCCCCATAAACTCGAAAACTTCCCCCACGAAACAAACCCTGAACGCATTGCACCACTTCGTCATAATGGCTTGCCACCAAAGCCCCCGAAGGCTGTCCGACCATCATTTCTTTGGCGAGATTAGGTCCCGCCATCGCACCAATCTTTAAGGCACAGGTCTCTTCACGCAAGATCTGTGACATACGCTTATAAGTTTTTTGCTCAATACCCTTGGTAACATGGATGAGTAATTGGTTTCCCTCCAACACTTCTCCAATACGACGAGCAACCTCGCGAAATCCCACCGTGGGAATAGCCAAGATCAATACTGGCGCCAGGGAAA
Source organism: bacterium (assembly GCA_031972915.1). Lineage (GTDB taxonomy): Bacteria > UBA10199 > UBA10199 > DSSB01 > DSSB01 > DALYDW01. The sequence goes on from DALYDW010000138.1 coordinate 3,365, forward strand.
CCGCTCCCAATAAATCGGTAGTGGCCCGCAAATTTTTGGGCAGAGACAATTGGGGAAAGAAAGTTTGATTAGTATGAAATTGATTGATTTCCTCAGCCTGCTCAACACGGCGCACCCATAACAAAACTCGCCGCTGCAATTGGGCCAGAGCACTGGCTAAGGCCGTCCCAAAACTCCCTCCCCCAAATACCACCACATCTACAGACTCTAAACCACGAATGACGCGATTCACTCCTTTCATCACAAGCCCTCCAAAGGCGGAACTCTGTTTTGATAATAAAGCAAGAGACTGCGATCAAAATGGTAGAGTCGATCCCCGCGACGCTCCAATACCTTATGGGTATGGTATTCCTTTAGATGAGCCAATGCATCGGCGACAATCATCAAAGGGTCACGTCCCATCAAAACGCTATCGAGACGAATAGCATGGCGCCGCATTTGCTTTTTTAAAATACCTAAAAACTTCTGCAAACGAGAATAAAGCTCGCCCATCTCCATGCTGGCTTCACGTCCTCCGGTACGCAAGAGGCGATAACGATCCATTCCAGGATTGAGCTCTTCCAACCACCGGAACACGACACAACAAAGTAAATGCACGCTGCTTAAAATCGTATCTCGACGAAAGGCTCCGCAAATCGCTTGAGATAATTCTTGAGTATATTCTTGGTCTCGCTGTTCATCAAAAACAGGCTTCCCCTTGTGAAATACATAAGTTTCCCGACGCAATACCCGCCCCCTCGGGTCCAAGGAGCGTCCATGACTATCCACGGGATTTCCAAACACATCCCGCGGAGTGCCCACGTAAACCTGAACTCGACTTTCTAAGTCGAACAAATGCCCCACAAAGGCAGCAATGCGCTTAATCTGAGAAGATTCGTCGTCTTCGATAATGTAACGAGCCTTCCCCTGCTCTTTGAGATAATCTTCGATCAGAGTTTCGGCCTCGAGCACCAATGGATAATTCAAGGTGCATGGAATCACAAAAATGTCAGGCTTTGGCTTGGCGGCCAATAAGTTATGAATATAAGCATCCAATCCCATCCCCAATAATCCAAGTTTGAGTTTACCCTCCACCGCACCCGAGCGACTTCGAGTTCCCCCCGGAAAAAATAAATTATGACACCCCATCTCCATCGAATAACCAGCATAAACTTTCAAAACTTGCTTATAGAGCTTAGCTTTTTTACGACGATCCACTTTGTAGGCACCCAAGTGGTCCATGAAATAGCCCAACAGTTTGTTTGAAAATAAATTAAGGCCGGCTCCATAAAGAAAGGGCGGCAATCCCAATCGGTAGAGCATATAGCCCACCAGAGGACTGTCTAAGTTACTGACATGAGTCGGCACCAAAATGACCGTACCCAACCCGGCGACACGACGCATTGCCTCCGTTTCTCCCAAAATTTTTAGCGGATCCTTCCATTGAGAGAAACCTTGGAAAATTGAGCGAAACAATTTGAGGGGACTCAAGGAGTTAAATAAAAAATTAAGCGAGAGGGGCAGGACCTTGGTGGAAATTTGGTAAATGGCCGGACTAAAGTTACCTAAAATTTCCTGAGAAAAATGAGAGACTAACTGAATCAAAATCTGACGCAAGCCTTGGGCATCGGCATGCAAAGCTCGTTTTTGTATTCGTTTGTAAAAGGCCCATTCTTTTCTCGCTTCAGGCTGATGGAGTATGGGTTCCAAACGCTGACGTTCTTCATAGAGCGTATCAAAGACGACCTGTTCTAATAGGGCTGGTTGAGCCGGAGAGCGCTCCACCACTCGGTGAATCACTTGCGGAATGAAGAGTTTCTGATCTCGAGGATCCATGAAGCCCCAGCCCTCCGATGAACAACCTCCTCAGGGTAACTGAGGCTCGCCCCATTTCCCATTGATTATTTCTTCAATTAAAAATATGGGCCCCAACTTATGAATTCTCATCAAAATCCCAAGGTCCCCGCCGATCGACTCCTAGAACCCCTAAGAAAATTCGCCGAAAAAGAGGCCTCCAGCGGCATCCTTCTTTTGCTCTGTACCCTGGTCGCCATGATCTGGGCCAACTCTCCTTGGGGCCACACTTACAACGAATTTTGGAACGCCGAACTCAGCCTAGGATTCGAACATCTAAAAATCACCGAGCCCCTGGTCCTGTGGGTCAACGATGGACTGATGGCGGTTTTTTTCTTCGTGGTAGGACTAGAAATCAAACGAGAGATTTTGGTCGGTGAGCTTTCCAATCCTCGACAAGCGCTTCTGCCCATCGCCGCTGCTCTGGGTGGAATGATCGTTCCAGCGCTGATTTATACCGCCATCAACCACTCCCTACCGTCTCATCCCGGATGGGGAATCCCCATGGCCACCGATATCGCATTTGCCCTAGGGGTCCTCGCTTTAGTTGGAAAAAGAGTTCCCGTATCTCTACGCATTTTTCTCGCGGCATTGGCCATCAGCGACGATCTAGGTGCAGTTTTGGTCATCGCCCTTTTTTATACCTCTAACATTGTTTGGTTTGACCTCTTGATGGGAGCTGGATTTTTGGCCATCTTAGCGGCGGGAAACTGGGCGGGAATTCGCAACCCCTACTTTTACGCATTCTTCGGCATTGGTGGG
>DALYDW010000138.1:5969-6271 GCA_031972915.1 bacterium
CCACGCTTGCGGGTGTCTTGGCCGCATTCACCATTCCAGCCCGCACCCGCATCGACAGCCGCCGCTTTTTGGACCGCGCCAAGGCATATTTGTCTGACTTTGAAACCTACAGCGACTCCAGCACTCCCATGCTCGCCAACAAAAACCAAGTTCGGTCTGTAGCTCAAATGAGCGAGGCCTGTGAGGACGCACAAACCCCATTGCAAACACTAGAACACGCACTCCATCCTTGGGTGGCCTTTTTGATCATGCCGCTTTTTGCCTTAGCCAATGCAGGAGTTTCTCTGCACATGAACATTGCA
>DALYDW010000139.1:0-6258 GCA_031972915.1 bacterium
AATTATTTGGGGGATTTTCGCAACTTGCAAACAAAGGTTGCTAGAACCTGGGGGGGGGACCGCATTTAAAAATATGAGGATGAAAAATTTGCATGACGCAAACAAAACCCCACCCCAAGAGACCGAGGTCTACCCGAACTCGGTACTAAAAATGAAATAAATCGACTCTCGGTGAAAAGAGCAAAAAGGCCGAAAAAACAAATCCGCCCGACTCCTTCCACCGCGGAAAATTAAGCGAGCCCTTCCCAAAAAACATCGGAATGGCCCAATCTCCAATTAACCCAGCGAGCCAGCACAAAACACCAGTCGGAGAGACGATTTAAGTATTGCAAAGCCACAGGACGAATGGATTCTTGTTTTTGCAGAGACACCAGGGCTCGCTCCGCCCGGCGACATACAGTTCTCGCCAAATGTAATTGAGCCGCTGCGACGTGGCCTCCCGGAAGAATAAACCTCGTCAAGGGAGGTAAATCTCGATCCCAAGCATCCATTTCTGACTCAAGATGGTGTACGACATTTTCTTGAAGAAAGCTCTCGGAGACCTGACCCGTGCTTGCCAACTCCGATCCCAAAATAAACAACTCTCGTTGTACGCGCTCCAGAATTTGCTGCAATTCCCCCGAAGGAAACTGAGCCTGCACCATGCCCAATACAGAGTTCAGTTCGTCTACGGTACCATAGACCTCGATACGAGGATCATCTTTAGATCGTTTTTCCCCACCCCATAACTGGGTCTGTCCAGCATCCCCCTTTTTGGTATAAATTTTCACCTCAGCAACACTCCTTTCCGCAAACCACACTCATAAAAGGGAAACAGAATATCAAAAGAACGAACGGCATCTTGCAATAAACTCGAGCTCAAAGCTTTTAAGGGAAGTCCGGCATCAAAATAAGCCGACTTGAGGCGCAACAAACGATTCGCCGTAGTCTCAAAAAAACCTTCGAAGGAATCGACATTCCGTCCCTGCCCCTGTTCGTCACGCTGTGCAAAATTTTGCAAAGCTTCGAAGTCTCCGCGATGTCTCAAAAAAAATTCTCGATTAGCCAAAAGATTTTTTCCCAATTCGGAACAAAACTCCGACTCTTGTTTTAGCACTACCCGAGCTTGTGCACCTTGCCGCCCTACACAGAGGGCGAAATAAACATAACCCTTGTAACCCCGCACCTGAGGCCCCAAAGCTACCCAGGTTTCATCGGGAGGGTTCACGGTGCGCCGCAAATGCTTGGCAGTATGAGAAAAAAAATCTTGTTTGAACTGCTGTTCCAAAAGCGTGCTGAGTTCTTCTCCAAACGCCTCTAACTTAGGCCGAAGCTGAGTCTTTAAGGCTGTCATGCGATCTTTGAATTGTGGAATGGAAAAAATTTCTAGGTCAGCCTGGGTCAAGTGAGCAACCATCATTTACTCCTCATGAGCGATAACTTCGGCAAAGGAGGTAGAAGTCTCCCAAAGACGAACCGCAGTCACCGGCAATCCCTTACTGACAGCATAGTTGAAAATAACATGAGCGATATTTTCCGCGGTGGGATTTTGTTGCATCACAAACACCGGTTCGTTCATCTCGCGCAACACCTTGACCAAAGGATCGTCTTTTCTGAGCAACATGCGGTGATCCAACTCGTCTTCTAAAAAACACTTAATATGTTTTTTAATATCGACGAAATCGATGACCATGCCACGCTTGTCGAGATTTTGTTGGGAAAATTCTATTTCGACACGGGCGTTATGCCCATGAGGATGGGCGCATTTCCCCTCGTAATCCAAGAGTCGATGCCCGTAACAAAATTCCATGGTTTTACTTACACGAAACAAAAAGACCTCCCCCGCACCAATAACAGCGCAATTCATTAATTTTTTTACGACCGAGCCAAAAACTATTCCACATGGCGGCCTCCATCTACATGGAGTTCGGCCCCCGTCATAAAATCGTTTTCGATAAAAAAACGCACGGCATTCACCACATCTCGAGGATGTCCGGTTCGAGACAAAGGAATCTTTTTCAGCACCTCAAGACGGGTATCCTCGTCTTGATCTTTCCACAAAATAGGCCCCAACAGCACAGAGTTAACTTGCACTTGAGGCGCCAAAGACTTGGCCAAGCCCTGAGAAAGACACAAAAGCGCGGCCTTACTGGCGCAATAAGGGAGGTATCCTAAATAGGGCCGATGGGCGGCCCAATCTGCCATTTGTAAAATCTTGCCTCCACGCGCCTTTTTCATTCTCAAACCAAGAAACTCACTGAGAAAAAAAGGAGCCTTCGCGTTGACCGAAAATAAATTATCCCAATCTTGTTCGGAAACTTTTCCCAATGGGGTAGGAAAAAAAGTGGAGGCATTGTTAATCAAAACGTCCACATGACCGAAGGCCTCCCAGGCTTCCCGAGCCACCCGCTGCACCTCCTCAAAGCGAGTCAAATCGCCTTGCACGAGCTTTAAGATACCTTGGTATTTTTTTTCTACCTGAGTTTGCAAGCTGCGAGCCTGTCGGGACGACTGTCCATAATGAACCACGAGCTTCGCACCTCGAGAGGCTAGATCTAAAGCAAGGGACCGACCAATCCTTTGGGCCGCACCCGTAATAAAAATAACTGAGCCTCTTATTTTCATAAACTCCTCACGGCAGAAAGAACTTTACTAATCTTGAAGAGCGGGTAACTTCAAGCAAAATACCCCCAGCACTCCCTTGCCACAGCATCGCCGACCATGCTACTTCGAGGCATGATTTCCGCGAAAGATTCCTCTATCTGCTTACTTGCAAGTAGCGGAATAGACAGTTCGCTCTTAATCGTCGAAGCTCTTGAGCAAGGGATGGAGGTCCATCCTCTCTACATCAAATCTGGCTTTCAGTGGGAAGATGCCGAGTTTTACCATTTACAAAAGATCTGCGAATACCTCTCCCATCCTCGCCTCATGCCACCTAGTTCCATGGGCTCCTCTTTACAAACTTCGTTCAAAGATTTTTGGGGTTTCGGCATCGGCGCAAGTCCTGACGCCCAATCAGAAGACAAGGCCACTTATATTCCTGGAAGAAACCTCTGGCTACTTTGCCACGCCGCCCTTTTTTGCCAAAGTCGTGGACTTAGAAAAATTTACTTAGGCATTCTTTCCGACCACCTTTTTGAAGACCAAACGACTCCTTTTTTGAAAGGAATGGAAGAAGTAATTCGCCTGAGCCTAGGAGATACTTTTCACATTCTCACCCCATTTCGTGGCAAAGAAAAAAATGAGATCGTCGCAAATCATTCTAACTTTCCCTTTGAACTCACTTTTAGCTGCCTCAATCCCCAAGGACTCGCCCCTTGCCATCATTGCAATAAGTGCGAGGAAAAACGAAAGAGCATCGACTCTCTAAGGAAATCCCATGCCCCCTTTTGAACATCATATTTTTATCTGTACTAACAGTAGACCCGAAGGCCACCCACGCGGCTGCTGCGCCTCTCGAGGCGGTGAAGCGATTCGTGACTGCTTTAAATCAGAGTTGCAAAAGCGCGGCTTAAAAAATCGGATCCGGGCCAATGCCTCGGGCTGCTTGGATCATTGCGAACAGGGACCTGCCGTGGTGATTTATCCCGAAGGCGTTTGGTACCGAGTTTCTACTCCAGAAGATGTTAAAGAGATTCTCGACCAACATGTCGAAGCTGGGAAAATCGTCGAGAGACTTGCCATTTATCCCGCCAAGTCCTAGACTTTTTTCATGGGCGAGCTTGTCACTCTTCATCAAAGCGCCCGGCGCTTCACCCTCGAAGAAACCCGGCGTTTACTTCCTTTGATCGAACGCATCACCCAAAACGCCGTCGGGCAATTTCTTGTTCTCGAAGAAAAGCTCAAACACCATCAAAACGAACCCGAGCGCTGGAAACAAATCGAGGCAGAGATTGGCGATTTACTCAATCGCTGGAGTCATAAAATCATGCACCTGGGGGCCCTACCCAAAGGCATATGGCTCGTCGATTTTGACAATGGTCAGGGGTATTATTGCTGGCGCTACGGTGATCGAGAAATCTTATATTTCCACGGCTACCAAGAGGGCTTTTCGGGAAGAGTTGCCGTTCAATAAATTCGATAAATAAGACCGGGGCTAAGAAAAATTATCTCTCTAACCCCGCCGCTTGTGGAGTCCACAAAAAAGAGGTGCTTTGTTTGGAGATTTTAGGGTCTCCTTCTTTGGGCACCCAAAAATCGGAAGGCCGATGAGCCGCGTGACACTGAAAACAAGTCTGGGTAAGCTTTTCAAAGGAATTAAAAATCTTAGGATTCTTGCTTTTGCCGTAGGCTTGAACTTCGACGAGATTTTTTTCGAGCACTTGGGTGAATTCTTTGTAGTTACCTTGTTGATCGGCGGCCTTGAGTTCTTGCAAGGTTTTGTTCATTTCGGTCAGAGTTAATTGAATTGCCTCCCAGTCGGGCTGTTTTTCTTTTAATCGCAAGATTTCCATTCCAGCCACCAAACTACCGAACTGCCCCATGTATTTTTTGAGCACCAAGGTCGAACGAGCCTGTTGCGGATCAGATGGATTGAGATTGCCTGTACTGTAGGCCAGGACCGAAGTCGAAAGCGCGATAATCATTCCTACGAAAAACCAAGAAAGCACCCATCGATTCAACTTCATAAGTCCTCCTGCCCCAAAACTGAGGCGTCTTTGAACGTATTGATAAAAAGCACGAGGCCATCCAACAAAAATGATCAATGCCCCCATTGAAGATGGTTCGCTTCATAACAAACTTGAAAAAAGTTTGCACCCAGGATTCTCGAGGCTCCTTGACAGAATAAGTCTGTCCTCCTAAATCCATACAGCATGAAAATGGAACAGTGGTCCGTTGGCCCCTTTCAATGCAATTGCACCTTGCTCACTTGTGAAAAAACTGGCGAGTCGGTTTTAATCGACCCCGGCGACGAAGCCGACCGCATTGTGGCCTCTCTACAAAGTCAAGGCCTGCGCCCCAAATATCTCCTTCACACCCATGCCCATCTCGATCATGTGGGAGGCACCTTGGGCGTACAAGAACAACTGGGCGGGGAATCTTGCCTTCACGAAGCAGATCTATTTCTCTTCGAAAATGTAGCCTTGCAGGCGGCCTTGTTTCACCTACCCACACCCCGCACTGGAAAAATCGACCAATTTTTACAAGATGGCGACGTCCTCAATTGCGGACAAGAAAAGATTCAGGTCTTACACACTCCAGGCCACACCCCGGGCAGCCTAAGCTTTCTAGTAGAAAACCAAAATTCGAGTCACCTGTTTACAGGAGATACCTTGTTTGCAGGCAGTATCGGACGCACCGACCTTTGGGGAGGAAATTTTCAGCAAATTCTCCAATCGATCAAAAACAAGATTCTTCCACTGCATTCGACCACGGTCATTCATGCAGGACACGGCCCCAACTCCACTCTGGAGCAAGAGCGCCAAAGAAATCCTTTTCTTTTGGAATACCTTCCCTAAACCTAATCTTATCCTGGCCCCAGCATAAAAACACATCGAGAACTGCTTGCAGCTACTCGATTTTATTTTTTGAGGAAAGACTCGAAGGCGTGAACGATCTTTCGCGCCAACCCTTGCGAAGCGGCAGAGTGTTCTTGGGCCAATTGCACAAGACGCTCACCCGCTTCGGGAGAAGGGAGCTCCTTGCCGTACTCTTTTACCCAACTCTTGACCAGCTCTGGAGTGACCTCCGGATGGAACTGGAAGAGATAGCAATTTCCGTGGATGCCCGAGGAAAGATAACGACAATGCGGGCTGTAAACATACCAATAGCCCGTGGGAGGAAAACCATGCACGGTATCATACCAAACCAAAGCGGGAAATTTTTTCTCCTCCACCTTGGAATAAATCACACTGTTACGGGAATAATCGGGATAAATTTCAGCGGTAACCCAGTCGATTTCTTTTTGACTGGCCTTGGCCACCCAGGCTCCCTGGGCTTGGGCTAGCAACAAGGCCCCTTGACTCACCGCAAGAACCGGCAGGTGTTTTTCTAAGCAAGCTCGTAAGAAAGAAACCTCTTTTGACAACACCGGATGACGCTCTGCGTCTTCTGCGCGAAACTTCAAGGGCCCACCGAGCACAATCAAACCAGAGAGTCCAGCCACCTGTTCTAAAGAGGGCGCCCCTTGTTCAAACACCTTATGATATTCGTAAGAGATTCCACGTCGTTGCAATTCAGCTTCGAAACTACCCCCTGTGAACAGCGGAGCATTTTGCAAAATCAAGACCTTGCCCATTTCCATTGCCTCCTTAAAGGGAACCGTTCGTGTAGGTCCAA
>DALYDW010000140.1:0-250 GCA_031972915.1 bacterium
GACCCGAGAAAGTTAGATCAATCATATTTTTTAAGGATTTTTCCATGTCCCTCATCCTCTTCGAACAACAAGGTCCCCTGGGCATCCTTACCCTTAACAATCCCGCAACTCTCAACGCCATGACGGTGGCCATGGGTAAGGCCATCGAAGCGGAAATCGAGGCGATTCAACAACGTCAGGACCTCCGCGTTTTGATTGTAAAAGGAGCTGGACGCGCCTTCTCCGCGGGAGGTGACTTGGACTTCATCTT
>DALYDW010000140.1:317-6244 GCA_031972915.1 bacterium
AAGCTCAGGCATGGGAGGGCTCTACTGGTTAACCCGACTTACCGGCTCTGCCAGGGCAGCTGACCTCATGTTTACAGCACGCACCCTAGAGGCCCAAGAGGCCCAGAGCATGGGGCTTATCAACCAATGCTTTCCCGCCGACTTGTTGGAAAGCCAAGTTATGACTATTGCCAAACAAATTGCGGCTAACGCTCCCGCGGCCATAAAAATTATGAAGCAAGGCCTACAACAAGCGCCCCTCTGGGATTTACGTCAGGTCTGCGAATACGAGGCTCAAGGTCAGGCCCAATGCTTTGGTAGCCAAGATTTACTGACGGGTATTCAGGCTATAAAAGAAAAAAAGCCTCCTATCTTTGAAGGCCGTTAGCCCGTTCTCAAAGCACCTGAATTTCTAAAATTCGGTCCAAGCGAAACGTCCGCTCAGCCTTTCGACCTTGGCAATGGGCACGAAGTCCCAAAAAGTTTCTTCCTGAATACTGAACTTCCCCCACCCTCAAGGGCCTCAAGGTGCGGAAAGATTTTTCATCGGATGGCTTGAGATACACAATAGCAAGTTCGCGCCCGTCGGAAATTGCTCTTTCGATCAAAGCACGTTTTTGCTCGAGAGGCATGGCGGCTTCCGACTGGAGATAGCGATAGCGGGTCATAAACTTGGCCACCCGCCAATCGACGAAAACCTCCTGTGGAGCAATGAGTTTGTTTAACACCAAACCTTCTAAACGACGACACCGACTCAAGGCTACATACATTTGACCAGGAGCGAACAATCCTCGTCCCGTATCCAAAACCACATGATCAAAAGTTTTTCCCTGACTTTTGTGAATGGTAAGAGCCCAGGCCAAACGCAAAGGATATTGTCTAAAGGTGCCAAGCGTCTCGGTGGTAAGAACTTTTTTCTTCGCATCGAATTGATAGCGAAATAGATCCCATTGATTGGGATAGACCTCGACGAGCCCCCCGTCCTCTAACTTGACGGTGACCGCAATTTTTTCACCCTGAGGCAAGGATACAACCTGGGCCATGCTACCATTTACCCAAAGTCCATCGGGGTGATTGGAAACCAACATCACCTGGGCCCCCACTTTGATTTGAAGATTCATTTCGGTGGGAAGATTTTTGGGATCGAAGTTTCCCTCCAGGCTACCCATAAGGGTAACGCTTTTCCCACCTAATTGGGCTAGACGCTTGGAGTTGATGGTGGCGGCGCGATCGTTAGTAGCCGTAAGATACACATAAAGCCCCGCCTCGGGCTCAAAATCGGGGGCATAACGTTGATTGAGCCAATCTAGCTGTTCGCTATCCAAGGTATTGTTTCTTACCGCGTTGAGCAGATCAATAAAACGACGGTCCTTCTGTCGATAAATTTTCTCCAATTCTACAATTTCCAATTCGACCTTGGCCATAACCTTGGCGTCGAAAAAATAAGGACTCGCATAATGCTCCCGAAACAACTGCCGCTCCTCAGGGGTAACAACGGGCGGTAATTGGTAGAGGTCTCCGATAAATACGATTCTGATGCCACCAAAAGGGGTCCAACGTCTTTTGCGGACAACGCGCAAAAACTTATCGATGCAATCCAATAAATCGGCCCGCACCATGGAAACCTCGTCAATGACAAGAATTTCCAACTCCTGATAAATTTCGTCTTCCCCTTCGCGTCGCACTCGACGAGCACACTCTTGGGCTGCCTTAAGAGTGACATCTGGTTTAAAACCGAAAAAGGAGTGCAAAGTTTGCCCATGAACATTGAGGGCAGCCACTCCGGTGGGAGCCAATACGGCGACTTTTTTTTGCGTATTTTTTCGAAAATGATTGAGAAGGGTAGACTTTCCCGTGCCAGCCTTTCCCGTGATAAACAACCATGACGGCCCCGCCTCCATCTGGCGCCAAGCATTTTCGAACTCCGGAGTGATTTCGGGTTTAAAAAACATGGCTGTTGTTCTTTCGCAAAAAAAAGCCCGGGGAAAGAAAAATAACATTTCTCATTTGTTCTTTAGCCGCAAGCTCTGTTCCATGGAAATCACTTGTCAAAATCCCATTAAATATTTGACCCAAAATCCGATCTGACCAAAAATGGAAGAAGCACACTTTTACAACCTGTTGAAAAAAGGATTTTCCATGAAAAGTTTCGCCTTGCTGTTTGCTTTTTTTTCTCTTGGACTCTGCACTTCGGTACACGCCGACTCCAGCCAAGATGCCTGTAAAAAAGATATCAAAAAACTTTGCAAAAACATCAAAGCCGGCAATGGCGATGTTCAAAGTTGCTTATTGGAAAACCGCCAACAGCTCTCGACAGAATGTAAAGCTGACCTTTTAGACAAAATTATGAATCGCAAGGCCGCTGAAAGCATGAAGTAAAAATGCTTTGGCCGACAACACGATGAAATAAACTTTGCCGGCGAGGAACATTAATTTAGCCAGGCCTTGCTTAGCCCTTAACGCAAAGCACCTGTTTTAAAATGGCTTTCACTCTGACTAAGTCTTTTTGTTGTTCCATCACTCGATCAATGTTTTTATAAGCCGAGGGAATTTCATCGATCACCGCAATATCTTTGCGGCACTCCACACCTAAGGTTTGTTTTTTCAAATCTTCGATTGAAAACCTACGTTTCGCAGCGCCTCGGCTCATGGCCCTACCCGCCCCATGCGATGCCGAACAAAAAGACTCAGGATTTCCCAAACCCTGAACAATGTAAGACTTAGCTCCCATGCTTCCGGGAATAATGCCCCACTGATCTCGTTGAGCACTGATAGCCCCTTTGCGGGTCACTAATACTTGGGTATGAAAGTGAAATTCTTCGGCCACGTAATTATGGTGACACCACACGGTTTGCACAGGCCTCAGTTTTTCTTCGGGAAAAAACTTTTTTAGTGAGTGCAATAAAAGCTCCATCATCAAGCGACGATTGAGCATGGCGTATTCTTGGGCCCAAAAAAGATCGTGGCGGTATTGTCGCATTTCTGGAGTCTTTTCTAAAAAAACCGCCAAATCGGGATCGGGGAGTTCTTGATTATGAGAAAGTTTTTTAGCCCGAGCGATATGCGACTCTGCCAGCACCTTACCAATATTCCGAGAACCGGAATGCAGCATTAACCAAACTTGATCGTTTTCATCGAGACACAGTTCGATAAAGTGATTTCCCCCTCCCAAAGTTCCCAGTTGAGAGGCTGCTCGATTTTCGATCTTGGATCCCAATGGAATCAGCCCAGACATTTTTTTTAGCAAATCGACACACTCTGCTTTGAGAAAACCGCTCTGCTCAAACGCGGGAAGTTCATGGGCCGAAAACCCCACAGGAATACTCCGCTCAAACTCACGGCGAATCCCACTTAAGCTCTCGGGCAAATCCGATCCTACAAGCCCTAAGCGAACGGCCCCCATGCCACAGCCCATATCCACACCAACCGCCGCGGGAGCCACCGCTTGTTTCATGGCAATGACCGACCCCACCGTGGCTCCAATACCCCAATGCACATCGGGCATGGCCACAACATGACGAAACACCCAAGGGAGACGGGCAACATTCTCCAATTGGCTTAAAGCTGTAGGCTCAACATCACGAGCCCAAATTTTAAGTGGAACCACCATTGACATACCCCTACCCAGTATTTAACGACACCAGCCTATACTCAAAAAAATCTAAAATCATCCTAGGTTTTGATAGGCAAACACAGTGGTGATCCACAAAAAATTTGTCATGATCATTTTGGCAGCACGTAAAAAATCTCAAGAGGTCCCCTCACAAAATCTTTGAATGCTGACGGCCCATTTAGTTAAAACACAATGAAAAATTTAAGAAAAAAGAGAGGCTCAATTACCACGCTTGGTACCAAGACCTTTGGATTTGATTTTAGTTCTGGATTTTTGGGTAGTTTTACCGAGCTTAGGTTTAGAGATCTTGCTAATCTTTTTTTTCTTTGATTTTGAAATTTTCTTTATGACCGCCTCTGGCACATTCCAAAAACCAAGCCTCCCTTTGACTGGAATAGGATCTATCCTCACCGGATTTTTCAAAACAAAACCATATTCTCCTTCGAACCATTTTGATTTGCTGGAATCTACGCAATCTACAATCTCCACCGATCCAATAATAGCGCCACACGGAAGTTCTTCTGGAAGCTTTTTCCGAGGATAATTTTCTTTAAAATAAAGAATTCCCTCCTTATCGAGCCTTCCGGCATGAATAAAAACGCGTCCACGAAAATGAGTTCGCCACGATCTATTTTCTATATCCTTTCCGCATTCGATAATCGCGGTAGCCCATGGCTGTCTTACGGTGATAGCCTTGATAATTTTATCTGCCATTTTTCTACCTTCAAAAAATAAGTGAGGGTCAAAATTTAATCCCATCATCCAATCAAATTTAAAAGCTTAAATACCCGAACTTAAGATGCTTAGGCTTCACTTGAATGACTTAGAAACTTAAAAACAAGTACTCGTAATCTTTTAATATCACCCCAACATAAAACACGTCTCCATATTGTTATTCCTATCTTCTGAAGGCAGGAGATTTACCACAGAGGTATGCGGTTATTTAGTGAAAACCGTTTTTCTTTTCGTAATATAAATCGGCTCAATAAGGATGAAGCGAAACGCTGCGGAAGACCAAAAAGCCTAACTATACTTCCACAATAGCATTAAGATTTTTTTGGATACAACTCCTCCCGGGATAAAGAGAAATTATTTTCAGAACAGCCCCTAAAAAACCCAAAATTTTTGGATTAAAAAAACTGTCACTTAATGAAGTATTAAAGGCGATTGGCAGCAAAGAAACGACAAGAATTATTCGAACGCACAATAAACAATCATTCCAATAATCGCTCCAACAAAAACAGAAATTACAATTCCCATAGAAGGATAATTTTCCAAAAATACTTTTTAGTCAAGACCGCCATACACAGTCATACTGTAGACTAAAGCGCTATCGACAAGGAAATCCAAAAATTTGTTTTGAACATCAGTGATTATCAACCCAAACAGGTATCATACGATTTTGTGAATATTGATAAAAACTTGAGGAACGTAATTTTTCTTAAGAAGATCCAACCTTACCTTGATGAAGTCGGAAACTAAGACGGCTGAAGCTGATGTATGAAGAACGCAATCTTGAAAAGGTTCAACAGGTCTCCATTCTCGGTTTATCCCCGCGTGTGCGTGACCGATTTTCCCAAAGTTCCCCACCAGTTTTCGCTGAAGCGAACCAGGCAGAACGAGAGCGACGCAACAAAATGTAACATTATTAACATGAATAAAGCTTCAATCCACGCTCCGTCAATGAAGACGGAGCGACACTAACTCCGGCGGCGGAGCAAAATCAATCCCATGTTTCAATCCACGCTCCGTCAATGAAGACGGAGCGACGCTTGATCAGATTATCGGGAAGAGTGCTTCGCGGGTTTCAATCCACGCTCCGTCAATGAAGACGGAGCGACATCTGCGACGATCCATCGGCGATCCCCAGTTTAGTTTCAATCCACGCTCCGTCAATGAAGACGGAGCGACTTCTGGATCCGTATCTTGTTGCATCGGTTGAGGAGTTTCAATCCACGCTCCGTCAATGAAGACGGAGCGACGAGTTGCAAACCCTGCTTTTAGACGATTTCTTTTGTTTCAATCCACGCTCCGTCAATGAAGACGGAGCGACAACCATTCAATCCAAAACCCGGAGACAGAACCCGGTTTCAATCCACGCTCCGTCAATGAAGACGGAGCGACCCATAGCCAAGTACCAATCGAGTCTTTCCCGCACGTTTCAATCCACGCTCCGTCAATGAAGACGGAGCGACTTAATTTCTAACCTTCTACGAAAATCAAACCGATGTTTCAATCCACGCTCCGTCAATGAAGACGGAGCGACCCGAGCGTAAGCAGGATTTAATTCGCACCAAAGAGTTTCAATCCACGCTCCGTCAATGAAGACGGAGCG
>DALYDW010000141.1:0-6234 GCA_031972915.1 bacterium
TATTCATCCCTGATCGAAGTGGATCGACAAGTATTGGATTCTCCATTCATGGACATCCATTCCTTGTGCCAGCTATTCATCCCTGATCGAAGTGGATCGACCGCTCCGCAGCTAAATCCATATAATCTAGGAAATTATTAGTGCAATTTCGAGCGGCTAATACTTCTGTTAACTTTTAAAAAGCTACAAAATCCCTTGCTACTCTAATATCCAGCCATAATAAGCAGTTACCATAGACGAACAGTCCCTGGATTTACTGGAGTATCAAGCTGCTCGTCTTCGATATCAAAGAACGATCAAGGTTGAATAACCACCGATGGATGACTGCTGTTTTTAGCAATCGTGGCACTACCACCGGATCAGAACCGATCCTATAGATCGGAGCAGCGAAATACCTAAAACAGAAAATATGGTCAATAAATCATCAACGAATTGTCCACAAAAACAAAAGGAGAGCCAATAACACTCCAATTTTGCGGTAGGGCGGCACGCATGCCATCTACCCGTCCCAAGGTGATGAGTATTGCCTGGTCCTCCTTATGATGGAGAACATCTTTAATTTTTTCCGATAATACGACCTTATCTTTCTCAGTGAGCTGACATAAAAAAATGGAATATTGGACATGTTCCCCGTATCCACGCAGCAGTTTAAAGATCTTCCGAAGCCGCTTATCGTCAGACACATCATAGGATACCAGAACATAACTTCTCATGAATCACCTTGTTATCAATGGACGATATTCTTTAATTTCACCGGAAAAAAACCTTCCCAACAAACGAGCTTCCAAGCTAAAAATTCTCCTATAGGAAAGTCGATAACCAAACGCGGGATGCGTCACCATCTCATCAACTCTACGTTCATAAGCTTTTATCCAGCGTTTCTTGGCATGGGGTTTTAATACGCAGTATCCCTTTCCCTGAA
This sequence comes from bacterium, assembly GCA_031972915.1. Taxonomy (GTDB): domain Bacteria; phylum UBA10199; class UBA10199; order DSSB01; family DSSB01; genus DALYDW01. The sequence continues at coordinate 923 of DALYDW010000141.1, forward strand.
TAAAATCATTTTCTAAAAAACTTCCTTCATTGATTGCGCGAAGAACGGTCGAATCAACCACCAATGGGCGAAAAGCCTCCATCAGATCCAGGGCAAGCGCAGGACGTCCCGGCACAATAGCATGATAAAAACCATACAAGGGATCCATGCCCGCGCCATGCAAAGCGGTCATAAAATCCCGCAAAAGCATAGCATATCCAAAAGAGAGCAAAACATTGACGGGATCCCTGGGTGGTCTCCGATTACGCCCATTCATGGATAAACAACTCCCTTCCTTTTCTGACAATAAAGAAGGAAAAATATCCCAATAAACCTTTGCAGCATACCCCTCGATTCCGCGCAGTGAATCAAGATTGTCGGCTTGTTCTGCTTTTTTATAACAATTCTTCAGTATAGCGACGGTCTCACTATTTTTGCCATTCTCGATATTGCGACGAATAAGAATCCGTTGGTTTTTGATTTTAGCCTCAACAATCCAACGGGAAAGATCTAAACAAACGGACGACAGATCACACACCTTATATTGGGCCCTTCGCAAATAGACGTTTTTCTCCAAAGGAGCCAAAGTGGTAGCTCTCAACCATCCTCCTCCGGTTAACCAGGTGATACCGATTCCACGATCCGCAAGCTCCAGTATAGCCTGGGTCGAAATTTGTGCATTCCCCCAACAACACACATGGGAGACGTCCTTAATGGGAATCAATTTTTCTTTTTCTTCGGGAACAGTGATTTTAAGAGCTTCTCCACTTTTTCCAATGCGCGTTCCCGGAGTGATAATATGCAATAGTCCACAATCATCGCGCCCTGGATAAAGTTGCCGGGGTTCATCGAGCTTTCCTTTAAGATGCAGAGTCTCATCAGGTAAACAGACATGATTGAGTGAGCAACGGATACACTTTTGGGAATCGTTCAGCGGATCTGGCATGGAGCTAGACACCATCTTCCGAGTCTGTGCGGTGACCCAAAGCAAAACATCTAACAAATTTTTCTCCATGGAAATTTCAACTAGAGTTTTCGTCTGCTGATAATAGATTCTACCATGGCCACAAGAATACCCAGCCTCCTGAAGCAGGACCATTTGCGCGGCTAACTGCACCTGATCGTTTCCCCAGGCACGGGCATCGAGTTGATAAGGGCCCACTTGAAATGGAGTTATTCCGTCTGGGGCCGGGCCTCGCTTCACTTCCACAGGAATCAGTCCGGCCGTATCTTCTAAAACCACATCGAACTTACCCACGATCCCAAATTTATCGGAAGATAAGGTGAGTTGTCGCACTAAATCAACCCGCCAAGGACTAAAATCCTCGGCGTTATCCGCTCCTACTCCGCCTGCTTTTGTTTTCGTCATCCGTCTAGCATGGGCGATACGACCTTCTACTGTATCTAAACTTTCTTCAAAGAGCCCCTGTACATACATCAAATGAAACAAACGAGGACAATAGACATATTCATTCAAACCCCGAAGCGGGGTCAGATAACTTTCATCCGCTTTAGAATGCGATGTCATTTATCACCTCAGAACTGGCCACCTCTACCCTCTGTGACATGGCCCTCCACACGCGGCACTTTACTGTCGACCAAAACTCTTTTGAAGGAATCCAACATTCGGATGGAGGCAGTACAACATTGGAAGGATCACGAAAAAAAACTTCTCGATCACTATAAAAATCTACATCCGATTCAGAAAACTGTTCTTCCAGTTCATCTTCTGGGGTCGTAATTTCCTCTTTATCTCCCTTAAATTTTTTCCTTTTTTCGAATGGTTTCATTCGATAACCTCTGTTCGTGCTTTTTGGGTCTGCATCCGAAACAAGATAAAAATCACCATCACCATAGGCTAATTGTTGCAAAGCACCGAGCAGCCGCACCCCAGGTTTTTTTTCAAGCTCCCAGACATCTGCTCCATTGTGATTCGTTTTTTTACAAACGATTCTAAACGCCTCGCCGCAACGACCCCAAAAACGGCGCTGAAGATTTTGTGCAGCGTTGATATCGGCGTGAATAAAATGTAGTCCTCCCCCCTGTTTTATGCTGGCAAAGAGTTCGCCTCCACTCCAGGGAACCAAAATTCCAGGTTGAATTTTTTTCGCAAGCCCCTGCTGTTTTTCATCAATTTCTTTATTTTTTGTATTTCCAAGCAACCACTCCAGTTCATTCACCACATATGCTTTTGGTAAATCACTTTCAAAATCATCGGGCATCAGATAACGACAACGAACACCAGGAGCCCCAGTTCCAGCAAGAAAACGACTACTAAATCCTGCGGCGGTAGTCTCAATCACTATATCGTAAAGTTCGGCCTGCATGATCGCTTCGCCGATGATCCCCCGGTGACTCCACTTCATCAGTTGAGAATTTTCCCATCGAGGCCGATCCACTCGAAAGCGATACCGCGCTAAATCTTCGAATAGAACTAACCGACAAGGTTCATATTTTTTCACCCAACCTTTACCCTCTTTTACAGGAATAAATCCTCGCGCCGCCTGAATGATCAAGTCAGTGCCAGATTTGATACGGTCTTTTTTTAGTTGGTTGATATGGTGCAACAATCCAGAAGCCACCGTACCGAATTGTTTTTTATTTTGCCGGTTGATCTTACCATACTCTCTTGCCCGAAAATTCCAATTCAAGATCAACTTACGGATTTTATCCAGATGATCGAGCATCCAGATAGATTTTCCACCATTGTAATCTCGTCTCTTCCTCCAATCATCCCAGGAGGAAGATTTAGGCCGGGTTCGCTTTCGCCAATCGCTGAACTTTTGCGATATTCGTTGTTCAGCTTGCTTATAATACTCTTGGCAATGCATCCGCCAAAGTTCTGAAGTGGATTTGAATTTACTGTCTCCCAACCCAGTGAACATACTTTTATTCAGTGCAGAATCGCCCACTTCATCATTGCAAGATTCCAAAAGCTTACTGATTAACTCATCCCGCTTCGAATCTTCCTCTTCCACGCCAAGATGCAATAGACTTTTCAATCTACCGATATCGCTTTTAAGAGAATGGAGTTCTTTATTAATTTTCTCTCTAGCTGCTAACTCCTTCTTATTGGGTATTTCTCCGGGAAGAGTGAGTTGAAAACTACGCTCATGCTTAGCCCAAAATTTATTGGGGTCATTCTCATCTCGTCCATCCGCCGCAGGAAAGCAGAGCCCTTTTTGTGGTTTACCCTGGACCAACTCGAACACAGAGCAAGAAGCGAAATTTCTCAAACCCAGATCAACGGAAAGCACTCGAAGTCCTGGCATTAGTTTATCGATATGCTTACTTTTATTGGCAAGGGCCGTCTTGAAATGATGGACTTCCGGGGGTGTAACAATTTTTCCTTTATTATTTAGCCATGCCTCGGGAGCCTGACTTTTCACGTCCAAAGTCAATTTAAACCAAACAGGGCCCGGCTTTCGACGAAGAGAGTTTTCGGTTCGCTGATCGTTCTCCATATAGGAGCGGTCAAACAATAACTCCGCACCACCGGCAATGCCTTGAAAATCCTGATGAGCAGAACGGTATTTTAAAACTTTTTTCTTTTTTTCACCGTCCTCAATTTGTAAGTCTAAAAACTGGCCGTTTGAAGCAAGCCTCACAGAAAATGACTTCTCTTCCCAAGTTTCTTGACCATGCCCTTGCACAAGCAAAGGAATTTTAATTTCTATTCCTGCTTTCGTATTCTTTATTTCATACTTGCGAAGATTAGTGCCGCCCGGCGCCTCATACATAGCCCAACGCGGATGCTTCCTGGCGTCGGCGAAAGTCATTAAAGAATACTTTTTTTTCCTTTCTAAAAATCTAGCCGCCTCATTGCACTTCACCAAAGGGGTCAGGGCGTCAGTTTCTTTCCACAAATGCTCACGACCAGAGCTAGCCAACCAAAGAAACAGATCGGAATCACCAAATTTTCTCCTCAATTTGGTTTGAAGATCTTTGAGAACTTGTCGACGTCCCGCCTCGTCACAATCGTTTTTATTCCACTCTTCCCGCACTCGATCCCAGGCACGAATGGCTCGAATGCCAATTTTAAAAGGTTTGTCATCGTCAGCTAAAGCTACTTCATGAAGTTTGGCGTGTCGCTCAGCTTCATATTGACGCAAAGCAGTAAATTTTTCTTCAAACCCACTGTGTTTTTCATTAAGCTTATTCCTATAATCAACTGCCTTATCATATTCTTTTTTTGTATTATGGTTCCAACTCTCCCAAGAAAGCAGATGCGCTACTGCGAGGCGAGCAGCAAGACGATTCCAGAGATTACTAACCTTATCCTTATCAAAAAAAAGTTTTCCAATCGGCAAAAGCCCATTTTTTTTCCAAAGCGTTTCTCTAATTTTTATTTTTGGCCCTTCTTTTGGTCCTTTAATTAAATCTAGCTGCTTTTCAGCAAAATCAACCACCCAGGTGTCATCATCTCGGAATTTTTTCTTTTTCCACCCATCCTTATTAAAGGCCTTATTTTCAGATAGCATGTTTTGAATGGGTTTTGATTGATACCAATCGTTAGCCTGCTCAATATTCACAGAATAAAAAGACTCTACATTATTTGATTCTTTAAACTTAAAATGGCTTAGATTCTTTTTATTGAATACGTCTCTTTGAATTTCGGTTATCCAACCAGGAAGCTCTTCTAATTTCTTACTGACTAGTTCAGAAAAAGGCCCAGATTCATCCTCGGTTTTATTTTTCTTAATGCTACAAGTATCAAAATCAAAAAGGGGGCCCGCATAACTAGAACCAATACTTTGGGCATTCCCTTTTATGGGATTTTCGTTTTCATCCAATCTACAAGAGGGCACCACCTGTTCATAAAGCATCCTCAAATTGGATAAAATTTCCTTGTCACTACCGATACCCTCTTTACCATTTCGCCGCTGTGCTTCCCGAGCCATCACCAAGGCATCTTGAACGACCTGACTTTCAGGAATCTGCACTTCATCTCCTTTTTCATCAACCATCCAATAAGATTTCCCTCTGCATAACAATAAAACGCGCTCAATTTCGGCAACGGCACTATTAATCTGCTTATGGGTAGCCCAAAGTGCCTGTCGCAACTCTTTGGTTTCATCTTTACTACCTAAGATCATTTTTAAATTAATCGTTCGTATGGGCATCACACTCTCCGAATTTATTTTTTAGTCCCTAAAAAATGATTTTATTCTCCAACTAACACGACTCTTCGTCATTGGAGGACAAACCAAGATAAAAAACTGTGGTGAAGGAAAATCTTCTTCAACTTTTCTTCAAAAAACTAAGGCGGTTCCAGGGGTCTAACGCAACATTAGGCTAGAGGAAGGTAGCCAATGTAAGCAAGCGATTCTATG
>DALYDW010000142.1:0-6215 GCA_031972915.1 bacterium
ATAATTTTTAATGAATACTGATCTCGCTTCACAACAATAGGCTGCTCCTCTTCTCCCAACTCATCCCACTTAATCCAAACTGAAATAGTAAAACTTTCTGGATTTCCCAGGTTGTCTACTGGATTGAGCAACTCTGAATCTTCCAACATCAAGGCTTGGTTTATACCGTTGAAGGAAAAACAGTCGAAATGCAAACAGCCCACATTTTGCAAAAATGGCGCATTATCTCCTGGAGCTACGCCTAACAAGTGACTAAAACCGCCTACATCTTGAAAAGGACTCGCCTGATCGAAACGTAGCCAAGAGACGATTCTATCGTGGCTAGTTCTCACATCGTAAAAGTCGGATTTGGAAATAGCGTGTCCCTGTTTATTCAACAAAATAAAACGAATTTTGTAATCGTGCCATGACTCTAGGCCCAAAGCTTCCCCCGTAATCTCATTCATATCCTCAGGAGCATTTTGTTCAATACAGCCCTCATCTAAAAAGCTTTCGGCGGGAAGATCCCCAGAGGAAAGATCACAGATTTCCACTTTAAATTTTAGAGAATTAAGAAGTAATCCCTCTGCACTAGACTTAAAAATTACCTCTTGAGGTTTATAATAGCCCGTACCAGCCACGTCAGGCTGTTGCTCAATCGAAATGGGGGTTACTTGAAGGACGCGAGGTTCTGAATGGATCGCTATCTTTTCATTAGTGCCACTTAGATCTTGGGCAAAACGAATGGCCTCCAAAGTAATTTGTTCCTTACATTCGGGCAAAGCCTCTGTAAATTGTTCTGTACTAGCAAAACTAACGGAAGGCCCTTCTATTTCGACTCCATCGAGAACAACTTGGGGATCCACTCCGCTTAAATTTTCCACTTCCCACTGGACCTGAACGTAACTATTTTCTCCGGAAATACAAGCCCAAGGTCCTTGTAAGCCTAAGACGTCAAACTCTTCAATGACTGGTCGATTATTCAGAAAATAAGTCACTTCGCGACGCTTCTCTCCGCTCTTCGAGCCAATTGCCACAAAATGAACCTTAAACTGAGTCGCCGCTACCGCCGATGTGTCAAAAACCTGGCCCGTAAAAGCTTCAGGCAAAGTATTCACATCAAACTTAAGAGGATTAAGATCGAAAATATCTTGGGAGGGAATACCTGTAGTCGTAATACGCTCGATAAAAAGTTGAGCCACATCGGGCATCAAACCCTTATCGACATGAGCCACCAATGTAAATCCATCTTGCAAGGTGCTTCCCGGGGTTGGACTATCAATCTTAATTGGATTTTGATCATCCACTACCACCGTAATGACACGCTGATTACTTTGCCCTCCTCCAGAAGCAAGAGCAATAAATTGCAGGACCTGATCCTTCTCAAGATTTTGAGTCTGTAAAACACCAAAAATACCTTCGTTACTGCCATCCTCATCAATAAATGAGCCAATATTATTTAGTTTGAATTCATTGATACCATAGCGATGGCAAGCTTGGGCCTCGATGTTAAAAAAATCACTGACCGTTTCAGCATTTTGAGGGCGTAACACAGCAATTTCGGGATGATTGAGCTCTGGGGGAATCTGTTCTGCTAAGGCAATTTTCTCCACTTGAATAGGATGAACCTCTCCCATTCCCAAAATATCCGTTACAAAAAATTCAAAAGTCAGGTCATCACCTTGTTGTAAGTTTCCATCCGGTTGGGAATGTAGATTAAATTTTATGTGTAAGCGTTTACGTAACCCTTGAGAATCCAAGGCTTCTACTTTCCAATCGTAGTAACCGCACTGGTACTTTCCGAAGGGACGAATTTCATCGACACCAGACACATCGGAAAACACCGCTGAAAATTCGACAAAATTTTCTTTATTTGTAATTTGCACCTCTTCCAACTGAGGGGCTCTGGGAAGATCGCTAACATTGAAAGGATCCGAACCTTCTCGAAGCTCCGTAAAATTAGCATAACCATCATCATCGGTATCGAGATCAGGAAGATAACTCGAAGAAAGAGATGCACTCAGCGACGGATCCAACTGTGCAAGAGAAGTTAAAACTTCGGAAGCCTCCCAAAATATGGCTAAAAAACTATCTTGCGCATCCGCCACCTTGGCCACAACGGCAATCGGCAATTCGGATAAATTAGGCGCAGAATAATAAAAAGTAACAATGAAACTGTAGGTAAAGCCTCGAGGCAATTTGAATTGGTTAGAAAACACCTCGCCCGTTTCCGAATTGATTTGTAAAGCTTCCTCATACTCCAAGTCACCATCCGGGCCGTAAACCTGTAATTGGGCGCGCAATACTCCTGAAACGGTGGATTCCATCAGCAGCTTGGGAGTTTGTCCGACCGAATTCAGTTGGGGAAATGGGTTTTCTTGGTGACCACAACGAAGCAAAGATAGAAATAATAATCCAATGATCATTGAGCGAAATATCTCTAGCCCCTTCCTCAAACTTTCTTTGTAAAGAAGAGAGCGTACCCGGGAAATCAATATCAACTTTAAGGAAAAATGAGCTGAAGAATATTTCATGATCAGTTTCTTTCAAAAAAATTAGATGGGTAAAATCCCCTGAAGACACAAATAATAAGCCGTCGAAATCTTATCCCTGAAAAAAAGAAAGGCACTCCAATCCAGAATAAAAAAATAAAAAAAATTGAAGAGGGAGGAATTGTGGATACCGACTGCAATGCACAGGATTGTCCCGCACCTTGCACAGTACGTTCTATACAGTCCGAGACCTGGTTATGATCTAAATCTTCGACGTCGTTCCATCCCGGGCACAGATCACAAAAATCACCTACACCATCAGCATCAATATCTCGTTGCTCATCATTAAATTCCCGGGGACAATTGTCGCTGATATTAAAAATGCCATCCTGGTCGAGGTCGAGATTAGGACCGACACCAACCTGACGACAATCACTAAATTCAGAGGTATTACGACTAGAATCGGTTGCCGTTGCAACGATCATGCTCCCATTGCTCTTGGGAATCCTGGAAACGAATATTCCCACTCCATCAACATCGGTCAACACTCGATCACTGCCCAGATAGACTTGACCTTCCCCATATCCAGAGGAATCACAGTCCTCATTGCCATAAAAGTGAATCCGATATTCGGTTTCAGGAATTCCGTGGATTTTCCCCTCTACTTCCAACTCTAAAGTTAAGGGGAGAACTGAAATCAATTTCGGCAGTGCTACCCCACCTATTGGAGATCCTAAAGTATGGTCAGAAAAATTGGGACCAGGAGGAGATATATCTATTCCCAAGCCTTCATTGGCATAGATGGCATTACCAAGCACTTCATGATTTTGAGCATTGGCAATCTGAATGCCGTTTCCCTGATTAAATCCAATCGTATTGCCTTGCCCAGCGTTCTCCCCTCCGATCGTATTTGAGGTGGAGGAACTATCAATTTGAATACCATGTCCTTGATTAGGTAAGGGAAGCCACTGCCCCCACTGTAAACCAATGCTATTACCTTGAACCGCAGTGTTATGAGCATCGTCGATCTCGATACCCACCCCCCTATTCCCCGAAATTAAATTTCCCGCATGAGGAACACTCTCTCCGATTTTATTATCCGAAGAAAACTTAAGGAGGATACCACCACTATTGGGAAGTGACTGAGTCCCTGTCGCATCGGAACCGATAAAGTTTCCATAGACTTTATTATCTTTAGCGGCACCGCCGAACAAAACCAAACCTATGCCTTGATTTCCGGAAATTAAATTACGATTCGCATTGGGACCTTGAGCATCAAAGGGAAATCCTCCTACCCAATTTTTATGCCCACCAGCGATTTGCACACCATGTCCCCCGTTGGGCAAGGCCTGTTGGCCAAAAACATCGGTTCCAATGTAATTGCCCCGAATCGTATTGCCTGTAATACCAGCTCCGTCAAAACGGATCCCATCGTCACCATTTCCTGAGATTAAATTGCAAGCTCCCGAACAAGGTCCACCCCAAGAAGTGCCTTCTGTTCCTCCCAAAGTGTTGTAGACAGGGGGGCCGGGTTTAGGATCCAAAAGCTGAATTTGCTCTCCCGCTGAAAGTCGAATGCCTTGAGTATGGTTTCCCAAGGATTGAGTTCCAAAAATATCCGTACCGATATAATTGCCTTGAATTTGAGTATGATGGATTCCCTTACCCTCAAGCAGAATCCCTGTTTGTCCATTGGCTGAAATATAATTGCGCGCGGAAGCAGAAACTCCGCCAATCAAAGTACCCGAAGGACCTATATCTTGAGTGCCCCAATGGGGATGTCCAATAATTCTTAAAAGATGAATTCCATGGGTTCCGTTTCCAAGAGCCTGTTCACCAGAAACATTAAGGCCAATAATATTTCCCTGGATCTCATTGGCTGAAGCCGAATCTCCGTAGACCAAGATACCTGACAAATGATTTCCACTGATTAAATTACCAGCACCAGGATCTTCGCCCCCTACCTCATTAAAAGAACCCAGTAAGATTTCCACACCATGGGCAGCATTTCCCAAAGCCACCTCACCCGTCGCATCGGTACCAATAAAATTACCTAGAATTTTATTACTACCAGCTCCGGACTCTTCTAAAAAAATACCACTTTGCCCATTGGACGAGATTAAATTTCCTGTTCCAGGATTAACTCCACCGATCTGACTAGAACCACTGCTTTGAATACGAATTCCGTAAGCTCCATTGCCCAATGAAAAAACTCCATCTCGATCGGTACCTATTCGATTGCCCTGAATCAGATTATCCGTAAAGACACCATCCATAAAGATGCCACTATAAGTGTTTCCGGAAATCACATTGCCCTGCTCAGAGCTGTCTCCGCCGATTTGAATCGAAGAAACATTGACGAGTTTAATACCATCTAATCCATTTCCTATGGCAACGGCTCCGTCTTCATCAGTACCAATTTTGTTTTTTTGAATGAGGATTCCAGAGCTTGAAAATCCTGTTATTTCGATGCCATGTTCACCGTTCCCAGAAATCACATTTTCTAAAATTTGTGTGTGGGGGGCATCATGAATTAAAACTCCCGACCCCTCGTTACCGAAGGAAACATTTCCGCCCTCTGCTCCAATCAGGTTTTTAACAATGATATTATCCTTAGCTTGTTCTCCCTGGATGCGAATTCCAGCTCCAGCATTTCCAGAAATATGATTTCTTCCCGAATCAGAAAAGGATGCTCCAATCGAATTTTCTCCGGCATCCATAATAAGAATACCTTGATCTCCGTTACCCAAACCCTCGATGGAATCACTCCCAATCTCATTTCGCACGATCGTGTTGTGACTAGCACTGGAACCTTCCAACAAAATTCCAGTTTGAGAATTACCGGAAATAATATTGCCCTCACCGGGATTTAATCCCCCAATTTGATTATCAGACGAACGAATCAATAATCCGATTCGATTGGGAAAAGCCTGTTTACCGGTAAAGTTAGTGCCCAACATGGAATCCCGCAGAGTAATCTGACCGGATACTTCTACCTGAATTCCCACATCAAAACGATTGAGTACGACGTGATTAAGTCTCACGTTTTGGGCAAACACCTGGAGCCCAACTCCCCCCACCTGTTCTCCGCTCACCTCGAGCATCAGGGGACTATTCATGGAATCACTTCCTAGTTTTAATCCCTCTAAGGTGATGGGGGGCAATGGTCCTTCAGTCAAAATGATCTTGTCGTTGAGTGCAAAACTATATTCGATCGACTGAATTTCAGACGCGTGCGCCTCCATGAGTGCGGCACGAAGAGTACAATCTTGCTGGCCAGGCGTGACTTCGCAAACGCCATCCCCAGGATGGACATCACTACCATCTCCTTCTTGATTGATGGAAAGCGCGGCCCAACCCTTTGCAGGATAGGAAAAAATCGAAAAGCAACACATCAACCCGCATAGGGTGAAAATACGCAAAGCGTTCATCGTCGAGAACCCGCCTTTTAGGATCAAGCCCCAACTTGATCCGACGTTTTTTCACTTACCCGGGAATGACGAAGAGCTCTGAAGAAATGAAAAAAATAGCTCTATCGTTTAGAGATACACACAAGCCGAAAAATTAAGCTCGGATTCCCTCATCGGAATTTCGTGATTGAAGTTGCAGAAAAAATCTTCCCGACCGATTTTTTCTAACGGAAAAGATCGAGATCAGGATGAAAAGAATACTGCGAACCCATGAAAAACAATATTGAGCGGGAGACGGGGTTCGAACCCGCGACCCTCAGCTTGGGAAGCTGAT
>DALYDW010000143.1:0-6207 GCA_031972915.1 bacterium
AAACGGGGACGGCCCAGGTGATTTCCTTAGAAAAAAAAGGCAGCGCCGGTTTGAAAACAGAGGATCACGCCTGGTTTGTGGCCTTCGCGCCCGCTGAGGATCCGCGCATTGCCATTGCGGTGATGGTGGAGCACGGCGGCGGTGGCGGCGCGGTGGCGGCGCCCGTGGCTCAAAGAGTCATGGCACAATTTTTTGATCGAGAGGGTAAGGGGATGCATGAGTAGTTCTCCGCGAAAATTGGTGTTTTTGTTTGATTGGCCGCTTTTGGGAATTTTGGCTCTGTTGTTGTTTTTTGGTTTGGTCAATCTTTACAGCGCGTCTGCCAGTCGAACGGGAGAGTTATCCCCGTTTTTTTTGCTGCAACTCGGCTATGTTGCTTTGGGTTTGCTGATTTTTACGCTTTGTTTGTTGTTTCACTATCGCAGTATTTTTTCTTTGACTGTGCCTTTTTATGTAATGACTTCGCTTTTACTTTTGGCGGTGGTTTTTTTTGGCGTGGCCGCCGGAGGTCAAAAAAACTGGCTCTCGTTGGGGCCGGTGCGCTTGCAACCCAGCGAGTTGGCGAAGTTTTCACTTGTTTTGATTCTATCCCGATATTTTTCCCGAAGGGTCTTGGGTCACGAATCCGAGGTGAAAAAATTTTTTCTGCCCGCGCTTTACATCGCCCTACCCACTACATTGACTTTGGCCGCTGGAGATTTGGGGGCGGCGATTTTTTTTGTTTTAATCGGGATCACGCTATTTTTTTTAGCGGGCATGAAGAAGCGTTGGTTTATCTTGGGTTTGCTACTATTGGGAGCGATGGGGGCTGCGGCCTACACCTGGGGGCTTAAGGATTATCAGCGTGCCCGTGTGGAGACTTTTTTACATCCCGAAAAAGATCCCCAAGGAAGAGGGTATCACCTTGTGCAATCGAAGATTGCCGTGGGTTCGGGGCGTTGGTTGGGAAGGGGCTATCTGGAAGGTCGATTGAACAAATTAAAATTTCTTCCTGAACGCCATACCGATTTTGTGTTTCCTGTGTTGGCGGAGGAGTGGGGGTTTGTGGGAAGCCTGACGGTATGGGTTTCGTTTCTGTTATTTTTTCTTCTCCTGCTGAAAGACGCTCGTCGTGTGGAAGACCCCATGGGTGCATTTGTGATTGCAGGGGTTGGGGCTTGGCTATTTTGGCAGGTCTTGCTGAATTTGGGAGGAGTTTTGGGGCTGATGCCTTTGGCTGGGGTTACGCTGCCGTTTTTTAGTTATGGAGGATCGGCTCTAGTGGCCAATTTGGCGGCTTTGGGTTTGGCTTTCAATATTTACATGCGTCGCTATGTGTTTTGAATGTGAGTGGGGAGCTGTCAAAGATGACGATCTTATAAACGGGGCGGATGTTTTCTCATGGGTAAGGTTTTAATTATTTCTGAAAAGGGTCTGGCTATTTTCGAATGGGTTCTTTTTGGAGCTAAGACAAAAACGCCGCTTCTTTTTGGGAAGCGGCGTGGATAAAAAATAAAAATACTTAACCGGCTCTATTTAGAGGGAACGTTGCACAAAGGCATCGAGAGTGGTTTTAGGGACAGAGCCCACCAATTGATCGACGACTTGCCCGCCTTTTACCAAAATCAAGGTGGGAATGCCTCGAACGCCGTAGCGGGCCGGAGTTTCGGGATTGTCGTCGACGTTGAGTTTCATGACCTTAATCTTGCCCTGGTTTTCTTGTGCAAGTTGATCGATGAGTGGCCCCAAGGCCTTACAAGGGCCGCACCACTCGGCCCAAAAATCGACCAAGACCGGAAGCTGAGATTGCAGCACTTCGCGGCTAAAGTTGTCATCGGTTGCAATAAGAGTATGTTCGCTGGCCATTAAAATTCCTCCTTGTTCATTCCAGTCAGATCGGTCATTAGTCGAGGTAGAAGCGCATTGGCAAGGGAAGAATCCGTAGTGGAGACGGCTCTCGTACAGAGCGTGATCGAGTCGTTACCTTGGTTATGTGTAGTCTTACCCTCTAGATAAATTTGCGATGGGCATGAAGCAGAATTTGAAATTAAAACTCGGTCTGGCTTTCGTGTTGTTTTTGGTTCTCTTGGCTTTAGTGGGGCCCTTATTGCCCTTATCCGATCCTAATCAAAGCGATTGGACCGCAAAATTTCATTCTCCTTCTGCTCAACATCTTTTTGGCTTGGACCAAGAAGGTCGAGATGTTCTTTCCCGCTTAATTTACGGGGCTCGATTGTCCTTGGCAGTGGGCTTTAGCACGGTTTTTATTTCCATGACCTTGGGGACCTTGGCTGGTTTGGTCGCCGGTTATTGGGGAGGAAAAACCGACGAGTTGTTTGTGTTTTTGAGCGATGTCTTCATGGCCTTTCCTTCGATCCTTTTGATTATCGCTGTTGCTGCTTTTGTTCCGCCCGGGGTGCTTAACATCATCGTCATTCTTTCTTTTGTCGGCTGGGTATCTTACGGGCGTCTCGTGCGTGCCCAAGTTTTAGGAGTGAAAAATCTAGATTACGTTCAAGCGGCCCGTGTTTTAGGGATTTCACGGCGGCGCATTTTATTGCGGCATATTTTGCCCAATGTCTTGGGTCCATTAATCGTTAACGCTACATTGAGCTTGGCTGGAGTGATTTTGGCCGAATCGACTTTGTCGTTTTTGGGTTTGGGGGTGCCCCCTGGCATTCCTTCTTGGGGGGGGATGTTAGATGCGGGCACGGCCTATCTGCTGATTGCTCCCCATTTATCGATGGTTCCTGGCTTGGCCATCATGGTGACGGTGTTGGCTTTTAATTTTTTGGGAGACGGCCTACGCGATTATTACGATGTGCGTGGCAAGGCCTCTTGAACGGGGAGGGTTTGGGTGAAAATAGAAGACTTAAAGAAAATTGTGGGTTCTCTGTTGGTGTTGGGTTTTGAGGGAACTCGAGTCAGCGAATCCTTAAAAAACTTTTTAGAGCAATGGGATTTGGGAGGGGTGATCCTCTTCAAACGTAATATCGAGTCCTTGGAACAGGTGCGAGATTTAAATCAAACGCTCTACACCCTGGCCAAGGTTACGCCCTTGGTTTCGGTGGATCATGAGGGCGGTAGGGTGTTTCGTTTACCCGAGCCTTTTACGGTGTTTCCTCCCATGTTACAGGTGGGGGAGTTTTGTCATTCTGTGTCGGACGAGGCTCTAGCGGAGGCCGTGGGTAACGCCATGGGGCGAGAATTGCGTTGGGCGGGCTTTAATCTGGATTATGCTCCTGTGTTAGATGTGCACTCCAATGCGCAAAATCCAATCATCGGTGACCGTGCCTTTTCTCGTGATCCCAAAGAAGTGGCACGTTGGGCCCTGGCTTTTTTGCGGGGCTTGGAAGCAGAGGGGGTGCAGGGGTGTGGCAAGCACTTTCCTGGCCACGGGGATACCTCGGAAGACTCTCACTTGACCTTACCCCGGGTTGAGAAGACCCGAAGTCAGCTGGAAGACTGTGAATGGCGACCTTTTCGTCATGCCATCGACTCAGGGATTCAACTTTTGATGACGGCCCATGTTTTGTATCCCTCTCTCGACGCAGACTGGCCAGCGACTCTTTCGCAGACGATTTTAGAGAAGGTGTTGCGGCGTGACATGGGGTATGGGGGACTCATTCTCTCCGATGATTTTTTTATGAAGGGCATTACGGAGCGCTGGTCTGTCGAGGCCGCGGCGGAGCGTTTTTTGCGTGCGGGTGGCGACCTAGTTTTGTTGTGCCATCAAGAAGCAGTACAGCGTCGGGTGGCGGCCCATTTGGTCCATGTTGCTGAGTCCGATCCAAGTTTTTTAAAGGGGCTTCAGGAAAAAAACCGGCGCATGACTCGGTTTCGTGACAAGTTAAGTCGTGGAGTTGGTGAAAAAAACTTTAATCTTTTTCGAGAAAATCATATTCAATTATCTGAAAAGATTAAGAGTTTTAATTCAAAATCGACCTAGTCTTTTAAAAATTGTCCATGAGAGGGAAGAAAAACAGCGAAGATTTTTTTAGGCCTAAGCCTTGAAAATTACCTCAAGTTTGGCAACACTGACCTGGCTTCTGGGCGATAACAAAAATAAGGCCCGACTTGCGTCTGGGCTTGGCGGCTAAGGGGGGCTAAAAACCCGTCCTCCTTGGTTTTTTACAGTGTCTGGGTTTTTATTGGTTTTGTAAGGAGTTTGAACTTGGCACCGGTTAATCCCAATTCGCCCAGTACCCACTCTCACTCTAATCCGGTTTCCGAATCGTCTGGATCCCTTCCTCCTGAGTCGGGGACAGGGGCTCAAGAAGCGGCGATGGCTTCTCAGGCCATGGACCTAAGTAACTCGATCGTGGGACTGGCAGGAGGAGAGGGCGGCTTTGATGCGCTCTTTGGCCAGCTAACCGAGACTCAGCAGGCCTTGCAGCAAATGGCCTTGCAAAACACCGCTACCTTGGTGAAGGCTGACTTGTCGCGTGCCCAGGGTGGGGCCCAGGCCTCCTATGTTGAGGGCCGTAAAACAGATCAAAAGCAGTCCGATCAGTCCCAACAAAAAAATGAGGCGGTGCAAGATCGTGCTCAAGATCGACACGAAAACTTACAGCGTTTGATTTCGGGGGATCGCGGGGAGAAGCAAAAAGCTGATTTACGCCAATCTCATGACAAGCAAGTTGTGGCCCATGCCGGAGCAGAAAAGGGCGCCAAGTCGGGAGTGCATTCCCAAGAATCCTCCAAAACGCCTTCGCAGGCAGGAAACACCGCGGGCTCGGCTCTTACGCAAAAACTCAAGCAGCAGGTTGAGACCCAGCCCAAACTGAGGCAGTGTCGGGATCAAATCACCGAGAGCTTGGCCCAACGTCATAATTTGCAAGGGACCTCCCGTGCCCCAGAGCGAGCCACCTTGCGCACTCTTTTGTTCAAGCAGCAGCAACTTGCTTTACTCAAGCAACGGCAATCGGAGATGTCAGGCGCCGAAGCGGAGAAAATTCAGTTGGCCCAAGATGCCGCCTTGCTAGAAAAAGAGATTTCTGGTCTCAAAGAGCAGCTGTCTCCCGAGGTCTTAGCCGATCTTCCCGAAATTGAAACTGGCAGTGATGCCGAGGCCGAAGAGATTTTGCAAGAGATGGAATTGGGTCAAGAGGGGGGATCCAGCGGGGCTGAAACTCGTGAGGGAGTGCGCCGCGCCCATTCGGGAGAAGAGCAGGCCCACTCCGAGCAACAAGACTCTCATCATGAGTCTTTGCCCACCGCGCCCCTTGCTATGGCGGCGACTCAAGTCTCTGTCCGTGAGGTTTATCAAAAACGAAATGTCGGTATTATTAGTGCCGGTGGGGGCCGAGCCGAGTCTAAGGCTCAGGCTGAGTCTCGAATGGCTTACGGTATTTTGGCCCAGCTGGAAGACGGCGTCGTGATGTATATGAGCGAAGACGGCCAAACGGGCTTTGCCCGGGTGGCCGAGCGCCGCGGCCAGCGTGGGCATAGCCTCGATCCTCTGGCTGTTCCTTCCGAAGGACCAGGCGAAGAGACACCGGTTTTGGGTCAGGCCAACGTAGAGCAGGGGGGCACTTTGATGCTCCAAACTCAAAAGGGTCGTATTTACACCGTTCAGCAGTTGGAGCGTCAGGCCAACGAATATTTGGCGGCCAATCCCGGTGCAGATCAAGTGATCATCGGGGGGGAAAGCATTCCCATCGGGCAAATTCGGGGTTCGGTTCAGTTGGCGGGGATTCGGCGTCACTGTTACGCCATGGCGGTAACTTCCGGGCGCCATCGTAGTCCCGGCGAATATCACGCCAAAATGATGTGCTAGCTGGGGCGCTTGTACTGGCTTGGTAAGCGTGTTTTTTAAAGCTCTCCTCGACGAGGGGGTAAAACTTCTTTGAGGAAGCTAAGAAACTTCGGGGGGGGGCGGGGTCGATAAGCTTTCTCGGGGACTGCCGAGGCGTTTTTTTAATATTCAGGAAGGAATTTCCATGGGCTACGACAGTTTAGATTTAGGCTACGATCTGCATTATGACACCGAAGTTCTCGGCACGCCTTCGCGCTCACATGCCCCAGCATTGAGTTCTTCACAGGAACTTCCCCAAGTTGTCTACCGCATGGGGCCTCCTTCTCCGGTCAGGGGAGGGACAGGCATCCCTTTTGTCGATAATAGTGTTTCGCCAGCGCCCCAGGGTGCGTCGGGTGGGGCCGAGGATGCCAGCGATGAGGTGGATCCCTTTGGGAGTGACGCGTTTGAAGAGGGGGATCCGGCTCAAT
>DALYDW010000144.1:0-6182 GCA_031972915.1 bacterium
CGATTTTTTGAATGAAACGACGGATTGCCTTTTCGGAATAAAAACTCTTGGTTTCAAACATGTGGTTGTGGACAAGGGACAGAACATTTTCGGTATCGATCCCCAACATATTAGCTCGATAACGCTTGAGCCACTTTCGTGTGAGACGAGTTGAAACGATTTGATGTCCGTAAAAGGTAATCCGATTTCGTTCGGCGTTGTAAGCCTGAGTATCGGGTTTGCCAACGTCATGAAAGAGGGAGGCAAACATGATTTCTAAGTCTCCCGGTTGATCCAGATCGGAACAGGATCGACTAGCGTCCAAAACGATCATCGTATGGTCGAAGACATCACCCTTGCGCTTTGCTGGCTGGGCAACGCCAATGGTGCGTTGCAGTTCGGGAAATACATGAGGAAGTAGTCCTGTGTCTTTCATCAAGTAAAAACCCAAGGAAGGGCGTTGGGCTTTAAAAAGTTTGCCGATTTCTTCGATGATGCGTTCGGGAGCCACTGTAGCGATAAGGGGGGCGTGGGTTCGCATGGCCTCCAAGGTAAGGGGATCTACGCTAAGCTCAAAACGAGCTGCAAATTGAACGCCTCGTAACAAGCGCAGGGGATCCTCCGGAAAACTCTGCTCGAAGACTTGGCGTAAGATTTTATTTTTTAAATCTTGTTGTCCATTGAAGGGATCTAAAATCTCTCCGTGAGGGAGGGCGCGGGCCATGGCGTTGAGAGTGAAGTCTCTTCGTTTAAGGTCTGCTTCTACGGGAAGGTTTTCGTCGAAGCAAACCTCGAAGTCTCGATGTCCTGGGCCTGTCGAAAGTTCGGTACGTGGCAGGGCGATGTCAAACTCTTGTTCGCTGCCATAGGGCCTGAATTTCAACACGCCAAAGGATTTTCCTACGGTCAAAACCCGACCTTGGGTTTCTAGGAGTTTTTTGAGACGGGGCAGCGGTAGCTTTCGGACTAGGTAGTCTTTATCTTTGTGGGGACGACCCAAGAGGTCGTCCCGTACTGTTCCGCCGACTTCGAAGATTTCTCCGCCTTGTTCGAGAATTTTAGCGATGAAGGACATGGTACGACTTAGGGGGCGAGAAAAGTTTCGATCTTGGCGTGTTTGGTCAACACCTTGTTAATCTCGCCAACCAGTTGATTTTGTAGCGCTTGATGTAACTGCTCGCGGAACGCCTTTTGCTGTTCTTCGGAGGTGGCTTGTGGGTCACGAGAGAGGGGGGCTAGCGCTAACCAGCGTCCTCCGCGTTCGCTAAGCGTATCGCAGGCTTGGCCCAAGGGTTGACTGACAAGGCAGAGCAAAATGGGCAATTTTTCGGGGCTGCCGTACTGAGCCTGGAGAATGGCTAGGGATTGAGGGTCGGAGGTTTTTTCTTGGAGTCCATGTTGCTTTAACCATGCTTCGGTGTTTTGTCCGGATTTTTTCAGAGAGACCCATTCTTCGGCGAGTTTCTTGGCTTGCTCTGAGTTTGAAGCCGAGGGGGTGTTGGGGCCGTAAGGGACTTCTAGTTCTAGGATTTTAACCTGGGTGTTGCGGATACTTAGGGTTTCGTTCAGTTGATTTTGGGAAACCACGGTGGCTGCAGAAATCACCTCAAAAAATTTATCTTGGAGTAGGTCTTGACGCAGAGTGATTTCGTAGTCTTGTCCATTTTGTTGTTGGTACGCGGGTTTAAATTGTTTGAGGTAAAGTAGTTCATCAAAGGAGCCATCCCGCTGAAAGTTAGGATTTGAGCGAATGGCTTGGGCGAGTTCCACATCGCTCACCGAAAGTCCCCAACGATGGGCCTCTTGGGAGAAGAGGGTTTGCGAAATGAGACGTTGCAGAATTTGCGACTCCATGAGTTTTTTGAGTTCTTGGTTTTGGGCGCCTTGTCCCAATTGTTGAAAAAGGGCACTTTGGCTTTCGACGGCTTGAAAATAGAGGCCGGCAGGAATGTTTTGTCCATTTACCTTTGCGATGGGGGCCGTGGCACCCATCGGCGGACCACCGTTGTTTTGGAATACAAAGTACAAAACAAAAATGACGGCGATACCTCCGAGAAGGAGTTTTGAAAAAAAGGAGGAGGCATTGTTTCTTAAATATTCCAGCATCCGGTTTTTCCTTATGGAGTCTACGTTAAATTAATGAAGGTTCGGGGAGGAGCTGAGAGCGCCAGCTGTTTTGGTCAAGACTGGGGCTCTGTAGCGACCTCCGGGATACCGACCTTTAAATTAGGGTCTAATTCGCTTGTGGCTTCTTCTCTCAAGCGGGCTCCCTTTTAAGGAAAAAAAATATAAAAGACAAACGTTAGCTGTGAGCTTTTGGTGACTTTGTCTTTGGGGTTTGACGGATTGAGGGTGAAGGTGATAGCCGTTTTTTTCACTTCTCGGGCTTTGCCCGTCGGAAATTTTTTTAAGTTTGAAATTAATCTTTTTCATTTAAGTCTCTGAATAAAAATGATTTTCGATTCAATTCTCGGTTTATTTTCTGATGATTTAGCTATCGATTTAGGAACGGCTAACACGCTGGTTTATGTGAAAGGCAAGGGCATTGTCTGTGCCGAGCCTTCGGTGGTGGCAGTGCATAAAGATTCGCGGGGGATGCGAAAGGTCTTGGCTGTGGGGCGCGAGGCTAAGGAAATGCTGGGCCGTACTCCGGGAAATATCGAGGCTATCCGCCCGATGAGAGATGGTGTGATTGCCGACTTTGAAATTACCGAGGCCATGCTGCGGTATTTTATTCGTAAGGTGCATAATCGTCGCACTTTGGTTCGTCCAAGAATTATTGTCTGTGTTCCCTACGGTATTACCGAGGTCGAGCGTCGTGCGGTGCGAGAGTCTGCAGAATGTGCCGGTGCCAGAGAGGTCTATCTCATCGATGAGCCCATGGCTGCAGCCATCGGGGCGGGTTTGCCTGTTACCGAGCCCTCGGGCAACATGATTGTCGATATCGGTGGGGGTACCACCGAGGTGGCCGTCATCAGTTTAGCGGGAATTGTTTATTCTCAGTCTATTCGGGTCGCCGGGGACAAAATGGACGATGCCATTACTCAGTATCTCAAAAGAAAATATAATCTCCTGGTGGGAGAACGTACCGCGGAGCAAATCAAAATGACTGTGGGCTCCGCTTATCCCAATGGTGAAATCAAGACCATGGAAATCAAGGGGCGTGATTTGGTGGCCGGTGTGCCCCGGGTGATGGAAATTCATTCCGAAGAAATTCGTGAGGCAATTGCAGAGCCTGTTTTTGCCATTGTGGAGGCTGTGAAGTTGGCCTTAGAAAAAACTCCTCCCGAATTGGCTGCTGATATTGTGGACAAGGGCATCGTGATTGCGGGCGGGGGGGCCCTGCTGTCGCAAATTGATGTCTTGTTGAGAGAAGAAACCGGTCTGCCTGTGACGATCGCCGAGGATCCCCTGTCGGCGGTGGTATACGGAACAGGCCGTGCGTTAGATCAGCTCGATACTCTCAAGGGTATTACGGTAAATTCCTTTTAAAAATATTTAGTTAACACTAAAGTCTTAGACTTTTTGTTTTCGTTAGGCCTTGAGCATGAAGGGATTCGGTTCGAAAAAAAAGGGAATGCTCTTGCTAGGGGCCTGTGCGGCCGTGTTTTTTGTCTGGATTCAATTTTTTTCCCATACTCCTCGGGTGGAACGCTTGGAGCGTTTTTGGAGTTCTCTGGCCAAACCCCTTTTATCGGTGAGCACTTGGATACGACAAGGGGGAGAACGGATACTTTCCTGGCCTTGGGGGGATAAGCAGCTGCTTTCTCAGTTGGAGACCCTTCGCCTTGAAAACCGCCGTTTGTATGGTGAATTAGTGCTTTTGCAAGAACGCGTGGCTCGGGAAGATCGAGCGCAGAATCACGCTTTGCAATTGGGTTTGGCGACGGGGGCCGGAATTACGGCTTCTGTTGTGGGACGGGATACGGGGGGGCGCTTTGAAAGTCTCTGGGTAGGGGTAGGAAAAAATCGGGGTGTGCAAGTCCGGGATACGGTGTTTGCCCAGGGAGGATTGGTGGGGCGTGTTTTAAAAGTGCACGATTCCATGGCTCAGGTGTTGTTGATTACTGATCGGCAAAGCGTTGTCGATGTTTTAGATTTACGAACCCGTGCCCAAGGAAGTTTGCGCGGTGAAAAACACAAAATGTCCATGGGACGAGAGGGACGTCTGACCTACGGAGAGTATTTTTCGGCCAAGCAAGAAGTTCTTTCTGGAGACTTGTTGGTGACAACGGGACAGGATGGTTTGTTTCCTGGAGGAATTCCGGTGGGCACCGTCGAAGCGGTGCTTCAGGACTCCACGGGTTTGTTTCAGAACGCCATGGTGGTTCCCTACGTTGAGATGGAAAAACTCGAAGAGGTTTTGATCTTGCCGTTCCAGTCTAAGGGCACTGAAGCCACGGGGCTAAAACCGCTTATCAAGCCAGAATAAAAAACAATGGCATGGTTGCTCTACAGTTTGTTGGGATTTGTGATTTTGCCTTGGCAAATGGGGGTTTTATCTCCGCACGTCGATGCCTTTGCCATTCTCTTGGCTTATGCTTATTTTTCTCTCGGCTTGGCGAGAAGTCTTGTTCTGTTGCTATTTCTAACCCCCCTATACAGCACCTTTTCTTTGGGCACGCCTTGGCAATGGTGGATGTTTTATGCGCTCCCTTTGCTTTTGTTTTCCCGTCTCCAGGGCATGAAGGGATTGTCTCGTCCTTGGGCACGTTTTTGGCTTTTGATTTTAAATTCTTTTTCGGGAATTTTTCTGTGGCAGGCCTGGTTGTCCCCCCCGTGGGGATTGGGGTTTGAGGGTTTAGGAGAAATAGGAACTACAATTTTTGTTGGAGCCCTGCTGTTGCCCTTCGGTACGAAGTTGTCGAGCTGGCTCTGGAATAAGCTGCCGCGACCCAGGCGCTCTATGGGAGAGGTCTCATTGTTTCGCTTTCGCAGAAAACGGGCGGGGCCTTATGGGGCATCCCGCAAACCCTTTGGTTTTGAAGAGGGGTTGTGATGCTGTTTCGTGCCCGATTGTCTGTCTTGGCCTTGGGGGTTTTTCTTGCGGGTCTTGTCTTCGGTTGGCGTTTGGTAGATCTGCAGCTGCTACAGGGCGAGCGTTATTTACAGTTCAGTCAAAACAATGTGTTGCGTTCTTCTCGAATTACCGCGCCACGAGGGCTGATCTTAGATCGCGAAGGACGCATTCTGGTAGAAAACCAATCAGCATTTTTTTTAACCCTCGATCTCTCTCAGGTAAAACAGTTGGATCATGCGGTTGCGGCGGCTGCCTTTCTTTTGCAAAAGTCTCAGGACGAGATTGTAGCGATCATTAGTCGACAAAAGAAAAAATCGCTCAGTTCTCGTTTGGTTTTAGGAGGGCCCTTTTCCATAGAGGAGTTGGCTCGTTTGCGGGGAAAAATGTCCCGGATTCAAACCGAGGCAGCGTCATTCTACGATCTCAACGGTTTGGAGCTGAGTTTACGCTATCAACGAGTTTATCCTTGGGGTCCGATGGGTGGACATCTTTTGGGTTATGTTCGTGAAGTCAGCGCTAAGGATTTAGAGCTTTGGGAGCAGCGCGAGCCTGGTCGGGTGGGACCGGGAGACGAGGTGGGGGTGGCGGGCGTCGAAAAAACCTTTGATGACCTGCTGCGAGGCTACGATGGATGGCGTCGTCGCGTTATGGATGCCTTAGGCAAAGAAGTCGACCCCGCTCTCTGGGATTTGGAAGGATGGAGTCGGGAGGTTCCTCCGCAACCTGGTAAAAATTTGCGCTTAACTCTGGACGCCGCTCTCAATCAAACCGCATACGAGGCCTTGGGAAATCACGTTGGGGCGGTGGTGGCCCTCGATCCTCGTAACGGTGAAGTCTTGGTGCTGGTTAGCAAACCTTCCTACGATCCTAAAGAGTTGAGCGGGGTTTTGAGTCCAGAAAAATGGAAGCGATATCGCGACGATCCCGATCACATTTTACTGCATCGTCCTTTGCAATCGGCCTATCCTCCAGGTTCTACTTACAAGATCGTAACGGCTTGGGCAGCTTTGGTCGAGGGCAAGGTCAATTTTAATGAGCGTATTGTCTGTAAAGGATCTTACAGCGTTGGGGGAAGAAGTTGGGGCTGTTGGAATCGCCGTGGTCATGGAGCGGTCAATTTGACCGAGGCCTTGAAGGGGTCGTGCGATGTTTTTTTCTATCAATTAGGGGAGCGACTGGGGCC
>DALYDW010000145.1:0-6147 GCA_031972915.1 bacterium
CAAGTTGTCAAGATTTCGAAGATGTCGTGTACGCGACCACCGATGTTTACGACTGTGATGGCGGTGGAACGGTATCTTTTTCGGTGAGTGATGTGGTGTGTGATGCGGGTCCTCCCCTGACGGTCAGCTTTGTTTTTACGATTAGTTTTGACAGTTGTGTTGATGATCTTGGCAATTCCGTGGATGGTGATTTGACGCTGACTTACAGCGGTGACGAAGACTCCGATCTCACGGTGGCCCTTTCCAGCCCAGGATTGAGTGATGGAAACCTGAACCTGATTATCAACGATGTGGAGGTCAATGTAGACTTTCAAACAGGCTTGGCCACCTCTTGTTCGGGTTCCATGCAGGTGGATGGCAATACCTGTAATGTGGCCGACGATTGTTCGGCGTGCACTTATTAAAAGTGCGTTGAAAAAGAACTTTAGTTGAATTGTTTTTTATTTGAGTGCCCCAGGGCCCGAGTGGTTCTGGGGCTTTTTTTGTTCGATGGGGAGAGCTGGTGAGGTTGCGTTGGGGCGATGATGTCGGCCTTTTCAGTAATCCACAAAGACGATCAACAATTGTGACTGTCTTTATCGAGGGATTCGCTCGGTTTATATTGCCTCTTATGCTGATGGATTAGCTATTTTCCTTGGCGATTTGTGCGAGTAATGCGGCAAGTTGGGGGTGGGAGCCTAGGTAGGGAGCGAGGCGAATGGGTGTTTGGGGGCAGGTTTGTGACTTTTCTTTTAGAATACCTTGCAGGTCTTCTTGCACGTGTCGTCCCGCAGTTAGAAAGTAGGGTAAGGCGAGAATGGCTTTGGGTGATTCTTGAAGTGCCAGATCGACTCCTTCAGAAATAGACGGAGTGCCATGTTCTAAAAAGCAGGCAATAGCTTTTTGCCCAAGTAGAAGCGACAACTGTTGAGCAAGTTGTCGCACTTCTTCGTTGGCCTCGGTTTTTCGGCTTCCATGGGCAATTAAAAGTAGGAGGGTGTTGTTTTTCACAAAAGTGCTCTTTTTTGGGGTTGTGTTGGCCTAAATCCTTGCAGGTCAGAACTTGATTTTGCCTAGCAGGTTTTCCGTAATGGAAGAAGCTCAAGAAAAAAACTTTCTCTTCAAGTGAGTCTTGCCCTTTTTAAAAGACTGGCCCATGGTGAGAGCCATGCATCCAGTTTTATGGGAGCTTCCATGGGGAAGCGGTTTAAAACTTCATAGTTATGGTTTGATGATGGCGCTGGGCTTTTTGGGGGCCCTGGCCTGGATTCGTCGTCAGTCTCTTCGAGAAGGTTTGTCGGTAAAAGAGATGACAGATTTTGCTTTTCTGCTCATTCTCACTGCTATCGTAGGATCCCGTTTGACCTATATTGTGGTGGAGTGGCGACGTTACGCGTCTGACCCCATGGCAATTTTTCGTATCTGGGAGGGTGGACTAGTTTTTTACGGAGGACTCATTGCTTGTATAGGGGTGGCGTGGCTCTTTCTCAAAAAACATCAGCTGTCTTTTTGGAAGGTCTCGGATGTTTTTATGCCTGGGGTCGCTTTGGGACATGCCTTCGGCCGAGTGGGGTGCTTTTTGGCGGGATGTTGCTATGGTCGGGTATGTGACCCTTACGCGTGGTACGCCGTGGTATTTCCCGAGGGGCGGGGCAGCTTGGCGCCTCCGGGTTTGGCGCTTTATCCTTCTCAGTTAATGGAAGCTGTCGCCGAATTTTGTATCTTTGTCTTTTTGGCGTACCGCAGCGGGAAGAAAGCGTTTGACGGTCAAATCCTTCTCCTATACCTAATCCTGTATTCCGCTCTAAGAATTTTCCTCGAGTTATTTCGAGGAGATGGGGAGCGTGGGTTCGTTATTGAGGGGGTGTTGAGCACCTCACAATTTTTGGGCGTCCTGCTAATTGTGTCCGCAGGGGTCGTCCTAATATCTCGTAAGAGGAGGTTGTCCTAATGTGTCGCGTGGCTTCCCGTCTGGCTTTGGTCATGATTCTTCTTGGTTTCGTCGTTTCGGGATGCAGTAGCCCCAAGCTCTACGGCACCCTGCAGCAAAATGAGGCCATGGTGAAACATTACGATGTCCCTCCTCAAGATGCCTTTCGTGCTACCAAAGAGGCCTTGTTGTATTCGGGCTACTCCATCAAACAGGAAGATACACAAAATCTAACTCTCGAAACCTATTGGCATCCCACCACTGCCGATTCCCACTATGTAGAGGTGTTTCGTCGTAAGGATTTTGGAACGGTGGGGGCCTATTATCGTTTGGTGGTTAAGGTGAGTCCTCGTCGTAAAGGTTCGTCGGTTTCTATCACCAATGTGGCTAAAAGTTTTATTTCCAACGTGAAATCCTCGCAGCGTGAAGAAGACAAGGTTTTTGCCAAGATCAACGACTTCACCCGTAAGCGCGATATCCAGGTGACGAACATCGGATTACAGTAAGTTGCCAAGGATGACGCGCAGAATTGCCAGAATTACGAGGGATTGAAGTACTCCACCCGTTCTATTTCCAAGATGGCCCTGTCTTCTCCGTCTTCGAGCCGCAGGGTGCCGCGGTCGTAGTCAACTTCCTGAAGAATGCCCAGATAAGAGATGCCAAAAGCGATGATCTCCACCTTTTGGCCGATGAAATCCTGCAATTGATGGATAGGCAGCATGGGAGTCATGGAAGGTCGATTATGAAAGTCGTCTCTGAAGAGGTCAAGGGCTCAAGCGACTTGTCCGGCTTAAAGATTTAAAGCATTTTAACTTTCAGTTCTACCTATTTGAAAAATAACGCAATTTGTCAACTATTGAAAAAATAAGGGGTAAATCAGGGGTTTGGGATAAGCTGTTGACAGGTCTGTGGATAACCCTTAAAAAAACCAGCTTATTCCTTGAGAGAGAAGAAGTGTTGTGATGCGGTGTGAGTCTAATCGCTTCGTGATCTGGGGGGCGAGAGCGAGGTCTGTCTTGAACTTTATAGAAAAACGTATTTTTCGAAGGTTGGTTGCCGAGGTTGAGGTTGAGGTGGACTTGGGAGATAAAATCCTCAAGGCCAACACCTCCAATATCAGCTGTGGTGGAATGTTTTTGAATGTCGATATGGCGTCGCTCCGCGCCAATGCTTCTGGTAACTCCGAGTTACAAATGGCGATTCATCTGCCGAGTCATAAAAACCCTGTTAAATTGGTGGGGCAGGTGCGTCGTAGTACTCATCAGGGAGTGGCCGTTGAGTTTCAGGGGCTCTATAACGACAATATTCTCGCCATTGAGCGTTTTGTGAAGTCTTTGCTCAATTAAATTTTCTCTAAATTTGTGTAATAAATAGACCGATTCGATCGCTGGGGCGCGATTGAAACGCGGAATGTCGCGGGATTTTTTTTTGGATTTTCTCAATAACTTGTTGGAATTTTTCTATTTTTCTCGGGGGTTTTTCTCTTCCCGACGAGGGAAATGTCAGGGTGTGATTTTCGTGGCCAATATGCTTGACGATGGGGGAAACCCTGTCCTATAGCGGCCAGGCCCTAAGGGTTTGGAATTCTATGCTTTTTAATTTTGCCAATATTTTGGTTTTTATCTTGGTGGGTGCCGGATTTGTGGCGGTCAGCTTGGTGTTGAGCCGTCTCATGCAGCCGCGTTTTCCTACGCCAGAAAAGGCAATGATTTATGAGTGCGGCGAGATTCCGGTTGAGGGGGCGTGGATCAACTACAATCTCCGTTATTATCTCGTGGCAATCATCTTTGTAATTTTTGATGTGGAAATAGCCTTTGTTTATCCGGTAGCGACGGTTTTTAAAGACTGGATCGCTCAGGGCAAGGGGTTGATTGCCTTTTTTGAAATCATGGTCTTCGCATTGATTCTTTTCGTGGGTCTCCTTTATGTATGGTCGAAGGGGGACCTGAATTGGTTTAAGCGTGTCGTACTTCGTGAAGAAGTGCGAAAGATCAGGCCTGAAGACGTGACCGCCGTTCGTTAGGCTGTGTTTTGGAGAAGGCGCTCTGGGCTTCTCCGCGGTTTGGAGTTTACATCATGCAGATGACGCTCAAAGGGCAGCTGCCAGATAATATTGTTACCGCAAAGGTTGATGATGTCCTCAACTGGGCTCGTTCCTCCTCTCTGTGGTATTTGCTGTTTGGTCTTGCTTGCTGTGGTATCGAGTTGATGCAGACCGGTGGTCCGCGTTCCGACTTAGACCGTTTTGGTGCGGTGTTTCGCGCGACGCCGCGGCAATCCGATTTAATGATCGTGGCGGGGACTCTCACTTATAAAATGGCGCTGCGTACAAAGATTCTCTACGAGCAGATGCCCGAGCCCAAGTATGTTATTTCGATGGGAAGTTGTGCCAACTGTGGGGGCTTGTTTCAGTTGGCTTATTCGGTGGTCAAGGGTGTCGATAAGATTATTCCGGTGGACGTTTATGTTCCGGGTTGTCCTCCTCGTCCCGAAGCTCTGACTCAGGGCTTGCTGAAGATTCAAGAAAAGATGATGACTGAAAAATTTGCCCGACGGGCCGAGGCACTTGTCTAAAGTTAAGGAAGCGCTCCCATGACCTTTGAGCAGATCTTAGAGAAAATAACGGAGAGGCTCGGTGCTGAATCGGTAGAAGTTATCAGTGATTTGGCGGGGGATCCCTATATCGTGGTGCCTGGAGCTAAGTTAGTCGAATTGTTAGCTGGCTTGCGGGAAGCCCCTGAGTTCGCTTTTGACTGTTTGAGTAATCTCACGGGTGTGGATGCTCCTCCCGATCATCTCGATGTGGTTTATCATCTCTTTTCTTATGAGAAGCGCCATTCTCTTACTTTGAAGGTGCGGGTGGCTAAGGCAAATCCCAAGGTTCCATCTGTTGAAAAGATATACCCCACGGCCAATTGGCAAGAGCGTGAGGCCTTTGATTTGTTGGGTGTGGTGTTTGAGGGGCATTCAGATTTGCGGCGCATTATGTTGCCAGACGATTGGGTTGGGCACCCTTTGCGCAAAGATTATAAAGAACAAGAAGATTACCACGGGATGGAAACCACTCGTCCCAAGCTTTTTGATTATTAATGTAAGTGTGTTGAGTTTTGATGATCAGTCTGGGAGTGATTGAAAAGTTATGGCTATTCAGACCGATGAAATGATGTTGAACATGGGGCCCCAGCATCCCTCGACCCACGGAGTTATTCGCTTCGTGGTGAAGAGCGATGGTGAGGTGATGGCCGAGGCTATCCCCGATGTGGGCTATTTGCACCGTTCCATCGAAAAAATCGGCGAGATTTGTGACTACAACGGTTTCATGCCTTATACGGATCGAGCCGATTATCTTTCTGCCATGAATGCCAATTTGGGTTACGCCATGGTGGTAGAAAAACTGATGGGGATTGCAGTGCCCCGGCGTGCCGAGTTTTTAAGAGTCATTTCTTCTGAGTTTAATCGGGTCATTTCTCATTTGTTGTCCTTGGGGGCCTTTGCGATGGATGTGGGGGCGGCCACGCCTTTTATTCACGCTCTCAAAGAACGTGAAAAGGTTAACGACCTGATGGAAGCCCTGTGTGGGCAGCGTCTCACTTACAATTACGTTCGTATCGGAGGGGTGGGTTATGACATGCCTCCTGGGTTTACAGAGCGTTGTCTCGACTGGATGGATCGTTTTGATCCGCTCTTCGACGAGTTTGAGCGGTTGGTCAATGGCAACAAAATCTTCGTGGAGCGCCTAGCTGGCGTGGGAACCATCTCGCGTGAGGACGCTATCGCCTATAACTTGACGGGGCCTAATTTGCGAGCCTCGGGTGTCGACTTCGACTTGCGCCGGGATATGCCTTACTCGATTTATCCCGAGTTGGATTTTCAAGTAGTGGTAGGGTATGGAGAAAAGGGTGAAACAGGCGATTGTTTCGATCGCTTTATTGTCAAAGCTCGAGAAATCAAAGAGTCTGTAAAGATTATTCGACAGTGCTTCGCCATGATTCCAGAGGGCCCCGTTATGGGTAAGGTTCCGGCAACCTTGAAGCCCCCCAGGGGAGAGGCCTATGTGCGCACCGAATCTTCCCGTGGAGATTTGGGATACTATTTGATCAGCGATGGAACCGATCATGCTTTTCGTGTGCGGATTCGTACCGGATCCTTCACGGCGATGTCGGTGATTCCTAAGATCAGCCAGGGAATGATGTTGGCCGATTTGGTAACTTTGATTGCGAGTCTTGACGTCGTAGCTC
>DALYDW010000146.1:0-2209 GCA_031972915.1 bacterium
GATGTTGGCCCGAAATGTTTCTCGGGAAAGACCACTTTCTTCAAGGGAGGTATCCCATGACCAAGGCCGAACTCATTGAACGCGTGGCACGAGAATCAAAGATCTCAAAATCTGCCGCGGAACGAGCCTTAAACTCCATGACATCGAACATTGAGAAGTGCTTGAGAAAGAAGGACAAGATCAGCCTGACGGGTTTTGGCACCTTTTTGGTGGTGCGCCGTCAAGCCCGCCAAGGACGAAATCCACAGACCGGAGCCTTGATTAATATCCGATCCTGCATGGTGCCAAAATTCAAGGCAGGCAAACAATTGCGCGAGGTTCTCGCTACTTACTAAGTCAGGCTAAGAAATTCGTCGAAAGACCATTCGCCCGATTTGAAAAAAGTTGAGCCCTCGAAGATTTTTGCCAAGCAAGGTGCAAATCGTGGCTCCAACTTGTGGGCCACGATTTGCACAAACGCTTTGGGCACTTCTCGCTTTTATTCGCACTCCAGGCACGCTTTTACAAACCGAGAAGGGGCGACAAAACTAGAGCACGTCTGCAAGAGCCGAGGTGTCTCCCGAGTGGATGCGCGCCAAATTTAAGCGCGCCTCGGGCAACAATTGCTCTACATAGAACTTAGCTACCTCTACTTTACCTTGGAGAAATTTGCTTCGTTCCTCGGAAGGCTTCGCCTTGAGCTGCTCTAAGGCCACTGCAGCGCGTCGCACTAAAATTTGGGCGCAAGTCAGATCACCTAAAGCACGCAAAAAAGGAGTGGCGCACAAGCCAACATAATCGGGTTGGGAAGCTGCTCGCTTGCCGATCTCCTGGGCACCCTGGGCAAACTCACCCAATACGGAGAGCGTTTTATTCACAAGCCCTTTCAATTCTTCCCAAGCCGCCACTTCTTGCAGTTGTCCCGTTACTTTCTCCAAGTAGCGTTTCAAACCACGCCCTTGATCTTTGAGAAATTTTCGACCGATCAAATCCATCGCCTGAATGCCGTTAGTACCCTCATAAAGAGACGCAATTTTGAGATCGCGCATATACTGTTCGACGGGGTAATCCTGAACATAGCCATAACCACCGTAAGTTTGAATGGCCAACTCGGTGACGCGAAATCCCATGTCAGAACCAAAAGCCTTGCATACAGGAGTCAGCAATCCCACGTAGGCATCGTACTCTTCACGAACAGCGGCATCGGGATGATGCCAAGCATGATCAACAAAAATCGCAGTTTCTGTCATCAAGGCGCGAAGTGCCTCAACGTAGGCTTTTTGAGTCATCAACAAACGACGCACATCGGGATAAGCGATGATCAACTGCTTGTTTCCCTGCACCCGCTCTTTGGAATAATTAAGGGCATACTCATAAGCTGCGGCTCCAATGGCCACACCCTGCTGGCCGGTGGCGATGCGAGCCTCGTTCATCAGATGAAACATGTACTTCATGCCCTCACAGGTTTTTCCCACGAGATAACCCACGCAACGGTTTTCATCGCCAAACTGCAATAAGCAAGTGGGAGATGCCTTGATACCCATTTTATGTTCGATGGAAACCAACTTAACGTCGTTATCTTTCCCTAAACTGCCATCGGCGTTCACCTGGCGAGCCGGGACAATAAACAAAGAAATACCTTTAGTACCGGCCGGATCACCCTCGACTCGGGCTAACACCAAATGAATAATGTTCTCCGTCAACAAGTGGTCGCCGCAGGTGATGAAAATTTTGGTTCCCTTGATGTTGTAGCTACCGTCAGCGTTGGGGGTAGCTGTGCTCGTCAAATCGCCCACGGCGGAACCCGCTTGGGGCTCGGTAAGACACATGGTGCCCGTCCAGCGTCCAGAAACCATCGCAGGAATATAAAGCGCACATTGTTCGGGGCTGGCGAATTGCTGCAACATATCGCAATCACCGCGGGTTAAGAGGTTAAAAAAAGCAAACGAAGGACAAGCCCCCATAACGAATTCGCTAGCAGCAATGCTCATACTAGAAGGCAAACCCATGCCGCCGTGTTCGGGGTTGATATCCATTCCCATAAAACCGTTGGCGGCAAACTGGGCCAAAACCTCTTTGAAGCCCTCAGGCATGACCACCCGACCATCCTTGACCTGGGCACCCACGCGGTCACCTTTTTCGTTTAAAGGAGCAATTTCGTTCTTGGCGAATTTGAGCGCCTCTTCAAGCACAGAGCGGTAAAGCTCCTCGCTCTGACCTTCAAACCGGG
>DALYDW010000146.1:2219-6116 GCA_031972915.1 bacterium
AATCGAAGAGAGTAAAACGCACGTCTTCAAAGTCGCAAAGATATTGCATAAGAGCCTCACCTTAAGTTTTGAAATGAATCGCCCGGTCAAAATCCGGCGCAGCTGCCCTAACCTGGCCTTCTCAGAAAGGCAACCCCTAGCCTCAAGCTTTTTCGCAATCGGACCACCCAAAGCGGCTGCAGTCTAGAGGTAGGGAGAAAACAGCTTACACAAGGAATCACGGACTTTTTTATAGAAGGGCCTAGCCTGTAAATAGGCCGCGGTAATAACTTGGGAATTGAGCTTCACCTTTTCGAAATGCTCGATCAGACGCTGAGCCAAATCACGGTCGTAGACCTCCAAGTTAAATTCGAAATTCAAAATCAAACTTCGCGGATCCAAATTGGCCGAACCTACCAGAGAAAAAAAATCATCGATCACCATGAACTTGGAATGAGCAAAGGGGGGAGGCTGGTAATAGATTTTTACCCCAAAATGCAAAAGCTCTTCAAATAAAGCTTGAGAAGCCCATTTTACGTAGGGCAGATTATTTTTTCCCGGCAAAATAATTTCGACCTCTACCCCCCTCAAAGCTGCCGTGGTCAATGAGGCAGTCATCTCTCCATCAGGAATGAAGTAAGGCGTCATAATACGAATCCGTCGCTGGGCACAGGTGATGGATGCATTGACGATCCAACGAAGCTTTTCAAAATCCTCATTAGGCCCGGCGATGATGCCTCTAGCCAATGCCTTTCCCCGTAAAACTTCACTACAGGACAAATCTTCTTCCACCCGGGATACGGCCCCACTCCCTTGAGCAAAGGACCAGTCCATCAAAAAGGCTTCTTGCAACTGACTCAAAACGGGCCCTTCGACCTTGAAATGAATATCTTGGGTGGGGTTGGAATTATTCGGATCTTTTACGCAATGACGACTCCCAATATTCATACCGCCCGTAAACCCCACCTCACCATCGACGATGAGCAATTTCCGGTGAGTACGCAAATTGAGATGAATACTTCGAGGTGAGAACGTTAGAGGCAAAAAAAGCCGATGAGGAATACCGCGCCGTTTGAGTAACTTTTGAATCCGAGGTCTTGAGTAGTGAGTGCCCGCTCCATCAATCAACACCCGAACATCGACACCTCGATCATGGGCTTTCCCCAAGGCCTCGGTAAATTCTTTTCCCATCGCATTGGTCTCAAAGATATAAGTGCTAAGAAAAATCCGTCGCCGAGCCTCGACAATGGCCTGTAGCATTGAGGGATAAGCCTCTTCTCCATTAAACAGAGGAAGCAAACGACACCCTTCGACTAAGGGCAAACCACTCACGGCCTCAGAAACTCGCACCAAAGAAAAAAAAGCCGCCATTTGGGCCGAGGAAGAAGGACTCGATTGATCCCAGCGTCCGGCGGTATGGCGTAGTTGGGGAGAAATTTCCCAACGCCCCCTTGCATTCCAATTCTTTGCACGACTACGAATGCGATTGACACCAAAGAGCAAATAAAAAACGGCTCCTACTCCTGGAAAAAGCAAACATACCGCCGTCCAACCCAATGCGGAGCGCGGATCCCGCTTCTGCAAAAGTGCATGAAATGCGGCAATCACGCCCGCAATCACTCCTAGAATGACAATGGGAGGAAGGAAAAAACGATCCCACACAAACAGGTAATGGTGCAGCTTCTGGAAAAAATGGGACAGTGTATCCAAGAGGCCAACCCTTTAAATAAGTTTTTATTTCCTGACTGCCTGGTTATTTAGGAAAGGAGTTAATCTCACTCTACCCGCCAAGAGATTCGCCACACCCCTTCTCAATTTTCGAGTACAGGGGACGGAAAGAATAAGGTGCAGCTGCTTTGTTTCGATCAAAAGCTTTTTCAAAAAGTCTCGCCAATTCATTTCGACAAAAATTTCAAAACCAACTGGGCCAGCTCCTCGGAGTTTTCCAAGTGCATACTATGCCGAGCCTCTGGGAGGATATGCAAATGGGTATGGGGAGGAAACTCCTTATGTTGCATCTCCAAACGACGAAAAAAACTTTGAGGTCGACGACCAGCGAATTCGGTTTTTTCTCCCACCACAAAAAGGCTGGGAGCAGTAATTTTTTGCCAAAAGGAAACGAGGTTTTTCGCATGTAACGGATAGGGCTCCAAAGTTTTATGGCGAGGATCGGCAGCCATGCGCACACCACCTTTGACTGGCTCCGTCAAGTATCGTGCTAAGAATTTAACCTGAGATAAAGTCAGTTTTGGAAAATTCTGCCGCAAGCGTTCTGCAAAGGCCGTATTGTCGGCAAAAATCCGAAAACGATTTTTATCTAAGCTTTCCCACCATAAACGCAAACGCTGGGCGGGGTCGAGTTTTGCACGACGACTCGAAAGAAAGCCTTCTAAATTAACGAAACTCCGCACCCTCTCAGGAAAAGTTCCCGCATACACCGAAAGAATCGCACCACCCAAACTATGCCCCAAGAGATGCACAGCTTCCCCGGGGAATAGACGATCTAGACCTGCCGCCACATCGGCCACATACTCGTAGAAAAAATATCCCAAGGGACTGAGGCTATGCTGACTTTTCCCATAGCCGCGGAGGTCAGGGGCGACGCAAAAATATTTTTTTTCCAAATGCTTGCAGAAAAAATCAAAGGCCGCTCCTGTATCGAGCCAACCGTGCACCAGAAACAGGGGGGGATTTTTGGCAGATCCCCAAAAAAAATAACGATGTTTTAACCCATGCAATTTTAGAAATTTTTTCTGCATCGCAAAGCCCTTCGATATCACCTTTGTTTGAGTAAAAACACTCTCCTCATTCTTAGCCAAGAAAAATCCCTCCACCTTCCTTCATAACAAATTAATTCAACCCTGAAGATGGCTTTTTACTTGAAGACCACAGGCCTTCCTTGGTCTAATTTGACTCTGTCCGACATCTACAGACCGATCCCGTCGAATAAGGAGAACCTCATGAGCGGCGCCAGCATGGGTCTTCACGAAGAAAAAGAAAAACTTAAACCCGAAACCATCGAACGGCATCGTGCCTATATTTCTATCATCGAAGAACTTGAGGCCGCGGACTGGTACGACCAGCGAGCTGATGCCACCGAAGACGCAGAACTTCGGGCCATCTTACAACATAACCGCGACGAAGAAAAAGAACACGCCGCCATCACCCTCGAATGGTTACGTCGCCGCGATCCCAAACTCGACGAACAACTCCGCACCTATCTTTTTACCGAAGGAGACTTGCTATCTCTCGAGGGAAATTCTGCAACAAGCAATTCTCCCGTCGAATCCCATTTCAATGATGGGTCCCTAAAAATAGGCAGCCTCAAAGGAGGGGCCTCATTATGACGCATTTAAAACGCGAACTTGCTCCCGTCTCCGAAGCCGCCTGGGCCGAAATTTTTCAAGAGGCCACCCGTACTTTAAAGTTGGGTCTTGCGGGACGTCGTTTAGTGGACTTCTCTGGACCCCATGGTTGGAAACTCAGTTCCGTCAATTTAGGTCGCTGCGAAAAACTCGCAAAAGCGCCCACGGCGGGCGTAGAAACGCAGCTGCGCCAAGTTCAACCCCTCTTAGAAATTCGCGTGCCCTTCACTTTAAAACGAAAAGAATTAGACGCCGTCGATCGCGGCGCTACCAATCCCGATTTAGATCTCTTGGTGCAAGCGGCGCAGCGGGCCGCTTTAGCAGAAGACCAAACCCTGTTTCATGGCAATAACGGCGCGAGCATCGAGGGCATTTTCACCGCAGCCAAAAAACACTCTCTAAAAATTTCTAACGACTACGAAAAATATCCGAGGCTCGTGGCCGAGGCGACCAATCTGTTGCGCAGCCACGGCGTCGATGGCCCCTACGCCATCGCCCTCGGGCCCCAATGCTACCAAGGCCTTTCCGAAACCACGTCGAAGGGTGGCTATCC
>DALYDW010000147.1:0-6068 GCA_031972915.1 bacterium
ATTTCCCCTTCCTTGTCAAACCCGCACCCGATGCCAAAAGCCGTTGCCAAGCTCCCTGGCCTGGGGTTAAGGAGCCGACCATGGATTTTTCTCAGTGGAATTTGAACAAAATCAAAGAACAGGGCATCGATCCTCAACAGGCGCGGGTCATTTTAGATCTCGACGAAGAAACGTTCTTTCGTGAGATTTTACCCATGACCCGGCTGCTTCGAGAACAAGCCTTTGGTAAGGAAATCAGCCTCTGCAGTATCGTCAATGCCAAGAGTGGTGCTTGTATCGAGGATTGCGGTTTTTGTGCTCAGTCCAATGCCTATAAGGCAGCACCTTCGCCGGTTTACCCTCTAATGAAGGTTCAGACTTTGGTGGAAAAGGCAAAAGAGGCCGAAGGTTTTGGCGGGACCGAATTTTCTATTGTGGCCAGCGGTCGAGGCATGAATAAGGCTAAAGAGATCGATACCCTGGTGGAGGCCGTTGCGCAAATTCGCGAACAGACTAGCTTAGAAACT
The DNA here is from genome assembly GCA_031972915.1 of bacterium. Taxonomy (GTDB): domain Bacteria; phylum UBA10199; class UBA10199; order DSSB01; family DSSB01; genus DALYDW01. The sequence continues at coordinate 507 of DALYDW010000147.1, forward strand.
TGTGCCTCTTTGGGATTGATGGAGCGCTCCGATTTGCAGCGGCTGAAAGATGCTGGAATGATCCACTACCATCATAATATCGAAACGGCCCGATCCTATTTTCCTAAGGTCGTCACCACACATACTTGGGAAGAAGAAGTCTCCACGGTGCTTTTGGCGAAGGAGATGGGCTTCGAGGTGTGTTGTGGTGGCATCATGGGCATGGGAGAAAATCTGGATCAGCGGGTGGAGTTTGTTTTTCAGCTCAAAGAAATTGCCCCCGACTCCATTCCTATTAATTTTTTGAATCCCCGTCCCGGAACTCCCTTGGCGGCGCTGCACGATCTCACCCCTTTGGATTGTCTTAAGGTCATTGCCATTTTACGTCTGGCTATGCCGCAAACCGAAATTTTTGTCTGTGGGGGACGTGAAGTCAATCTGCAGGATTTTCAAGAGTACATTTACGACGCCGGTGCCAGCGGCACCATGCTGGGCAATTATCTCACGACTCCGGGCCAGAATCCGGAGAGTGATTTGGAGCAGATTCGTCGTTTGGGCTTAGTGCCTGTTGCCCCCCATCGTAAATCCAAGTCGGCACCGACCTTGCCCGACGATTGGGAGCCCGAAGAAACCGCGGTGCTTTAAGGGGTTAGCGGGCCTGGTTTCGGAGGAGGACGCTCATGACACTCGACCGCCTGCGGGGCCCTCTGCAGCAATGGGAAAAACAGGGACTGCGTCGATATATTCGCTCGAGTTCTCAAGGAACTGGGCGAGTCTTTGTTCATGAGGGGCGTTCTTTCCTCAATTTTGCTTCCAACAATTATCTGGGATTAGCCGAAGATCCTAGGTTGCGCGCGGCTCTTGTGCGCGGGGCCGAAGACTATGGCGTAGGTTCTGGAGCTTCGCGCTTGGTAACAGGCTCTTTCGATATCTTCGAAAAACTAGAAGAACAATTAGCTCGATGGAAGGGATGTGAGTCGGCGCTGCTCTTTAACTCAGGTTATTTAGCTAACCTTGGAATGCTCAGTTCTTTGGTTGGAGTCGATGATTGGATTTTTTCTGACGAACTCAATCATGCCTCGATGATTGATGGAATTCGCTTGAGTCGAGCCCGTGTGAAAATTTTTCGTCATAACGACATGAACCAACTAGAACGCCAATTGAGAGAGGCTCGGCTTCAGGCCAACGCGGATGCGCGGTTTTTAATTGCAACTGAGTCGGTTTTTTCCATGGAGGGGGATTTAGCTCCTTTGCGAGATTTATTAGATCTGAGCCTCGCTTGGAATGCTTGGCTTTACGTAGACGAGGCCCATGGAGCTGGGATTTTCGGAGTGCAGGGTTCGGGGTGTTTGGACGAGTTTCGCGAGCATCCGGCCTTTCGGGACCGCGTGATTGCTATGGGAACTTTGGGAAAGGCCTTGGGCTGTTTTGGCGCTTATGTGGCGGGAACGGGATCTTTGAAAGACTATGCTCTGCATCGAGCCCGATCTTTTGTTTACAGTACGGCTCTTCCCCCCGCCTTGGCCTATGCGGTTCAAGAATCCTTGCGCATCGTGCAGACCGAGTCATGGCGTCGAGAGCAATTGTGGCGGCGCATTGATTTTTTTTCTCGGGCCTTGGAAAAAGTTTTGAATCGCCCTGGATTTCGAGCTTTTAGTCCGATTATCCCCGTAGGGATTGGAGCTCCGGAGCGAGCTTTAAAAATTGCAGATCACCTACGTGAATGCGGTTTTTGGATTACGGCGATGCGACCGCCTACGGTGCCTGAGGGAAGTTCTCGCTTGAGAATCACCTTGATGTGCGACCATACAGAAGAAGACTTGCATCGTCTTGCCACGGTGCTTCGGGAGGAATTGGAGCATGAGTAAGGAAAGAGTGCAGCGTTTAAAAGACTGGGATCAACACGAAGTATGGCATCCCTTCACGCAAATGCGAGACTATCAGGGGGAAGAGCCGTTGATTTTGGAGCGCGGCGAGGGTTGCTATCTCATCGACATTGAGGGCAATCGCTATCTGGATGGAGTTTCTTCATTGTGGGTAAACATCCACGGACATCGACATCCTCGTTTGAATCAAGCCTTGCACGATCAGCTAGAGAAGCTGGCCCATTCTACCTTGTTGGGTGTTGGAAATGTGCCATCGATAGAATTGGCCCATGAGCTTTTGCAGATGGCTCCAAATAATTTACGAAAAGTATTTTACTCCGACAGCGGTTCTACGGCGGTGGAAATTGCCCTTAAAATGGCCTTTCAATATTCTCGGCAGCAAGCGGGTGCTACGAAGCCAAAGACGCGCTTTGTGAGTTTGGAAAATGCCTATCACGGAGATACGGTGGGTTCGGTAAGTGTTGGAGGCATCGATCTCTTTCATGAAATTTTCAAGCCACTGTTGTTTGAAACCTTAAAGGTGAAGAATTTTGATCTCAATCAAGCTAGGCTCATTTTTGAGGAGCATCGTGGAGAAATTGCAGCTTTTGTCGTTGAACCCATGATTCAAGGAGCCGCAGGAATGCGCTTAGCTCCTCCAGGATTTTTGCGCGGAGTCCGCCAGCTTTGCGATGAATTCGATGCCTTTTTAATTTGCGACGAAGTGGCCACAGGTTTTGGTAGAACCGGAAAAATGTTCGCGGTTGAACATGAGGAGGTGCAGCCTGACTTTCTCTGTTTGGCCAAAGGGATTACCGGAGGTTACTTGCCTTTGGCGGCAACTTTGACGACCGAACGTGTTTTTCAGGGATTTTTGGGAGATTTTACCGATTTTAAAACTTTTTTTCATGGGCATAGCTACACGGGAAATCCTTTGGCTTGTGCGGTGGCCTTGGAAAATTTAAAAATTTTCCAAGACGAAAAAGTCCTCGAGTCTGTTCAACAAAAAATTCTTTGGCTCGAACATGGCTTGAAAAAGTTTTCTCAGCATCAACATGTGAGTGAGGTGCGTCAGTTAGGTATGATGGTGGGGATTGAGTTGTTACGCGATAAGGCCATTGGCTTGGCCTTCGAGCCTGGCCAGCGTGTAGCGTCCCGCGTCTGTCGTGCGGCTCGCAAGCGGGGCGCTTTGTTGCGGCCCCTTGGTGATGTTTTGGTGGTGCTACCTCCTCTTTCCATATCTCTTCAAGAAATCGATGACCTGTTGTCGGCCCTGTGGGATTCTCTTCAAGAGGTGGTAGAACAACTATGAGTTCGGCGCTGTTTATCGCTGGGACAGATACCGGGGTGGGTAAGACATTAGTCACCGCAGGTTTGGGGCTCTATCTTCAAGAGCGGGGTCGCTCTTGTGTGGCGATGAAACCTATCGAGAGCGGTTGCGAGTGGGGGGCGTCAACAAGCGATGCGGTTTTTTTACAACAGGTGCTGAAAAGTGAAGCACCTCTCTCGGATCTCAATCTTTATAGTTTAAGGGCTCCCTTGGCTCCTGGTGTGGCAGCAGAATTAGAAGGGGTGAGCTTGGATCTGTTGCGGGTTCGAGAACGTTTTGAGTGTTTGCGAACTCGCCACGATTGGACTTTGGTTGAGGGGGCCGGAGGATTAATGGTTCCCCTGGGACCCCGCCAAACTATGGTCGATTTAATCGAGTTATTGAAAATTCCAGTTTTGTTGGTAGCTCGCTTGGGCTTGGGAACTCTCAATCATACCTTATTGAGTTTGGATTATTTACAGCGTCGTGGCATTCCCGTGGTGGGGGTGGTGTTGAATACCACGGTTTCCCATACTCAGACCCAATCGGATCTTTCCGAACGCTATAACGAGGCCACTTTGCGGCAGTGGACATCGATTCCGGTTTTGGGGGTGATGGGTCACATCATTCAGACTACAAATGCGGAAGAAATTCTCATGAGAGTGAATTGTGACTTGGCTCCGGCCTTGGATGTTTATTTTCAAAGTTTGTTTTAATCCCCTAGCCTCGTAAAGGATGAGGTCAGTGTGGGTCGCGATAAAAACAGAAGGGGAGCCGGTTTCCCGAACTCCCCTTCTTCTTCCAGGTCCTAAACTTTTTTAGCGATAGAGGCCTATTTTTTGAGGCGCAAACAGACCGAGCTTTGTTTGTTAGGTTGCGCCCCTCCTAAGCCTCAGTTATCCACAAAACCTTAGCGCTGAGCCTTGAGTTATCCACAGTATGTTGAGGTCTAAAACCACTTCAACCACAATATGTTGTGCTCTGTCAAATGAGCTTGAAGGTATTTTGAAGCTCATTTCAGAAAGTCTTGGAAAAATCGTGGTTTGGAGGATTGGGCGCGAGTCGTGACGATGAAGAGTTTCATTGAGCTTTTCCGGTCATCAATTTAACTCGTTGGATATTAAAGATAATTTTCGTTGTTTTTCGATTGGGTCTTGAGGGGACGATTGGGGGTAGTCAAAGTTAGGAGAATAAAAGCCCCCGATAGTTCTCGACCAAAAGGATTCTCCTTTGAGTAGAGTTAGGGATCTGTAGTCGTCTTGACAAGAGGGGGAACTTAAGGCGAGGGAGGGGGTCTATTTTTTTAAGAGTCTTTTAAACAGGTCGTAAAAAAATAATGATAGAGTGGGATGAGGTTTTTTCTTACACTCTCATTTTGCACTTTCAAATTTAAATTCACTTTTCACTTTAACGAACGCGGTCGCTCATGAAGAAATCTCTCGCCCTCTTTTCGGTTTTGATTTTTCTCGTTTCCGCGTGTGGTGGTTCTCAGAAAAAAGCTAAAAGCGTTAAATATAAAAAGGGCACCACCACGCAAAAGTATTACCCCTCCAACGAGGGGTCTCTCGAGGACGTGCTCTACGAAAATTTGGAGCATCGTCGAGGCTCTGGGGTACGCTATTCTCAGTACATCCAGCAAAACGGTGATTTTGATATCCCTTATACTTATAACCCTTACGTTCAAAAATGGATTGATTACTTTACGGGTCGAGGGCGGGGACATTTCGAGCGTTATCTCACGCGCCTGGGGCGTTTTATGCCCTATATTCATGCGGTGACCGACAAGTACGGATTGCCCCGTGATTTGGTTTATTTAAGCATGATTGAGAGTGGTTTTAATATCCGCGCAAAGAGTTGGGCCTCGGCGGTAGGACCGTGGCAATTCATTCGTTCTACTGGGGCAATGTACGGTTTAGATGCCGACTACTACATGGACGAGCGCATGGATGTAGAAAAGAGCACTCATGCGGCTGCCCAGCATTTAAAAGATCTCCACGATGAGTTTGGCGATTGGTATCTCGCCTTTGCTGCTTATAACGCGGGTGCGGGTAAGGTGCGGCGCGCCATCAATCTGCATGGCACCAATTTTTGGGATATGGTGGAGGGCAACTATCTTCGTCAAGAAACCAAAGATTATGTCCCCAAAATTTTAGCCGCCGCGGTTATTTCTAAAAACCCGCAAAAATACGGCTTTACCAATATTCGTTACCAGCAACCCATTAACTTTGAGAAGGTCGCGCTGAAAGGCCCCATGGATTTAGAGGTGGCTGCTGAGTGCGCCGGGGTCGATCCCGATTTGATTCGCATGTTGAATCCCGAGTTGTTGCGGGACACGACGCCGCCCCATGTTTCGAACTATGCCTTGCGAATTCCTAAGGGAACCAAGGGACGTTTCGAAAAAAAATCCGC
>DALYDW010000148.1:0-6035 GCA_031972915.1 bacterium
CCTGTATTGTTTTGGCAAGTTGTTCAAAAATCGCCATAAGCATGGGCAAGATTAAACCGCCATGCTCCCCATGGAGAGCGTGGAATCTCTGCGCTTCTGGCACGTCATCTCGTATTTCAACTTCCTCTCTTGATTGATGATTTATATCCCCACCTTGGGGAATTCAGTCTACAGGGCCTGCTTTTTACCCCCTCCTTTCCTCGCCTAACTCCTCATAAAATATAAACCTATTTATAAAAAGCACTTGGCATACAACTTGCTTAATTTCGTCAAAGAAAATTCCAAATAAACGAAGTGGACCACTTGATGAAATTTCCTGATTTTAGTGACAACAAACTTTTGGGCGATGTTTTGACAAATTGGTTAGGTTCGCGCGACCTGGAAAACACTTCCTCTTCAGAAGAAGCCCAACAAGAAATCGCTCCAGAGAATCCCTACCTAAAAGGCGCGGTGCAAAAATTTCAGCAAGGCAGCTTTCGCGTGTCTGGGTTGCTCGTGAGAACCATCCTTCCCCGAGAGATCCAAGCCCTCCCTCAAGAACTCGAGGACCCTACGGCTTGGGTGGAAGCAGCGAAAAACTTAGCAGCCCAGGGCCATTTCCTCGAAGCCCTCGAAATTTTGCAACAGGCGGAACATCTCAACGAGGGAACCGAGCCGGGGGTCGTTTCTCTAGTAAGCCTCTCCGCTCACGAACCTGATCTGGGAGTGCGAAGGAACATCCAAACCCTGCGCCAAGACATCCGCAAGGCACAAGGCGCACTAGCCCAACAAGTCAAAGCGGAAATCACTCTTTACCGAACTCAATTGAGTCATCTCGAAGGTGAGGCCTTAAGCGAAGCTCTGCAAAACTTGGCGCGCTTAGAAAATGCCTTGGCTTGGGCAGAAGGCATCGACGACTTAGGAATTCAACAACAAGGCTTAGCTCCCTATCTGAAGCGGGCTCAGGTGCAATTGCTTTCGGGTGCGCTCCAAGGCAATGAATTAACCCTCGAGGCCGGTTACCAGCTCGCCACTCTTTTAACCCGCTATGCCCGCGCCGAAGCCACGGCCTCAGAGTTTTCCGCGGCCTTTGTTCAAAAATATCCTGCGTACTCCGCGATCAATCACCAATTGGACTATTCGGCCCATAATCCTGTGGTCCGTCCCTATATTCCTGAACCGGGCTACCTGACAGGGGCGAAAGTCCTGCCCGAATACCAGCCCTCGCTACAGACCCTGCAGAATCTGCCTGTTGTCTTGGCCTACGGACAACTCCAAGCCTCCGAGAATCCTGAAGAACAAGCTGTGGCAGCTCACCTGGATTCCGTCTTAAGCTTTTTACAATTTCCCCACAGGGCTGGAGAAGACACTGGCGATTTGGCTTCACTGGAAGCCCATGTCCAACAAATGGAAGCGCTCTTCTCCCATCCCGCCCTCGGAAGTTTTTTTGCAAAGGTCGCCGAAAAAGAAAATGCTGAACTGAACCAAAATGCCGGTTACCAGAACCGCCTGGCCCTCCAAGCCAATCTTACTTCTTTGCAGGCCTACCATGAGTTGGATCAGGTGCTGAGTCTAAAGGAGCTTGACGCAGCATCGCTAGGTTTCGCTCAGGATTTTTTGAGGAGTCGCGCCGTCGCTTACCGGGAGACTCTGCTCACCGAGCTTGAAAAAGCGCGATCAGAAGATCGTCAGGCCGCACGAGAAGCCACAGCCCAAGAATCTTATTGGGGAGGATCCGTCCGGGAAGTGCGCCTAGTCGGTCCCAAGGAAGCGGCCGCAACAAAACGTTTGGCAGAATTTGAAGAGATCGAAGGACGATTAACGCAATGGCAAGCCACGGAAACCAGAGCTTGTGAATCCCTTCAAACGATCGCCCAGGACTTGGCCCATTACGAAGAAGCCCAAGTGCGTCACGGCATCACCGCAGAACTCCATCATGTAACTTCTCTCTCCTTCAGTCCGGGCGATGAACAGCTCTTAGCGCTTTATGGCCAATTGAATGTGGAGGGCAAATCTCTGCAAGATCGCCTGGGGATCTATCAGTCCATCGTCACCCAAGCGGATCATTTGGCCCTGGTCCATAGCGCTCGGGGCCGTGCCGAGATGTATCGCGCCATGGCGGAGAATATCCGCACCACGGATCGCGTCTTCAATGGACTTACCTGGCTCGCGGGTTTGGGAGATACTTCCGGTTTATTCCAATCGGCGGGAGAAGCCCAAGTACTAGCCATGGCGGACCGTTACGATGCCATTGCCACCCAAGCCTCCTCGGGAGATTTTCAGGGGGCACAGCAGGCCTTTATCGGTTTGGAACAAGCCCAAATCGGCACACGCTTACAGGGCATGAACCAATTTTCCACGCAATTGAATCATTATGCGGTGGGCGTGGGCATCATCATCGCCGCCGCCGCCACGGGAGGCGTCGCCGCAGGATACTTGGGTTTTGCCAGTGGCACCGGGGGATTTTTTGCGGTGTCGGGTACCACCTTCACGCTAACCCATCGCGCCCTCTGGGCGGGAGTCCGAGGAGATCTCAAACCCTTGTATGATACTCGGGCCTCTTTCATCGACAATGCCCTGAGTTTCACGGGAGAAGCCGCCCTCAACGTGGGCATGTTCGCATCCATCGGAAAATCCTTAGAGCTGTTTAACTGCTATTTTAACAGCGCTTCAGCTCGAATCGCGGCAGGCAGACTCAGAGCCAAAGGCATCACCGTTCCCAGCCCCGCCCAGTTAGCTGCGGAGACAAAGAGTTTGCAAGCCACCTGGCAAAGTCATGGGCTGCGCTATGGGGGTGGATTTACCACGGAACTCGCCGCCTTCGGCGCCTACGATTTTATCAGCAGCAACGCTCAAATGCTGGTGCAAGGACAATTCGATCCTCTTGGCACCGCTCAACACGTCTTTTCCAAAGAAGCCTGGATCGATCGTTTCTTCTTTCTGGTGGCCTTAAAAGTAGGCGGCGCCCTGGCCAGTCCCGTCACCCGTCTCACAAATCAAGCGGCAGAACGCATGGTGCTGACCAAATGGCAGCCCCGTTTAGAAAGGGCCGAAGCAAAGATCGCCGAGGCCCACGAGAATTTTGCCAAGTACCTGCAAAAGGGCGAAGGAGAGTTGGCAACCGTTGTGAGCCAATATCGCGAGGCCCTACAATTCCGCTTAGACATCTTGGAAAAAATTCCAGTCGCCCATCGCAATACCCAGAGCATCGAAACCACCCAAGAAACTCTTAAAGCTTTGGATCGTTTTTCCACAGAGCACGAGATTGTCCGGGACATGTTTGGGGAGAACAATCCCTACGATGTCCTTTTTGTCAAAGGCCAGGGACTGGTACCTCCTGAAAATTTCGCAAGGTTTGTCCACGACCTGAGAGTCAACGGTCAAAGGCCCTACAGTCCCCTGGAAAATATTCGGGAGTACTCCAATGGTTTGGTGGAGGTGGACTATCGAGAGGCCACCACTGGGCAAGTTCAGACGCTGCGCTTTTTGCGGCAGGGCTTTGTTTCATCTCAAGCTCAACCAAGTAAAGAGCCTGCTTCTCTTTGGTTCGATCGATTGGGAGCGCGCTTGTTCCCGGGCTTGGCGGAAAGCGGCCTCGGTACTTTTTGGGAACCAGCCGTCTTAGCGGAAGGCCCCAAGGATATCTTTACTCGAGCCTCGACCTTGCTTTCTCAGGCCTTAGGCGACAGGGCGTCAGGGGCGAAAACCCCCGAACAAGCCAACAGTGATTTGACCTCAGCCTTGAACCAATACACCGCCGCAAAAAATCGCTACGATGGCAATAAGTCCGAGGCCCATCTAACAGAGCTACGCGAAGCCTACCGTGGTCTTCAAGAGGCCAAAGAAACTCTTCAAGATCTTTTGGACGATGATACCCCTGCTCATGGTGTGTATCAAAATAGGATCAATGCCCTGGAAAGAACCCTTGAGCTGACATACAAAAAACTGGAGGCAGCTCTCGCCCAACCTAAGGCTGTCTCTCCAGATAAAGTCCCTGGGTTCCTCCTGAAGGACCCCCTCACCCAACTTGAAAACGCCAACGCCCGGCTCCAAAAAGCCTTAAAGGAATATCACACGCAACCCGATTCCGAAGCTTTATTAAGAGAAGTGAGTGAAGCGGCAGCGGAACTCGAGCGGCACATCCAAATCGCCCATGCCACCTCAGAAGTTGCAGACGCCTTTGCTGGCAAGCCTATTGAGAGAAAATTAAATGTACCGGTTTGGCACCCCGATGCCTCAGCGGCATACGAAACTCGTCTTGAGAAATATGTGAAGGAGTTAAAAGCCGCTGAAGCCTTGTTTCAAGCCGCTCAAAACCGCCTGACCGATCATGTCCTCCAAGCGGCTCTGCGACCTGCCGAGGATGCTTTGCGGGAATACACGGAACAATCCAATTCCGAAACCTTCCAACGACTTGAAGCCGCCCAAAGACAATTGCGTGAGGTTTTGAGACAATTCTCAGGCCTCGACGTGGAACATAAACCCCGCCTCAAAGGTACCGTGGATGCGGTTAAAGCCCAACTCACGGCGATGATGGCTAGTTTAGCGGCTCCCTTCGGACCCACCACCGTTCCTGAAGCCGCTCAAGCTTTGACGCAGTCCTTGCGAAACTTTACAGATGCCGTAAGCCGCTATGAAGGAGAGAGAAGCGAAATCCATTGGATTCAACTCACGGAGGCCTATGGACGTTTGACGGAAGCAAGACAGGCCTTAGAATTCCTCGTGGGAGAGCGTCCTGCAGAAGCTTTGGCCGAAAAGCTGACCCTGGCGGATAGGCAAATCCAACGGCATGAAACCCAGTTTCGAAATCAAGCCCCAACCCATGGCAAAACGGCTTCCCCACAAGAGTCCTTGGAAAAATTAGAGGATGCAAAGAGGCGCCTTCAAGCCGCACAGGCCCAATACCAAAGCAACCGACGAAATGGGACTGGCCACTCTCCAGAACTCTTAATGGAAATCCGCGACGCTGTTAACTTGATCCACGATGAAATAAGAGCTGGCCGTACCCATCAGAATGAGAACCAAAATTCGGAACTCACGGACGCCCTACATAAAGCAGAAGAAGCATTAGCCCGTTTCCACTCGGAAGTCTCCGCCAGACTGATTCAAGATGCGATTAGATCCTCGACGGAAGCGTTAAAAAATCATCAAGAAACCCCAACAGCAGACACCCGCCAACGACTGCAAACCCTTCAGCAAGAACTGCAAGCCCGTGTGGACCAATTGACCGAAAGCGCCACAGCTGCTTTCTTAGGAAAAGATGCCGTCAGTAGAAGTCTGGCGAAAGCCCGAGAACTCCTAGAGGTCATGGAGAGATCTTTAGCAGAAGCTCCCATACCCAATCCCGTGCGGGAGGAAATCAACGGAGCAACTGCTTCCCAAAATACTCCTGAGGCCCTCCCTAACCCCATAGCAACTTCCCTGAGAGAACTGGAGGAGGCCACCAATCGTCTGGATAATTTATTAAAGGATCACGAAGCAAAGAAAGCGAAAGCGAAAATTAGTTTCCAAGCTCTGAGGGAAATTATCCTTGCAGGAAGAGACCTTGCGGATAAATTTTTCCGCGTTGAAGATCTCCTCGACAAGCAGCCCTCCTTCGACCGTTCTCCCCACGAAAGTCTTTTAAGTAAAGCGGCGGATCTCGTCGATTCCTATCACACGATCTTGAGCCAAGGCGCCCCTCTTCCGGAAATCCCACGGAGAAATTCATCGGAACCTTTAGAGGACTGGTTGGCGCGTTTGGAAGAAGCTCAGAAGCACATCAGCGATATCTTAAAGTTGAGCCCCAATCGCCCAGGGGCAACAGAACGGGATCAGGACTTGAATCGTCTTCGGTCTTTGGCCAACGAGGTTTTACGATTGGAACTCCAATGTCAGGAAGCGCGGCGGACTTTGGATAAAAATCCTAACGATGCAGCAGCACAAGAAGCTTTTAACAACATCAGCGAACGATACCTTGAGGCGCAAATTCTATGGGAAGAAGCGACCCCATCCTAAACGATCACGGAATCTCCACCTCCACATCCCCACTGCCGTCGGGCACACATAGGCAAGCG
>DALYDW010000149.1:0-5962 GCA_031972915.1 bacterium
AAGCTGGGGTTTACTGTCTTTTTCGTAATAAACGGTGGCCATGGGCGCTCCTTATACTTGAGAAATAGTCATCACGCATTTTGGGGAATCCGACCCGAAAGGGCTTTATCCATGCGGGCTAAGCGCCCTAGCATAGGGAAGTTTTTGCGGTCAACGGCCAAAGATTGTCCCCAAAAATAGGATTTCCCGTTTAGGGTCGAGAACTTCCCGTTGCTTCTAGTTGCTTCGTCCTAAGCTTTTGTGAGAGAGGCAGGCTCGAGAGGTTGGATATGAAGCGTTTTTTGTATGATTTGCAGCGAACCCATCATTGTAACCAATTAAGCGGTCAAGATGCCGGGGCTCAAGTGGTGCTCTTCGGTTGGGTTTCCACCGTAAGAGATCACGGGGGAGTCCTCTTCGTGGATTTACGAGACCGTGAAGGCCTTACTCAAGTGGTCTTCAATCCCGAGACCAATCCGGCGGTTCATGATTTGGCCAAACACTTGCGGAGCGAATATTGTATGGGAATCGCAGGCAAGGTGATGCGGCGTCCCGAGGGAATGACGAATAGTAAATTAGCCACGGGTGAAATCGAAGTCTGGGTCTCCGAGTTCGAAGTGTTTTCCCGCTCTAAAACGCCTCCTTTTGAAATCAGCGATGGGGTCAATGCCCAGGAAGAATTGCGTTTGCGCTATCGTTTTCTCGATTTGCGCCGTCCGGCGATGCAGCGCAATTTTTTGCTACGCCATCAAGTGGCGCAAACGGCGCGTCGCTATCTCTCCGATCATGGCTTTTTGGAGGTAGAGACCCCTATCCTGACCCGTTCCACTCCGGAAGGGGCCCGGGATTATCTGGTGCCTTCGCGTGTGCATCCAGGCTCTTTCTTTGCGTTGCCCCAATCTCCCCAGCTCTTTAAGCAAATGCTCATGGTGTCCGGATTCGAGCGTTATTTTCAAATTGCCCGGTGTTTCCGCGACGAAGACCTTCGTGCCGATCGTCAGCCCGAATTTACTCAGATCGACATCGAAATGAGTTTCATTACCCCCAAAGAAATTATGGAGGTGATGGAAGGCATGGTGGCGCTTTTGTGGAAGCAAACTCTTGGCATCGATTTGCCTAGGCCCTTTCCGCAAATCTCTTACGAAGATTCCATGGCGCGCTTTGGCCTCGATGCTCCCGATATGCGTTTTGGTATGGAATTGGTCGATCTCACCGAATTGTTTCGCAACACCGAATTCAAGGTGTTTCGCGGAGCCCTGGATCGGGGCGGCATCATTAAGGCCATGAATGTCAAGGGCAGGGCCGATCTATCGCGCAAAGATTTGGACGATCTGACCCAATGGGTTTCCATCTATGGTGCGAAGGGCCTGGCCTACATCAAGGTGACCGAGAGCGAATGGGTTTCTCCCATCGTCAAATTTTTTAGTGAAACAGAACGTGGTCAATTGCAACAAGCCCTCGATATGCAAGCCGGGGATCTCATTTTGTTCGGCGCCGATAATCCTAAGATCGTTAACGATGCATTGGGAAATCTCCGCGAACATCTCGGCGCCAAATTGGGTTTGATCGACGAAAAGAAATTGGCCTTCGTTTGGGTCAAGGATTTCCCGCTTTTCGACTACGACGAAAAAGAGGCGCGTCATGCGGCGGTGCACCATCCCTTTACGGCGCCGCGTCCCGAGGACTTGCCTTTGTTGGCTCAAGATCCACTGAAAGTGAAAACCCAGGCCTATGATTTGGTGTTGAACGGCCATGAAATCGGGGGAGGCTCCATCCGTATCCACGATTCTCAAGTGCAGGAGCAGGTTTTTAAGATCCTCAAGATTGAATCCGAAGAGGCCAAAGAAAAATTTGGCTTTCTCCTGGAGGCCTTGCAGTTTGGACCTCCACCCCATGGAGGCATCGCTTTTGGATTGGATCGCCTGGTGATGTTGATGGCCGGGGCCGATTCCCTACGGGATGTCATCGCTTTTCCCAAAACGCAAAGGGCGGCTTGCCCTCTAACCGAGGCGCCTTCTTCCGTGGCGGCCGCCCAGCTGTTAGAGTTGGGCATTCGAGTGGAGAAAAAGGCATGAGCTACGATGCGATCGTCATTGGTGGGGGAGTCAATGGTTGCGGTATTGCCCGCGACGCGGCCATGCGCGGTCTAAAAACCGTGCTGATCGAAAAAAATGACTTCGGTGCTGGCACTACGGGAGCCAGTTCTCAAATGATCCATGGTGGGGCGCGCTATCTATTCAGCTCTCGCAAGACGACTCGTCTCTCTTCTGTTGATAGTGGCTACATCCAAAAGATCTGTGCCCATATGCTATTTCGCATTCCCTTTTTGGTGCCTGTCCTCGAAAAAGAGCATTCCCCCGTTTGGTTTCGCAAGGTCATGTTGGAGTTGATGGAGGGCTTTTTTGAAAATTACGACCGATTTAGTGCCATGAAAAACGGCCTTCCCCATACCCGACTGACCCGTGAAGAAGCTTTGGATTTAGAGCCCGAGTTGGCAAAAAATTTGGTCGGAGCTTTGAGTTTCGACGAATGGGGCATCGATACCATGCGGCTTTGTGTGTCCAACGTATTGTCCGCCCATCAGCACGGTTGCGAGGTCTATAACCATACTCAGGTGATCGAGGTTTTGAAGGAGGCGGGTCGTGTGGTGGGGGTGAAAACTCGCGATACCCTCAATGGTGAGATTCGTGAGTTTCGCGGAAAAATCGTGGTGAATGCTTGTGGTCCCTGGGCGCCTCGCTTGGCGGCCATGGCGGGTGCCACGGTCAAGTTGCGTCCGGCCAAGGGGGTTCATCTTAGTTTGGACCGACGCTTGAGCAATTATGCCATCATGGCTGATGCCATCGATGGTCGTAGCATTTTCGTGATGCCCTATCAAAATACCACGGTGATCGGCACCACCGACGACGATTACTTTGGTGATCCTGACGATATTCCCATTTTAGAAGACGAGGTCGAATATCTGCTCGAGGGCATCGAGAGCGTATTTCCCCGTATCCGGCAGTTTCGCATTACCCATGCGTGGGCCGGGGTGCGTCCCACGCTTCCCACGCGTGGGCCCTACGAAGATGATCTGAGTCGAGACCATCGGGTTTATGATCACGAGGCCGAGGAGGGGGTGGGAGGCTTGCTTTCCATCGCCGGGGGGAAGCTCGCCAGTTATCGCCTGATGAGCGAGGATTTAGTCGATGTTTTGGTAAAAAAACTGGGCAAGGGCAATCCTTGTCAAACCCATCAAATGCCTTTGCCCGGAGCCGAGCGGCGTGCCCAGCCCCAAGATCTGGCTCAACAATTTAAAGTGCCGCTCTTTGCGGCTCAGCGATTGGTGTATCGCTATGGGGGTAGGGCTTATGATGTTTTAGAGCTCACGAGAAAAAATCCCGCCTACCGCAATGTGCTGTGTGCCTGTGATCCCGTTTTGGAGGCCGAGTTGCGTTTTGTGATTCGCCACGAATGGGCTCGTACCTTGGAAGATTTAAAACGTCGTACGCGATTGAGCTTGGGGCCTTGTCAGGGGACACGCTGCTTCATGATGGGAGCCCAGGTCTTAGCCGAGGAGTTGGGCCAAACTCCCGAGCAGGTTTATCAAGAAGTGGGAAATTCCCTCGAAAAACGTTGGGGCGAAAAGGTTCCCGCCATGGGGGGGGTAGGTTTGCAAGAAGAAGAATTATTATTCCAAACCTACGTGGGCTTGGGTGTGCACGGAGCGAAGTGATTCATGGAAAAAAATACGGACATCGTCATTGTGGGCGGAGGTTTGGCTTCTTTCGCTGCTGCCGTCCATTTGGCCGAATCGGGTCGAGAGGTGATTTTAGTACGCAAGGCTCCGGGGGCTACGGCCTTGAGTCATGGGGCTTGGGAATTGGCCGCTCCTCTCGAGTCGAATGAAATTCTCGCCTTGGGGCCGGAACCCTCGATTTCGCAGAATAGGGCGAAATGGGTGGCTTCCTTTCCCGAGCATCCCTTCACCGCTTTAAGTGCCGATTTGAACGAAAAAAATGCCCCCATGTTTTTTAAAGATTTGGTGTTGCGCGCTGTCGAGGAGTTTCCCCTCGCCTGGTCGGGAGACGTCGACGCCAATCAGACGATCTTTACCGAATTGGGTACGGTGCACCGCGCGGCTTTTGTGCAGTCCACCGTGGCCGATGCCCATCTGCACGCCTGCCGTGGAGCCCGAGTTTTGTTGGTGGGAGTGACGGGCTATCCGCAATTTCGCGCCAATTTTCTCGGGCAAGCCCTAAGGTCTTGGCAAGCGCGACAATCGCAGCGTTTCATCGAATCGGTCGATGCCATCGAGGTGACTTTGCCTTCTTTTGAGGGAGAGGCTTCGCTGAGTGCGGTTTCCCTGGCCTCGGCCTTGGAACGGGAAGAAATTCTCCAAGACTTTATTCAGGTGTTGCAAACCCACTTAGAAAATCGAGACTACACCCATCTGTGGTTGCCGCCGATTTTGGGCATCCGATTCAGCGCCGATATCGTTAAACAACTTTCCCAGGCCTTGGGGTTGAAGGTAGCCGAGGTCTTGCCTGCTCCCGGTGGGGTTCCCGGTTGGCGCGTGCATGAGGCGATTCAAGAATATTTTCGGCGCAAAGAATACGACATCCTCGAAGGAGAGGCCGTAGGCTACGACGCCGAAGGCAAGAAAATCACTTCGATCCGCGTGCATCAAGGCAAGGATCGCATTCGGCTTCGAGCCAAGACCTTCATTCTGGCCACCGGAAAATATCTTTCAGGAGGGATTCGCTATCGCCGATCCCCTCAAGAAGGGGCCGATTCCAAAACCTTTAAAGAGACCTTGTTCGGTCTTCCCCTGTTTTGTGAGGGGCAGCCTTTAGAAGACCTCAGTTTGTCCAAGCTGTTTCAGTCCAATATGGGCCAGGCTCAAGCGGTGTTTCGAGTGGGTTTAAAAATCAATGTCCATGGACAGGTGCTCAATCGCGAAGGGCGCCCGGTTTTTGAGAACGTCTTCGCAGCGGGACGTATTCTCCAGGGATGGGATCCCACTCGAGATGCTTGTGCAGCGGGGGTCGATTTACTCTCTGGCACAGTGGCCGCCCAAGGTGCGGTGGGATGAGTTCCCTGATCTGTATCCCCAAAAAAATAAAGGGGGCAGAGCCGCTTAGTGCGACCCGCCCCTAAAAAATTCGTAACAGGCCTAAAAGTCAAAGTTGCCCCGCGTAACCACGAGAGTGGGGGCCATCAAATGATCATCGTTGCTATTGCTCATCGTCGTAACATGAAATGGTGCCGTCTTCGTTGGTAGCCGCCGCTTCGCAGAAAACGATATCATGTGGGCAGTATCCGTTGACCTCTGTGCAATTTTCATTGCCGTCGCAGCAGAGTGCCTCGCTTTCAAAAGGTCCGCTATTAGAGTCGAAGGGCAGGCAAAGCCCGAGACTACAGGCATTGGTGATGTAGATGTAGAGCTTCGTGCGTATTTTTTCCCCATAGACGGCGAAGAAAGGAGCGCTTCCCGAGGGGCAAGCCGCCGTTCCCTTGAGGGTCAAGGCACCGGTGGCGCTACTCCAACAGATATTTTTATTGAGCACAGGGGGATTGGGCCCCACATAGCCACAGGGACGATCGAGCGAGGTACAAAAGGGATCGTAGGCCTGTGCTCCAGACCCCAGGAGCGGCATGCTTATCAAGGCCGCGATGAGAGCTAATTTAAACCGCATAGAAACCTCCCCATTCATGGATGATTTGTGAAAAGTTTTAGGAGAACCCGGACGCCCAGTATGCCTCAGCATCGAGGAAAAACAAGAGGCACGAACAGCCTTAAAAAAGCTCAGGCCGAATTTGCTAGTTTTTTTAGGGTTTTTTCTAAAATGATTTTTTGCTGTTTTTTTGGGCAAAGGGAATGATCGCGAGGTGAGGGTTATTCCCCCCCGAGCGAGCTTGAGGGCGAAGGCTTGATCTTGTTTTTTATGTTTTGCGATATCTTGGGCGGGAAATGGGCAAAAAAAAAGCAGCGAGACGGGGT
>DALYDW010000150.1:0-5955 GCA_031972915.1 bacterium
AGCGAAAACTTTCGTGACAATAAAACCTCTTCATCGATTGAGCGGAGAAAAAGCCTTGCGGAGGGCTTACGCTGTAGGTGTCGAGTCGCGTTCTCAATATATCTCATCATTTATTGCTGTAGGGGGTGAAGCGTCGAAGCCTCTATCCAAAAGCAGGGGCGGCTTCTGGAAATTTGGGTTACTGTTTTTAGAAAGAATAAATATATTTTGAGATGCCTGAGTTGTGGGTTTTTTCTCGTTTGGGTTATGCTTTTTTGAACAATTTTTAAATCTTCTGAGGTGTCGTCGTGAGTCTTGCAGTGGATGTTGTGATTGTTGGGGGGGGCTTGGCCGGCAGTGAGGCGGCTTGGCAACTGTTGCAGCGAGGTTGGAACGTGGCGCTCTTTGAGATGCGTCCTCAACAAAAAACCCCAGCACATCAAGGGGGGCATTTAGCGGAGTTGGTCTGCTCTAATTCCTTTCGAGGGGCCGATCTCAAAAACGCCGTGGGTTTGCTCAAGGAGGAGATGCGCACCTTAGATTCTCTAATTTTAGAGGTGGCCGATCGTCACGCGATTCCTGGGGGTGGGGCGCTGGTTTTGGACCGAGAGGGTTTTTCCGAAGAGGTGACTTGTCGCTTGAGCTCTCATCCTCGGCTGACTTTGTGTCGTGAAGAGGTCACTTCTTTAGCAAAACTACGGGATTTTAACGCTCCCATTTTATTGGCCAGTGGTCCACTGACCAGTGAGGCTTTAAGTGCCGAATTACGAAACCTAACCGATAGTCAGTTTTTGTATTTTTACGACAGTATCGCGCCCATCGTAAGCGCCGAAAGCATTGATCGAGAATTTACCTTTTCTGCGAGCCGTTGGGGCAAGGGAGGTGGGGATGATTACTTGAATTGCCCCTTAAATCGCGAGCAGTACGAAAGTTTTGTTGAGGCCTTATTAGAAGCGGAGAAGGTGCCTTGTCACGAATTCGACGTTCCTAAATTTTTTGAAGGGTGCCTGCCCATCGAAGTCATGGCGGAGCGGGGGAAGCGAGCCTTGGCCTTTGGACCCATGAAGCCCGCGGGATTGACTGATCCCCGCACTGGGCGCTGGCCTTATGCAGTTTTGCAGTTAAGGCAAGATGACCTTCATGCTCAGCTTTACAATTTGGTTGGGTTTCAGACCCGCATGAAATACCCCGAGCAAAAGCGGGTTTTTTCCATGATTCCTGCCTTGCGCCAGGCAGAGTTTGTGCGCTTGGGCAGTATGCATCGCAACACCTTTATCAATGCTCCAGCCCTGTTAAATGAGTATTTGGAATTGCGAGACCACCCGGGTATTTTTTTGGCGGGGCAAATGATTGGAGTAGAGGGGTATGTGGAGTCGGCGGCCATAGGGCTTTACGCGGGCTTTTCGATCGCCAAGCGCTTGGTGGGAGAATCCTTGCAGACGCCCCCGCCGATTACGGCCTTGGGAGCTTTGTTGCGGCACTTACTTCAGGCTAATCCCAAGGGATTTCAGCCCATGAATATTAATTTTGGTTTGTTTGAACTTCCTCAGGAATTGGCGCGGAAGGAGCAGCGTTTGGCCTTGGCCGAACGATCTTTAGCGGAGATTCGGCAATGGAAGTTATCCCAAGCCTTGGGAAACCAAACGCAAGGGACCCTTGCGGTCTCGTCCCAAAAAATGGCGGCAGAGCACGAGTGTGTTTAGGAGACGGGTTTCCGAGTCACGTTGAATGTGGTGAAAAAAACATGGAGATAGATCCCAAAATTCAAGAATTTTTGGAATATCTACGCAGTGAGAAACGCTGTTCAACTCACACCCTCAAGAGTTATCAAAAAGACCTTGAGGCTCTACAGCAGTTTCTTCAGCAAGAATTCTCGCCTAGTTGGCAGCAGCGAGAGATTCCCTGGAAAGAGGTGCCGCTGTTTGCCTTGCGCTCTCATTTTTCTAAAATTTATCCCCATTTGAAAGCAGCCTCTTTGGGAAGAAAAATGGCGGCGGTGCGGAGCTTTTACCGTTTTTTAGTGAAGCGTTCTGTGTTGGAGCATAATCCTGCCTTGGAGATTCACGCCCCGAAGATTCCCCAAAATCTGCCGCGCTTTTTGGAAGTGGAAGAGGCGAATCTTCTTTTAGATTCTCTATGCTCCGATGATTTTTCGGGAAGACGGGATCGGGCCATGTTGGAATTGTTTTACAGCAGCGGTCTCCGTTTAAGCGAATTGCTTCAACTTAAAATTTCGCAATGGGATCGTTCTCAGTGTTTGGTCAGAGTTTTAGGTAAGGGAGGTAAGGAACGCGTGATTCCCGTAGGAGGGCCCGCTTCCCAAGCCTTGGAACGTTACTTTGAATTACGTGCTCAATTTCAAACTCGAGCGGGTGAGGAGGAATATTTGTTTTTGGGGCTTCGAGGAAAACGTCTGCATCCCAGTGTGGTCCATCGACAAATGCAGTGCTATGCCCAAAGCATGGGGTTGGGAAAAAAACTTCATCCTCATATGTTGCGTCATTCCTTTGCGACGCATCTTTTGGGCGGCGGAGCTGATTTAAGGGGCATTCAAGAATTATTAGGGCACGCTAGCTTATCCACCACCCAAAAATACACCCATATAAGCCTTGACAAGCTTCTGGAGGTTTATGACAAGGCCCATCCCAAGGCTTAATGCCTAAGAAAATTAAGTGTGGGGGAGTGTTTTCGGGTAAAAGTGGCGCTTGTATTTTTTGTTGTGTTTTCAGCGCCTCGATTTCCATTCTGCAAAAGGTGAATCATGTCGAAGATCCGTTCCACGACCATCCTATGTGTCCGTCGCTTTGGCCAGGTGGCCATGATCGGCGATGGACAGGTAACGTTTAATCATACGGTATTGAAGCAAGGTGCAAAAAAAGTGCGACGTACCAAAAGCGGTAAGGTCTTAGCGGGCTTTGCAGGATCCACCGCCGATGCCTTTACACTTTTCGAAAAGTTTGAAGGCAAGCTAGAGGAGTTTAGTGGCAATTTAACTCGTGCGGCCGTTGAGATGGCGAAGGAGTGGCGCACCGATCGTATGTTGCGCCGTTTGGAGGCCATGCTTATTGTGGCCGACCGAGATAACACCTATACCTTGACGGGCAATGGAGATGTGGTCGAACCCGACGATGGATTGGCTGCCATTGGTTCGGGAGGATCCTATGCTCTTTCTGCGGCACGAGCCCTTTTGCGACACACTCAACTTTCAGCCAAGGAGATTGCTCAAAATGCCATGGCCATTGCCTCGGAGCTGTGTGTCTACACTAACGATCAGACCCTATTAGAAGAGATTCTTTAAATGAAATCCATTTCTCTTACTCCCCGTGAAATTGTCTCAGAGCTGGACAGATACATTATCGGACAAAAGGCCGCTAAACGGGCGGTGGCCATTGCCTTGCGCAATCGCTGGAGGAGACAAAATGTCGAGGCCCCGTTGCGTGATGAAATTTCACCCAAGAACATCATCATGATTGGCTCCACCGGTGTTGGTAAAACCGAAATTGCCCGACGTTTGGCAAAATTGGCAGGAGCGCCTTTT
Organism: bacterium; assembly: GCA_031972915.1. Classification (GTDB taxonomy): domain Bacteria; phylum UBA10199; class UBA10199; order DSSB01; family DSSB01; genus DALYDW01. The sequence continues at coordinate 3,518 of DALYDW010000150.1, forward strand.
ATCAAGGTTGAGGCCAGCAAATTTACCGAAGTGGGCTATGTGGGTAAGGACGTCGAATGCATGGTGCGCGAGCTTACCGAAACTGCCGTCAAGATGGTTAAGGAGGAGGAAGAATCTCAGGTGCGCACCAAGGCTGAGAATTTGGCAGAGGAGCGGTTGTTGGATTTATTGCTGCCCACGAAGTCCCCGAGTTCGGGGGATCTCAGCGAGTCTAGCGGCGACGATTCGGGAACGGGGGGGGAGGTCGATGCTACCCGTGGGCGGCTTCGTGAGATGTTGCGTGCAGGTAAGCTCAATCAGCGCACCGTCGAATTAGAAAAAAGCCCGAGTCCGGCAGGAATGTTTCCCATGGTGGAGGTGGTGAGCGGGCCGTCTTTAGACGAGCTGGGGTCCAACCTGAAGGATATGTTTTCCAATCTATTTCCTCGAGGAAGCAAGGTGCGTCGGATGAAGGTTCCCGAGGCTTTGGAGGCTTTGGCCCAGGAAGAGGCCGGGAAACTGATCGATATGGAAAAGGTACATCGCATGGCCGTGGAGCGGGTGGAGCAAACGGGGATCGTTTTTTTAGACGAGATTGATAAGATTGCGGGAAAAACGGGTGGACAGGGGCCCGATATTTCCCGGGAGGGAGTGCAGCGGGATATCTTGCCCATTATTGAAGGATCCAACGTCAACACCAAGTACGGCATGGTTAAGACTGACCACATCTTGTTTATCGCAGCGGGGGCCTTTCATGTTTCCAAACCCAGTGATTTGATTCCCGAGTTGCAGGGGCGCTTTCCAATTCGAGTCGAGTTGGAAAGTCTCACACAGGAGGATTTTTTGCGGATCTTGCAGGAACCCGCCAACTCTCTCACCAAACAGGTGCAGGCCTTGTTGGCTACTGAGGGCATTGAAATCCGTTTTACAGAAGGGGGTCTCAAAGAAATTGCCGAATTTTCCGCTCGAGTCAATCAGCAGGCCGAAAATATCGGGGCGCGGCGTTTGTACACCATCATGGAGCGAGTGCTAGATGAAATATCCTTTGTGGCCCCCGATCGTTCAGGAACGGTCTTGGAGATTGACGAGCAATACGTGCGTCAGCGCCTTGAGGATGTGGTGCAGGATCAAGACCTGAGCCGTTATATTTTATAGCTTGTCCGGTGTTTTTCCTTTATGGGGCCCCTTGGGTGAGAGGCAGTGCTTGTCTCTTGGTTAAAAAATCCCGGAGCAGCCTTGCTTTTCAAGGAGTCTCGGGGCCGGACGATGCGAGAAAGGCAACTCGCTGAAAAAGGTCAAAACTATGGCTCAGGATAAAACTCAAAAAGACGCGTTTTCGTCGCCTACTCCCAAGGCCCCTATGGAGTCCCTGGTGCAGCGTGCCTCTACCTTGATGGAGGCCTTGCCCTACATACGAAAGTTTCATGGCAAGGTCATTGTCATCAAGTATGGCGGCCATGCCATGGTCGATGAAGAACTCAAGAAGAGCTTCGCCAAAGACATTGTCATGATGCGCTACATCGGCATGATTCCCATTTTGGTACATGGGGGTGGTCCTCAGATTGGCAAGGTGCTTCAAAAAATGGGGATCGAGTCTAAGTTTCATCAAGGTATGCGGATCACCGACGAAGACACCATGGACGTGGTAGAAATGGTGTTGGTAGGCAAGGTCAATAAAGAAATCGTGGGACTGATCAATCAGCATGGCGGCAGGGCTATTGGCTTGTCCGGCAAGGATGGTCAGTTGCTCAAGGCCCGTCGTTTAGCTCCCGAAAAAGTCAGTTTTGATCACAAGGTAAATGAGATCATCGATCTGGGCCGTGTGGGAAATGTCAGTGAGGTCAATACCCAGGTCTTAGAACTCATGAACAAAGACCATTTTATTCCTGTAGTGGCACCGGTAGGAGTGAGCGAATCTGGAGAGGCCCTGAATATCAACGCCGATTTGGTCGCAGGGGCCATTGCGGCCGCCTTGCAGGCAGAAAAGCTTATTTTGCTTACCGATGTCGAAGGCGTGAAGGATCAAAACAAAGAACTTCTCTCCGAACTCACTATTTCGCAGGCCACTAAATTAATGGAAAGTGGCGTGATTTCGGGGGGCATGATTCCTAAGGTGAGCTGTTGCATCAAGGCCCTCAGTTCGGGAGTGACCAGCACTCATATTATCGATGGCCGAGTCAAGCATGCCGTGCTCTTGGAAATTTTTACGGACAAAGGGGTTGGGACGGTCTTGCACGAATAGGAAGTAGCGATGAAGAGCCCAGAGATTATAAAAAAAAGTGATACCTACATCATGAACACCTATGCACGTTTTCCCGTGGCCTTTGTGCGTGGCGAGGGATGTTATCTTTGGGACGCTGAGGGAAACAAATATCTCGATTTGTTGTCTGGGGTCGCGGTTAACGGTTTGGGGCATAGTCATCCAGAGATCAGCGAGGTCATTTGTCGTCAGGCCAAGA
>DALYDW010000151.1:0-2078 GCA_031972915.1 bacterium
GAACTAAAGGGTTCGTCTAAAACTAAAACGTCGGGTTGTGACATGAGGGCGCGTCCCAACAGGGTTCGTTGTTTTTGTCCCGAAGAGAGATCGCGAAATAAACGGTCTTCGAAGCTATCCATTTCTAATTCGGTAAGGATGCGAGCGATTTGTTGGGGATTGCTTTTTTTTAAACCGCGCCACAAGGCCGGCTTTTCGCCCATGATGAGCAGGTCTTTAACGGTGAAGGGATAGAGGTCATCGATCCCACCTTCTTGAGGGACGTAGCCAAAACGAGTTTCGGAGCTCCAGGTCACAGCTCCAGAAAAAACTGGATTCAGGCCCAGCAAAGTCTTCATTAGGGTCGATTTTCCCGTTCCGTTTGGGCCCATAATGCCGAGAATCTCTCCCTTTGGGAGTCGTAAATTGAGCGGGGTAGACAACGGGCGCTCGGGATACCCGACGATCAATTCATGAAGTTGGAGGATACTCGTATTCATGGGGTTTGAGCGTGATCGACTAGGTTGCGAAGTAGCGTGTCGAACCATTGAAAGTAACCCTCTTGGGTTTCGGTTGTGGGCTGTACCTCGGCCACTTGTAAGGCGATCTTGGTTTTTTCCGCCAAGTATTCGGGAACTTTACGTGGATAGTAAGGATCCATCAAAATCATTTTGATTTGTTGTTGAGTGATTTCTTGAACCAATCGATCAACATGCTGTGAGTTAGGGGGGATACCGGGTTTGGGCTCGATGGTGTTGACGACTTGTAGTCCTGTCCAGTGGGCGAAGTAACTCCAGGTGCGATGGTAGGTTAAAACCCGCTGGCCCGATAGAGCCGCTGCCAAGGGAGCCCAATTGATTAATTTTTTTTCTAGAGACTGAACGAATTGTCGGTAGTTATTTTCGTATTGGGCTTTGCCTGTCGGATCCGCCTGGATCAATGCGTTCAAAATATTTTGGGCGATGATAGGACCGTTACGCGGGTCCAGCCAATAGTGGGGGTTGCCCATTGGGTGAACATCTCCCGAGGCGCGGTCGATGCCAGAGCCAGGAACCTCCAGGGCTTGAATGCCTCGCGAGGCATCGACGTCCCCAGGAGTTTGTGTTTGAATCTTAGGGTTGCGAGATTGCACTACGGCGATGGGAATCCAGCCGACTTCCAGCTCCATCCCGGCACGGATGAGAATATCAGCTTGGTGAAGAGCTACTACGTAACTGGGTTTGGGTTGCAAAAAGTGAGGGTCTTGATTGGGACGGGCGAGGGTTTTTATTTCCACCCGGTCACCACCAAGGGCTTGGGTCAATGCACTAAAGACCGGCAAGGTGGAAACCACTCGCACCTTGGCCCAAACTTGAGAAGAAAGGCCGAGAACTCCTAAGGTCAAAAACAAAACCAGAAAAAATGTGACAAAACGCTGAGTGTTTTTATTTTTTTTCAGGTGAGTTGATTTTAGATTGTTCATGGTCGAAAGACTCCTAATTCCATTCCGTTAAAGGATAAATTTGCTCGCTTGAGATTAGAACGGGTGGGGGCCATGAGGCCCCATGGTGAAGATCCATTGCAAAAAGGCGGCGTGTTGCGGCCCCTCAATGGCATCGTCGGTAAAATCGTATTGAGCCTTCAGATGAAACCACTCGGTGGTGCGAAACGCAACCATCGGAGAGAGGCGGAAGGTTTTGTCGACATTTTGCGGTATGCCCATGTAGTCCACTCGCAATCCAGCACCCCACCGCTGGGACCAATTTCCTAAGATATAGCTATATAGGCCGCCTTCCGATTCAGCCCCGTAGGGCACTTCGCGGCGTCGGTAGATGTATTCGGTTTGCCAATCAATGCCGATTCCCGAGGAGGGGCGCCAACTCAACAATAAGTCGCCTCCGTATAAATTGGTGGCGTTGCCTTGGCCCGTGTTGTTCCAACCGAAAGCCGCTGAGGTACCCACGAGTAAGGTGGTATCTTGGGCGATTTCTCCTGACCCCGAAAGTCGACCTGTGTAGGCGAAGTCAGCCTTGCGTTCGCCATCAAAATTGATTTCGTTGTTTCCTTGGGTCATGTTGCCTTGGGCTAAGAGATAAAAGGGAGTGGGAAAAAGATAACTG
>DALYDW010000151.1:2088-3086 GCA_031972915.1 bacterium
TCAAAGCCTTCGGGACCCAACAGCTCTTGGTTGACGAGCATATTGTCTACAAAAGGCCATTGTTCGATATGTTTGGGATTTTGTCGACCAAAGGCCAATAAGTATTGTCCCGCTTTCACTTGGAGTCCCTTGGGCAGTGATAAGGTAGTGATGTAGGCCTCCTCGAGTTCGACGCCGTCCTCCAAAAAAGAAAGAAAAATATCAGCCCGAATGTAGGGGTCGATGACCGATTGAATGGCTAACTCAATTTCTTGCAGGTTAAATCCGGTGCGTGAGGGATTGTGTCCCGTGGGACCCTCGGGATCTTGGGTGAAATAAGCGCCGGAAAAGACTCCATTCACGGAGATGTTAGGAAGAAATCGGGTCGAGCTGTTGGGGTCGACGGGTACTTTCCAAAATCCCATTTGGCGATATTCTTGACCTTGGCCCGCTACGTTCTGTGTGGCGAGAGGAGCACCTTGGGGAACTCGTGTCGGGGCCGCCGGGTCCCCTGGTTCGCCTGGCTCCAGGGGATTAACCTTGGGTTGCGGTGCGGTGACGGTGTTTGTTGTCTTCATTGGCGAGGTTGGGTGGGTATTTTGGCCCTGTTCTAACTTTTCAATCTTGGCGTTTTGCGCCTCGACGATCTTTTGCAGCTTGAGCACGCTGGCTTTGAGTTCTTGGATTTCTTGTTTTAAGGCGGGGTCTTCGGCTCGAGCCGAACTCAGAAACCCTGTGAAGGCCAGGCAGAAGGCGGCCCATAAAAATAAACGCGACATGAGAAAAATCTCCAAAAGGCAGAAAGTCGATCGGGGGGAATGTTGTTGTTTCATCCCGCCGAAGGTCGGCGACGCAAAACTCACTTGGCGCCGAGGGCGCCGAAGTTTTTGAGGGGGCTTTTAGGCGGAATAGGGTGGAGCGCGGATGCAGCCTCGAAAGGTCAAGGGTGAGGAGATTTTAGCAAGGCAAAAACTTTGGAAGGCTTCTTGGTAGCCGGGCAGGTTTTGAAGTGCGGGGCC
>DALYDW010000151.1:3096-5942 GCA_031972915.1 bacterium
GTGCAAACGCTTTGCAGCCCCGCAGCATGGGAGCTGTCGTGACGGTGGCCCCCATGGGATACTGCTCCCCAGAGGAACAGGCCCAAAAATCCCAGGGCTAGAGATCGAATCCACCATGAACGTGCGGCTGCCATGACCCAGGCCAGTACGGTAGAACTTGGCGTCGCGTCAACCTTCAAAACCAGGATCCAATTTTTTTTCTCCGCAAAAAAATAAAAATCACCTAGGAAAAAACAAGCAATTTCCAGAAGTTTTTGACGAAAACAGATTTTGTCTAGACAGAAACGGGCCGAAATGGCTAGAAGGGGCGCCCTTATGAGAGAACTTATCCAATTAGTATCGACCGCGGGAACTGGTTACTTCTACACCACGTCTAAGAATAAAACCAAAACTCCCGATAAACTGAAATTCAAGAAATACGATCCCAAGGTCCGGAAGCACGTGCTCTTTGAAGAAAAGAAGCTGCCCGGTTCTTCTTCCAAGAAGAAATAGGGGTATTGAGGAGTTTTTTGTATGCCACAGTCTTGCGAGTTTACCGGCATTCGTCCTTTAACCGGGCATAACGTCAGCCATTCCAATGTCAAAACGGCGAAGCGTTCCGATCCTAACCTCCAGCGTAAGCGTTATGTGCTTCACGAATTGGGAGGGACCGTCAGCGTTCGTCTTTCAACGCGGGCGATTCGCACCATCGACAAAAAAGGTGGTTTGGAAGCGGCCTTAGCCGATGCCAAAGAAGACGGGCTTTCCCTGCGTTTGCAGCGTTTGCGCCGACGGGTTTTAAAGGCCCGCACCCAAGGTAAGAAGAAAAAAGTCGTCGCTAAGGCGGCTTCTTGAACGTTTTTTAGGGAAGTTCTATGCACGTCTGTGAAATCACTCTGAAAAAATTTCGTCAAAACGGTTCTCCCACTGCTCGTGGTAAAAAAAATGAACAGGGCAAACCGGTCTTACTTCGGCGCAAGGTTGAAGTTAAAGAAATCAAAGGCGTGGTTCGTCTTTCGGTTTCCGTCGAAGGATTAGAAGTTCTTAAAAAGGCTGGCGGCCTTGCCAAGTTTTTGAAGGATCGAGAAGACAAAAAGCTTTCTGCTCGTTTGCTTCGCCTGAAGAGAAAAATTCATGGCGAGCCTAAGGTCGAATCGACCGAGGCTAGTGCCTGAGTTGGGTGGGGCCTTTGTCTCCCATCCCTTCGTCTTTCGTGATGACTGAAGCGCATGGGGCGATTTTTTCAAAAAATTTGTTTTTTTGCTCTGCTGTTGGGCTTTTTCGCTTTGGGTTTGGCGCGGGTCTCCCACCATCACGCCGAAGGCCGGGGGCCGCAAGAGACTTGTCAGTTGTGTTTGGGTTCTTCTCCCCAACACGCTTTTTTCGGCTTTGTTGCTCCCTCAAGTTCTTTTCCCTATTTTTTTGCGGTATCGTCGTGCGGTCTTTCACTTTTGAGTGAGACGCCACATCGACTTTGTCCGCTTCCGCCGGGCCGGGCTCCTCCGACCTTCTGCTGATAACCATCGTTTGATTCGCGTAAATTTGTTGTGAGTGCCTGCCGTGTAGGTGGCGGGTGGCGCGGGTCGTCTCTTGTCTTTTGAATTTCGTATTTGTTACGGGAGTTCAGTCATGAAAAAAGTTTTCTCTGTTTTGTTTTGGTCTTTTTTAATTTTTCCCCTGGTGCGTTGTGCCCAAGGGCCGGGAACAGCTGAAGGTAACTTGGGTGGGGCTAATTTATTCCTCAGCTTGATTGAGCCCGCTTTGGCCGATGGGTATATCACCGATGAAGGGTGGATTATAGTCCCTGAAGAAACGCAATTGGCGATTGCTTCTCTCACCTTTCATAATCAATTTTTTGATCAATCAGGTACAGTGGAAGCCGTATTAGACTTGGAGGGGGCGCAAGTGGATTTGCTCTCTTTTCAGGATTTGCCGGGAGTTTTGTATCAAGGGGTTAGTTTGCATTTGGCAACGCTTCCTATGGAAGCCGACCACGACCATGAGGAAGAGATTTCCGAAGGGGCCGAAGATGAGTTGGGTGCGGAACTTGAAGAGCACGATGCCGAAGCCTTGTCGTTTTATTTTTCCGGAGAGGCCCGCTGGGGAGAACTTCATTGTCCGGTGCGAATCGAGTTTGATTTGGCGGAGGAGTTGGTTGAGTTGCATTTGTTAGAGGGGCCTCTCGAAATTGTTCGAGATACGACTCAAAGCTTTCAAGTGTTGTTGGATTTGAATCCGATGTTTTCAGTGCTGTCCTTGAGTAAGAGTTGTATGCAGGGAGAGACTCAGTGGATTACGCAAGAAGACCCTCAGTCGGCGCCTCTTGTGCAGCAGTTACTTCGGGCCTTTTCCATAGAAGCTTCTGCAGCAGAGCTGGTCGTGGAGGAAGAGTCCGGTCACGATCATGGTTCTCATAGCCATTGAGTGGGGAGTGTTCAGCAATTCCCGTTGTAGCTTTGCGACAGTGTGCGAAAATTCTGCCGTTGAATTATTTTGCATCTGCAACAGTGCCAGGGGGAGGATCTTGTAATCCCATTCGGTAATAGTAATGTAAGATGTCTTGATGGCGCAGGTATCCAAGAAGTTTGGCTCCTTGGGTTTTATTTTCGAGTACGGCTACCTTATCGAAATCGGTATCCCCTAAAAAATGCATGGCCTCGTAGAGAGTATCGGTTTCTTTGACCCAGTAGAGGGGGCGACTGAGGAGATCTTGAGCTATCCATAGGTTTTGGCTGTGTTCAAGTTCTTGGCGCAGCGGCGCTAAATCCCGTAAGCTTAAAAGTCCCACTAAATGCCCTTGAGCGTTTTCTACGATCAGATCGGCTTGTTGAATCTCTCGTGCCCGCTGCAAGATTTGGGGCAGGGAA
>DALYDW010000152.1:0-5934 GCA_031972915.1 bacterium
ATTTCTACCACCTTCGTCAAGAGAAGCGGAGACGCCAGCTTCGATAATTCAGCGCTTCGTGCGGTAGAGCGCGCCTCGCCGTTTCCCCCACCTCCCTCTGGAGTCAAACAAGAGGCGCTTCGTGGAGGCTTCGTCATCGACTTCGCAGGTCGAGTTTTGTAAAAATACTGCCATCGGCCCTTGCAACATCACTCAGCCAAACCTGGGCCCAATTAAGCGCAACCCGAACATTCTGGAGCCAAATGAAGAAAAAGCTCCACGTGGTAAAAATCCTTCTAAGCCATTCATTCTTCCGGATCACTCCGAAAAAAGTTTCTAGCCACAATGGAGCCGAAAACCCGACACAAAAATCCTATTTGAGTTTTTAGAGGATCTTCCCTAAAAGGCTCGTTCTGGCTCCCAACGGAAGCCTTCATTCATGGAATGATCTATTAGGAAACCCAATATGAAATTAAAACGCCTCTTCATCGCACTCTCGATTCTTGTCTTTTTGCCCCTGAAATCTTGGGGAGCCATTTATATTTTGGTTGATCAATTCTCCCCTGAACATAAATTCCCCATCGCCATCGGGGATTTCATCAACGAAAAAAGCCAAAGCCCCGATGAAGAGGGTCGTAAATTGGCGGCACTGCTCCGCCGAGACATGCAATTGGCTGGCTACTTTGATTTGCTCAATGTACCAGCCTCCCTCAACAACGATCCCGAAGTGTCGCCAGAAGCCATGAACTTCGGCGCATGGAGCGCAACGGGTAGCCGAGTCTTCGTCAAAGGTGTCTACCGTCGACGGGGAAAGTCCCTCACTTTGGAGTTACGCCTTTACGATCCCCAGCTTAAACAGATGCTCGTAGGCAAAGAATATAAGGTAAAAAAAGGCTTACCTAACCAGGCAATTCATCGTTTTGCCGACGAAATCATGTTGGTGCTCACGGGAGAGCGAGGAATCTTCGGCACCAAGGTCGCCGCTGCCTGTGGTCCCAGAGGCAAAGAACAAATCGTTGTCATGAATGTCGACGGTTCAGAACGCACCAACGTCACCAATAACACCACCCTCAATCTATCCCCCGCCTGGTCTCCTAGCGGAAAAGATCTCGTGTTCACCTCTTATCAAAAATATTTCCCCGAACTTTACCTCGCCGAGGCCAAAGGATCAGAAAACTGGAGCCGCCCCAAGCGACTCACCTTTAACAATACACTCAATATCACCCCAGTCTTCTCCCCTGACGGCACAACCATCGCCCTCTCTTCCAGCATGGGAGGAGAGCCCGATCTTCACTTGATCGATCTGAAGGGGCAAAACGTGGCCCAACTGACCAAGACCTTGGGCATCGACATTTCTCCAACCTTTTCTCCAAATGGCGAACTCATCGCCTTCTCTTCGGAACGAGCCGGAAATCTCCACATCTTCGTCACCGATCGTAGCGGACAAAATACCAAGCGGCTCACTTTCTCGGGATACCAAAACGATACACCCGCTTGGTCACCTCGAGGTGACAAAATCGCCTTTGTCAAACGGGCCGATGGAGGCTTCAACATCTTCACCATGAACGCTGATGGCAGTCAGGTGGAGCAACTAACCTCGGCGGGTAACAACGAAAACCCTACCTGGTCACCCGATGGACGCTATCTCATCTTCAAAAGCAGCCGCGTGGGAGATTCTAACCTGTTCATCATGATGTGGGATGGATCCAACCAAATGGCTATCACCCAAGACGGAATGTGCAAGACCCCCGAGTGGTCTCCTTGGCTGGATAGCGATAAAGAGAAAGGCAAATAAAGAATGAGTTCCGAGGCCGTCGGCGTTTTGGATATCGGTTCCAATACCGTCCTGCTCACGGCGGGATATCGCGATGACTCAGGAAAATGCGTCGTAGTCTACGAGGATCACGACGTGGCCCGTCTTTCCGAAGGTTTGCAAGAGGGTGGGGCCCTACGCCCCGAGGCTAAGGCCCGCGTTTTAGAAATTGTTCGCCGTTTTCAAAAAAATGCCCGCGAACACGGAGTTCGTTCCTTATACGCCGCTGGCACGGCAGCTTTTCGCCGCGCCAGCGATGGCACCCAATTTGCCAAACACCTAGAACAAGAATTGCAAATCCCCGTGCGCATCCTCTCGGGAGAAGAAGAAGCCCGATATTCCTATCTCTCGGCCCAAGAAGATTTTGGCAGCGCCCAGCGCACAGTGGGAATGATCGACATCGGCGGAGGTTCCACCGAATTGGTATGGAATCCAGAGGGACGAGGCGTCAGTCTTCCCTTAGGCACGGTACGGCTTTTGGAAGGTTTCGTCCACCGCCACCCCATCGAAGACGAAACCTGGCACGCCATGCGTCGTTCCATCCGCTCCATTTTAGAGCAAGCACCGCCGCTACACCCAGCAGACCGACCTCAAACCTGGGTAGCCGTCGCGGCGACGCCAACCGCTCTGGCCTGCCTGATGCAACGCCTCCCCGATTTCGAAGTAGAGAAAATCCATGGCTTCATTCTCGAACGTCAAAGCTTGGGTAAAACCATTGAGCAATTACGCTGCTTAAGCATAGCCGAACGAGAAGCCTTGCCCGGCATGGCCCCCAAGCGAGCTGAATTACTGCCCTTGGGAGGACTGATTCTTTGGGAGATTATGGAATTTTTTCAATTGCCCGAGGTCATTGCTAGCCACCATGGACTGCGTTACGGTTGGCTTAGAGAAATTTTACAAACCCGCCGCGCCTCGACTGAGATTTTTTAAAAAGATCTCAGTCGATGGGCTTGTTTGCTTCCTCACTTACATCCTCCAAAACCCCATCTCTTTGCTGAAGATCGCTTGAATCGACGCTCTCTCCCGGCACGCGATATTGTCCAGAGGCCCAGGCCCCTAGATCAAGAAGACGACAACGCTCACTGCAAAATGGGCGGTGGGGATTACTCTCGTAGGCAGTGACTTGACGACAATGGGGACAAAAAACTTGGCGTTTCATGGAAACTCAACTTGCCGAGTGCCGGGCATGGGTCAAACAATCGTTACAAACTCCGTGAAAGACCACCTCGCTGTGATCTACATGGTGCTCTTCTAACATCCCCCGGGGAGCGCAAGCATCGAGACAACCCAGCTTGATATCTACATCTTCGACATAACCACACTGAGTACAAAGGAAATGATGATGGGCGTCAACTCGGGTGTCGTAAAAGGCCTTCCCCTTATTGACCAAGGCAACCTTGACTTGTCCGACGGCCACCAGGGTTTCGAGAGTTTTATAAACGGTGGCCAAAGAAACCGCCGGGTAGCGTCGCTTCACAGCGCGGTAAAGCGTGTCGGCGCAAGGATGAGCGGGATGCTTTTCCAAAGCACGCAAAACCTCCAAACGCTGGGGCGTGATCTTCAACTGAGCTTGGCGTAATTTATCTTCTAAAGTGGGCATGACTTTACCCGTTTTCTCCAATTCGCATCTTTCCATCGTACACCACTTTTAAAAAAAAGAGCTACGGCCTCTTAAAAGATCTCCCTTAGGAAGACAATGGAAGAAAGCCAAATCTACAATGTCGATCGAGTTAAAATCGAATCGGCCCAGGAGTGAATCCACCCTAAATTCGGTGGGATAACTGGTGCTCCTCAAATTTTATCGACCGCACTCAAAGCTGCCCACTTGACAAAGCCTCAGTAAAAACCATACTAAATGATAACTATTATTATCTAGTAATAATAGTTAAATAATGGGGTCTCTTATGAAAAAACAATCGTCCCAAGAAACACCTAAAACTAAAGTCTATGGTCAGCCCTTGGCTCAGCTTTTTTCTCGAATTCAACAAATTCCCCGAGCACCTCAAAGCGCTGAAATTCTTCGCAATCTCTCCGAGGCTCTCAAGAAGCATGGTCTCGATTATCACTCCCGCACACTTAAAAGACAATTACAGGGGCGCATTGCCTATGTCCCACAGGCTCTTGAAACCGAATTTTTACAGTGGATCAAAGCTAGATTTCCTCAAGGGTCGGCTTCGCTCATCGAAGAATTTCACAAAGAAAAAAATCAACTCCAATATTCCGAAGATCCCCATTTATACGTCACCCCCAGAACTTTTCGCCAATTAACCCAGGCCTATTTATGGATTCACAAGGGGATGAGTAAAAGAAAACTAGCCCTGCGACTGGAAGAATCCCTGCGACGAAAAAAAATCATATTGGGCTTGGAGACTCTGCAAGCGACCTTGGGAGGAAAGACTCAAAAAGTACGTAAAATTCTAGAAGACGAACTGCGTTTTTTATTGGAAGAGGCGGGGTATCGAACCGAAACCCAATTGCAGGCTCTGCTTAAAAACTCTCAAGACGATGAAAGCCTCGTCTCCATCGAGGTGCAAAGCGAGTCGTTTTTACAAGTGCTCGAGGCTTATCGACTGCGCTCTCCCCATCACAGCAAACGACAATTGGCTCTTGAGCTGCAAAAGCGCCTGAAGAACAAAGGCTACTCCTATCACTTGAGCAGTTTGCAAAGCATTCTCGAAGGCAAGACCCATCGCACTCGAAAGATTCTTTTAGAGACTCTCAAAGAGATTTTAGAACTCAGCGGCTGGGATAACACCGAATCCGTTGAGGGCTTTCTCAGCTCCCTACCTCGGGCTTTGAGTGATGAACACCAGTATCGTCCTGTTCAGGATCTCCCCGAAAAAATCGATGGCATCCTCCAAAAAAATCCAGGCATGACTCGCCGGCAGCTAGCGATTCTGTTGCAAGAAAATCTCCGTGCGAAGAACTTCGATTTCAGTCTCAACACCCTACAGTACATTCTGGGAGGAAAAACCCAAAAAGTTCGAGGAGTCATTATCGACTTACTCGACGAGTATCAAAAACAAGACAAGCTCCCAACGCTTTCACGAATTGCCTCAAACACCTCGTTCAATCCCTCTTTAGCAGAGGAGCTTTGCAAAAATTACCGAGTCTACCTGGAGGCTCCTCAAGAAAAAAAGGCAGATTGCCGAGACCATCTCTTTAAGACCAGACAGAAACTCATCATGCAGCGATGGAAGGTTCGTCATCCCAAACCAGCCACCAGCAATCGGAAAATTCATGCGCGAAAAACCGATACCTTCGCCTGGAAAGAAGACTCCCACTCGCACCGTGATGAGCACGACACCGAACCGAGCGTAGCCTACGCGGTGGGAGAGAGCTTGACGCGTTATTTTTAAAAAGAAATTCTCCCGCTCGCCCCTGGCGTTTTCAAGGTGTGCTACTGATACGAAAATCAGCGTAATCACACTCGGCAGGCTGGTGGGTCGCATTACCGTCGGTGAGCAAGCCAATGCCCTCTGGCGCGTCGCCCATAGGTTTTTCAAAATACTTTTGGTGCTCTTCGGGAATTTTTAGCGAAACTTCCTGCCATTGTCCCAAAGATTTCTCACCGGAATTTAAGGCAATCACTACAAACTTTCCTGGATTTTTCGCCCAATAAGATCCAGCAGACAAAGAGGTACTCCAAACATATTTCAAGGCGTGGGTCCGAGACCATCCCACATACAAACCGCAAGCGCTGTCGTTGGTCTCGGGAGAGGATTCTCGAGCCCCTTTGGGCAAAAGACGTGCTCGCCATTTAAATTTCAAATAGGGATACTTCTGCACATCCCAAAATATATCCTTAAAAATGGGAACAGAAAGATCTTTATGGTCGATGGCCTGAATATACTTGGACCCATTTTCTTCAGCGACCTTGTAAACCTGATGGGCCTTATTTTTTTGAAAGGGATAGGTCTTCCAACCGTTGGGAAAACGTCCCACCTGACTCTGCTGAATTCCATCAAAGACAATGGGGGCATTAGCCTCAGCGACAGCTTGCGCTTGCCAAGCCACCGTAGCGGCCCCCAACACCCCTCCCAAAAGCCAAAAAATTTTTTTCATAAAACTATCCCTTTGTGACAAAAAATAACCACCCAACTCTTCTCTGCAGCAGATCGAAAAATTGTCTCTTTCAGACC
>DALYDW010000153.1:0-5466 GCA_031972915.1 bacterium
GTATAATTTCAAATAAATTATAATTAGTTTTAGATACCTTGACATAATGTGTCATAATTTCCTCCCCACCCAACCTAACTCAAAACAGATTTCATAACCGCTCCCCTGATTTTTTCCCCCTTTCTCAGCTCGCCGTGTAATATGGGCGCCATGTCGCTCGAACGGATAAAAAATTGGTTTAAACAGCGCTTACACTTGTCTGCTTCCACACCGACACCTCAAAACCCACCCCCAGTTCCACGCCCAACATCGCGAAAAAAACCCAAGGGCTTCAAGATTCCAGAGTGGGCCAAGATCGATTGGTTTGCCAAAAAAGATTGGGGCACCATGACCCCGCCTCAAGATTTAGAAGACTCATCTCCTCGAGCCAGCGACCGTCTATGGGGAAAAAATGGCGGAAAAAATCGGAAAAAGTTTGAGAATATCCCAGGCAACTCCCAGAAAAACTTTCCCAGAGTGGGCATGAGCGACACGGAACTTTCCCACTTTCTTGGGGATGTAATGAACAAGGCCCCGGATCCCTCAAGCGACAAGTCGAAAAAGCCTCTGTAAAAATCCCCTGCGGTGTTTTACGCTTTAGCTCTTGCGCTCCCTAGACCTATTTGCTACTAGAGCGCGCTCTGTCTTCCCCAAGAGGGGGAGGCTTTATTATTCCCCTAAGGATTGCGCGATGAAACCCGATATCCATCCCGAACTAAAACCCAGTCGTATGTCCTGCACTTGTGGCAGCGTTGTGGAAACCTACTCGACCCTCGGGGATATAACCCTCGAAATCTGCAGTGGCTGCCATCCCTTTTTTACAGGACAACAAAAGGTTATCGATACGGCAGGACGTGTCGACCGCTTCAACAAGAAGTACGCCAAGGTCCAAAGCCCCGCTAAAAAGTAGGGTCAGCCGCCTTGCCTCGCGTCTTTGTGTTTCCGAAGATAGCGTCCAACGATGCGGCGCTGTTCTCCAACCCGTAGCCTTGAGTTGGGGCTAGAGAATCCAGGCCCTGTAAGCGTCATGTTTGAGCAACTCGAAAAACTAGTCTTGCGCTACGCTGAGATTTCTTCCCAATTAGGTGATCCCCAAATCACCAATGATACCAAGCGTTATCAAAGCATCGCCAAAGAGCATAAAGATCTCGGCCCGCTGGTTCACACCTACGAACGCTACCGAAAACTGCAGCGAGACCTAGAGGGGAGTAGAGAACTGCTCAAGGATCCCGACTTGGGTCCCATGGCCAAAGAAGAAATCGCGCCACTCGAAGCAGAAATTCAAAAACTCGAACAAGAAATTAAAATTCTTCTGCTTCCCAAAGATCCCAATGATGAGAAAAACGTCTTTCTCGAGATTCGTGCAGGAGCGGGGGGCGATGAAGCCGGAATCTTCGCCGCCGACTTGTTCCGAATGTATTCGCGCTACGCCGAACAAAAGGGATGGAACCTCGATGTGGTCGATAGCAATCCTACGGGGGTCGGCGGCTTTAAAGAAATCATCATGCAGATTAGCGGCGAAAACGTTTACAGCAATCTAAAATACGAAGGGGGCGTTCATCGCGTACAACGGGTGCCCAAAACCGAAGCCTCGGGCCGCATTCATACCTCCACCATCACCGTGGCCGTCATGCCAGAGGCTGAAGACGTCGATATCAATATCGATGAAAAAGATCTCAAAATCGACGTCATGCGAGCCAGTGGCCCTGGAGGTCAGAGCGTCAACACCACAGATTCGGCTGTGCGTATGACCCACATCCCCTCGGGGATTGTTGTCCTCTGCCGCGACGAAAAGAGCCAACACAAAAATAAGGCCAAGGCTCTCAAGGTGCTCAAAGCCAGACTCTACGAACAAGAATTAGAAAAGCAGGCCGAGGCTCGTAGCTCCCAGCGAAAAAGCATGGTGGGCATGGGCGATCGTAGCGAAAAAATTCGCACCTATAATTTTCCTCAGGGAAGGGTAACCGATCACCGCATCGGACTCACCCTCCATCAACTTGACGCCGTCTTAGATGGCCATATCGATCCCCTCATCGAATCCCTAAGAGAACACGACCAGGCCGAGGCTCTTAAGAGTTCCTGCTCATGACCCAAACCGCTCCTTCCCTGTCTCCTCCCTGGACTCTCATGAAGATTCTGCAGTGGACGACGACTTACTTCAGCGAGCACGGCATTGAAACTGCTCGATTGGATGCAGAATTACTCTTGGCCCATGTTTTAAATTATACCCGCGTTCAATTGTACACTCACTTTGACCAACCCTTGGGTGATGTCGAGCTAAAGACTTTTAAGGCGCTCTTACAAAGGCGGGCAGCACGCGAACCCCTCGCCTATTTGCTGGGAGAAAAAGAATTTTACTCTCTCAATTTTTGGGTTGATTCTCGAGTCCTGATCCCTCGCCCCGAAACCGAAGAGCTGGTAGAACACGTCCTCAATTTTATGCGGGCCCCAAACACCACCGCCCAACCTAAAATCCTAGATCTCGGCACAGGCAGCGCTTGCATTCCGATCACCCTGCTTCATTACCTTCCTCAAGCCGAAGCCGTGGCCTTAGATAAAAGCATCGACGCTCTACAGGTAGCGAAAAGAAATGCACAACGTCACCAAGTAGAGTCGCGTCTCCAATGGCTGGAAGCCGATCTACTACAAGCCTCCTGGATAAAAGCGGCATCCACCCTACACCCACATTACGACGTCATCAGTGCCAATCTTCCTTACGTTTCGGAGGCGGATTACGCCGGTTTACAGCCCGAAATCCTCCATTTTGAACCAAAGGGAGCCCTCGTTCCCGGACCCAAGGGACAGGAAATCTTCGCCGCCGTTTTACCTCATATAGAGCGGCTTCTCAGCCCTGGAGGTTTGGGAATCTTCGAAATGGGAGAAGATCAAGGCGAGGATTTATCTCGCATGGCAGAAAAATTTTGCCCAAACCTGCGAGCTGAAATTATCCGAGACCTCTCCGCGCACCCACGTTTTTTACGATTGCAAAAAAACTAGTCTGAAATTTCTGGATCGCGGGCTAAAAATTTTTAAACACGGCCCCACTGTTCATTCCAATAACTCCAAAGCCGCGGAGACGTGTCCCACCCGATGAAGCTTAAGACCCGACATCCCCGGAAGTTTGGGCCCACCCTTCGGCAAGATCACTTGTTTAAAACCTAGGCGCTGAGCCTCATTCAACCGCAACTCAACTCCGGCGACAGGACGCACTTCACCGTTGAGGCCCACTTCTCCCATGACAACGCTGCGCTCCCGTAAAGTTTTGCCCTGAAAATTGCCCGCTAAGGCCATGACCAGGGCCAAGTCTACCGAGGGTTCGTCCACGCCCAAACCTCCAACGACATTTACAAAGACGTCTTGATAGGAAATACCCAACCCCATGCCCTTTTCGAGCACGGCTAAAATCAAAGCAACTCGCTGAGCGTCAACACCAACTACCACACGGCGAGGCATTCCCAATGATGTGGGAGTGACCAAGGCCTGAATCTCGGCCAGCAAAGGTCGACTGCCTTGCAGGCTACTGAGAATCACCGAACCCGGGCTCAGGGTGGGAGTATCGGAAAGAAACAGCTCCGAGGGATTGCTCACCTCTTGCAATCCACGAGGCACCATCTCAAAAACCGCCAACTCACTCACCGCGCCAAAGCGATTTTTAAAAGTACGCAAGAGTCGATGGGCTTGACCTCGCTCTCCCTCGAAGTACAGCACTGTATCGACCATATGTTCCAAAATTTTAGGGCCCGCCAAGGCGCCTTCCTTAGTAACGTGGCCCACCAAGACCACGGCTACTCCGCGAGACTTAGCCATATACAATAATTTACCGGCACACTCGCGAACCTGAGTCACACTGCCCGGCACCGAACCCAATTCGGAAAGATGGATGGTTTGAATCGAATCCACCACCAACACCTGAGGACCCAGGGCATCGATTTTAGGTAAGGCCTTGGTCAAATCATTTTCGGTCATGACATAAAGATGGGGAGATTGAATTCCCAAACGCTGAGCCCGAAGTTTAATTTGGTCAGCGGATTCTTCGCCGCTCAAGTAAGCTACCTTGCGCCCTTGTTGAGAAAGCTTAGCTAAAAACTGTAAAACCAAGGTGGACTTTCCGATACCCGGATCCCCCCCCAATAAAATCACACTCCCCGGCACCAAACCTCCCCCCAAAAGCCGATCTAACTCTCCCATCCCAGTGCTCACACGGGGCGGGGCCTCTGTACCAATTTGATCGAGGGGGGCCAATTCTGAGGTCAATGTGTAAAAAGGAGTCCCGGGATCTCGCCCCCTAGTGGCGACAGGCTTAATTTCTTCGACAAAGCTATTCCAAGCGCCACAATCGGGACAGCGTCCCAACCACTTTGCAGACTGATACCCACAATGTTGGCATTCGTGAAGAGTAGAGGCGGGTTTCGGCATGCAAGATTGCCTAACAAAAGATCAAAAAGAAATCACGCAACAAGGCCTTGATCTTTATTCTCATCGAAAACTTTCGTTGAAAATAAAAAACCCCCGAGGATCACTCCCCGAGGGTTAGAAATACAAGAACAAACTCGCCAATCTTAGATATCGTAGTAGAGGGCGAACTCGTAAGGCACAGGACGCAATTTCATCGGATTGACTTCTTCGTTGGTCTTATACTCAATCCACATATCGATGGCGTCTTGGGTGAACACGTCGCCTTTTTTCAAGTAAGCCTGGTCGTTCTTCAGTTCGTTGAGAGCTTCCTCTAAGGAACCGGGCACACTGGGAATATCTTTCAATTCTTCAGGGCTCAAGGCGTAGATATTTTTATCCAAGGGCTTACCTGGATCGATCTTGTTCTCCACACCATCCAAACCAGCCATCAACTGAGCAGCAAAGGCCAAGTAGGGATTACACGCCGGGTCGGGAGTACGAAACTCGATGCGTTTGGCCTTGGGGTTGGAGCTAACCATCGGAATACGAATCGCCGCCGAACGATTTCGGCTGGAATAGGCCAAGTTCACAGGAGCTTCGAAGCCTGGCACCAAGCGTCGATAAGAATTGGTGGTAGGATTAGTCAAGGCACAACCGCCTCGGGCGTGCTTTAAAATTCCACCGGTGTAGTGGAGGCCCATCTCAGAGAGGCCACCATACTTATCGCCAGCGAAAAGGTTTTTGTCACCTTTCCAGATGCTTTGATGGGTGTGCATTCCCGAACCATTGTCTTCAAACAAGGGCTTGGGCATGAAAGTGACCGTACGTCCGTGCTTCAGAGCCACATTTTTAATGATGTATTTAAACCACATGAGTTTATCGGCCATTTTCACCATGCTATCAAAACGCATGTCGATTTCGCACTGACCTCCCGATGCCACTTCGTGGTGGTGAGCTTCCACGCGAATTCCAACCTTTTCGAGAGTCAACACGATTTCGGTACGCAAATCATGCAAGCTATCCGTAGGAGGAACGGGAAAATAACCTTCTTTATGACGGGGCTTGTAGCCCAGATTGGGACCTTCGTCAGCG
>DALYDW010000153.1:5476-5921 GCA_031972915.1 bacterium
AAACCTTCATTCTTAGTCTGATCGAAACGAATATCGTCAAAAATAAAGAATTCAGCTTCGGGACCGAAGTAAGCGACATCGCCGATGCCGGTGCTCTTCAGATAGGCCTCGGCTTTTTGAGCGATATAGCGGGGATCTCTGCTGTAGGGCTCTTTAGTAATGGGGTCCACGATATTACAAATCAGGCTCAAGGTAGGATGAGCCATAATGGGATCCATCATCGCCGTATCGGGATCAGGCATATGCAACATATCGGAGGCATGAATTGGCTGCCAACCACGAATACTAGATCCGTCGAAGCCAAGACCGTTTTCGAAGATACCTTCGTCGAATTCGCTGATGGGAATGGTGAAGTGTTGCCACACTCCGGGGTAATCGATGAATTTAAAATCAACCATCACCGCATTATTTTTTTTTGCAAACTCGACGACTTCTTTTGGGGAAC
>DALYDW010000154.1:0-308 GCA_031972915.1 bacterium
CTTCAGGGGCCTAAAGATTATGACGAATGGACCGAGCTTCCTAAAAAGCTTCCCCAAGTTGCGGATGCGTATCTTACAGAGTGGAGAGATTCGTTCGAATTATTTCATTCTGAGAAGCCTTGGCTGCAAATATCTAATATTTCTAAAAATCAAGAGGCTAATAAAGTTGATGATGATGAGTGGACGCCTGTATCGAAACTTAATTTTAGTTTCGCTACTGGTAATAATAGCTCTTTGTTTGATCATGAAGGAATCAATAAGAATAGGTTCATCCCAATTTTTGAGACCATCTTATCTATGTTGGCTTT
>DALYDW010000154.1:318-5915 GCA_031972915.1 bacterium
GTATATTGGAATAAAACAAAAACTGAAAAGTCTTCTAAAGATGGTCCTTGTGCTCCTGCTTCGATGCTTCACACCTTTTTGCGTGGTAGCCATATTCTAGACACTATAATTTTCAATTTACCTCATTTCGCCGATATACGCTTCACTTACGGTGAAAAATTAGGAAAACCAGTATGGGAGATGATGCCTCAATCCCTAGATGATAGGATTAGCATTGAAAACGCAACGCAAACCTATATTGGTCGGTTAGTTCCTTTAACTCGAGTTATTAAATTGCACGATTCTGGACAGTGTATGTTGTTAGGAGATGGATTAGTTTATCCTACCTTTGTTGATGGGTTCTCTCCAGAACCAAGTGCGACTTTAATTGTTAAAAAAAATAAAGATAAAGAAAGCAGGGCACTATTATCTTACAGGCCTTCAAAAGCTTTATGGAGAGAGTTAAGTTCAATCCTGGTTAGGCGGAAAGCAGGTGAAGTAGGTGGCCCTTTAGCTCTTCAGTCCATTCACGATGCAGAAGTTTGTGATTTGATCGTTTCTGCACTTGCAAGAGATCAAGCAACAATTATCAATAGTGCTGAATCAGTTTTTCATATTTCCTCAAAGTTTAATTCGCATGAAGGTATTTTGGTTTACGACCACGAGGTAAAAAAGGCTGAGTCATGGGCATCTCGTTTAGGTTGGTCAATTGAAGAATATAGATTGGAAATCGATGGAGGTTGGGAAGGGAGATTAAAAAATGCTGGTGCATCGAAGGGAGAGTTAAAGGCAAAACTTCATTCCATTGGTAATGTTCATTATTGGACTAGCATCGAAAAAGAACTCCCGCTTTTAATGGCTCATATCGAAGCGCTAGGAACTGATTTTGCTGTTTCTACTCTTCGGGCCTGGAGAAAAATGCTTTTTTCGAAGGCCTGTGAGGCCTACCGGCTTAGCTGTGGGCAGGAGACGCCTCGACAGATAAAGGCATTCTCCAAGGGGTGGCAAAAATTGACGAATTCAAAAAGCAAAACTGCAGAGGCACAAGATCAAAGTAAAGGAGAAGAAGCATGAGTTTATTTCTCGAGAGACTCCGGAAATATCAAGAGAAAGACGACCGAGGTATGATGGCAAACCTTCGCTGTATTTTAGTCTCCAGTAAAAAGCATCGTGCTTGGCCAGCCTTAAACCGACTTGGTTTGAGAGTGGATCAATCTGTCGAAGCTTTCGTTGCGGGTCTTTATGCAACTCATCCTCAAGAAGGCGAGTTGAAAAACTTTGGATCTACTTGTCGGCTTATCATGCGGAAGCGAGACGACTCTGGTCCAAGCGAAAGGCTTATACCCCTTGAGAGAAGATTTCAGCATTTACTCGCTGCTGAAAAAGGTGAGGAGCTCCATGCGCGTGTTTTACGATTCGTTTTTTTGGCAAAAGCTGAAGGTATCCCTATCAATTACGATAAACTGGAATCCGATCTCCGATATTGGGGAGATCGAACTAAAACTGAATGGGCTGGATCCTTTTGGGATGTTGGCGAAGTGGCCATGATCGAGGATTCTTTATGAGTTGGCTTACCTGTTTGGAAATAGATGCAGGCCTCGCTTATCAGCAAAGAATTTTCGATAGTTATGCTTGGCATCAGCGTTTATGGGAGTGTTTTCCCAATGCGCCTGATCACAAGAGAGATTTTTTAACTCGCATTGATGAGCTAGAATCTACCTTTCGTATTTGGATTTTGTCGAAAAGAAAGCCTTCTATTCCTTCATGGTGTTCCGCTGATGACTTTAAGGTAAAAGCTATTAAGCCATCTTATCTTTCACAGCGCTATTATGCTTTCGACTTACGAGCGAATCCAACGAAGACGATCCCTCAACGGGATGCCAACGGAGAGATTTTGCGAGGAGCAAATGGAAAGCGAATGCATGGGCGAAGAGTGCCTTTGCTTAAACAGGAAGAGTTGCGAGCTTGGTTAGTGCGTAAGGGAGAAGTGAGGGGGCACGATCCTAAAAGCGGGAGGGTAATTCCTGGGGGGTTTCGTCTCGTGGGCGATAGGCCTCTCGATATCAGTCCAGTCTCAGAACATTATTTTCGAAAAAAAAATCTTACAGGATTGCATTCTGGAGTCCAATTTCGAGGCGTTCTTGAAGTCACTAACCGTGATAGCTTTGCTGAAACTTATTATGCTGGCTTAGGCAGTGCCAAGAGTTTTGGCTTTGGTCTACTGTTGCTTGCACCAGTAAAAATTTAACATTGATATTCCAATTCAAGGAGAAAAAATGAGGCATTTAGAACTACATATCATTCAATCTGTCCCTGTTGCTTGTCTAAATCGAGACGATCTTAATTCACCAAAAACGGCTATTTTTGGAGGTGTGCAGAGGGCCCGTGTGTCAAGCCAATCCTGGAAGCGGGCTATCCGAGAACTGGCAAAGGAAATATCGCCCCAACAATTTAGAGGAGAGAGAACTAGACTTATGTTTGAGCCGCTTTATAAGGAAATGGAAGCCGTGGGTATTTCCGAAACGGAGGCTAAAGAAGGAGCTAAGAAAATCGTCGAAGCTTTGGTGAAGTTAGATACGAAACAAGAAGACAAAGGCAAGTCTAAGACTTTATATTTTATGTCTCCTCTTGAAATTGAGACGCTTGCAAAATCTTACGCAGAATTCCAAGACGTTAAGAAAGCTTTGAAGTCTATCGATGCTAAAGCATTGAAAGATGCCGCCGATATTTCTCTTTTCGGTAGAATGGTCGCTAACGATCATTCGTTGACCGTTGAGGCAGCCTCTATGTTTTCCCATGCCCTCTCAACCCACAAAGTGGATAACGAAATCGACTTCTTTTCCGCTGTAGATGATCTTCAGTCGGAAGAAGAGTCTGGGGCGGGTATGACAGGTACTTTAGAATTTAATTCTGCTACTTATTATCGTTTTGGGGCTTTAAACCTCGATATGTTGGCCGATCAGGATCATTTAGGCCCTCTCAGTCAGTCAGAACGTCAAGGTGTCGTCCGAACTTTCATTGAGGCGACGATCAAAGCGATTCCTGGAGCTCGTAAAAATACGATGAACGGTCATACTTTGCCTAATTATGTTCTTGGCGTTGTCCGAGAGAAAGGTCATCCTGTTCAATTAGTTAATGCTTTTGAAACTCCAATTCGAAGTTCTCAAGGTTATACAACGCCTTCTATCGAATCGCTTAAGTCCGAATATGATAAGTTTTGTAAAACTTGGGGACTTGGAGCCATTTGGGAAAAATCTATTCCTGATATAGGAATAAAGTCTTTTCTTGATGAGGTGGTGGCACATGTCATCTGATAAGTTGTTTCTTGCACTTCGTCTCGAAGGGCCCTTTCAGGCCTGGGGATTTGAGAGTCAATACAATCGACGTCAAACGGGTTTAATGCCCACAAAAAGTGCGATTGCGGGCTTATGTTGTGCCGCACTCGGTTTAAACCGAGGAAGCAGTCAGGAACAAGTGTTTCTTAATCAGTTTCGAGAGATGTCTATGACCACTTTATCGATTCCTCGAAATCCATCGGGGCGAGATCTTCAAGTTCGTCGATTAGAAGACTATCATACAGTGCAAAATACTAGGCGTGCGACAGGAAAGATCAATGCAGACTGTGTTCTTACCCATCGCCAATATTTAAATGATGCTTCCTTTGGTGTTGTCATCGAAGGTCCGCTAGAATTAATGACTACGATCGCTGAGGCACTTAGGAACCCCGTGTGGGGACTTTGGTTGGGGCGTAAAAATTGTGTTCCTTCAGCACCTGTCTTTGCAGGAGTTAAGAATACTCAAGACGAAGCCTTGAAGTTATTGATTGGCGACCGTTCTATAGAATGTTTTACTCGACAGGAAGAAATTGAGGATTTTAGCAAAGGTCAGGATTCTCTTCTTGATAATCCTGTCAGTTTTTTGAGTGAAAAAAGAGTCTTTTCGTTGAGGCGGATTCGTATGATTCAAGCAAAAAATAATCTTTAATGGGGTGTTTTTTGAATAAAAAAAGAGATCAACTCTTATTTTTTTTGTTGAATGCTGTTTAAGTTCTGGCTTTTTATTTTTAGAATGGATTTCTTTTCCTCAGGAGCTAATTCATGTTTCTGCGTAGGATCAACCTTATCACTTTTGGAGTTTTTTATTTTATAAGAGGTTATCTTACTTGAGGGCTCCAATTCCCGTTAAACCCATTCCCATTAAAGAACGAAGTTCCATTCTCTTTATTGAAAAGGGCCAGCTTGATGTTTTGGATGGTGCTTTTGTTCTGATTGATAAAAATGGAGTTCGGTTACAAATTCCAGTAGGTGGTGTTGCTTGTTTAATGTTGGAACCTGGGATTCGTGTTTCCCATGCGGCGGTTTCTTTGGCAGCCAAGGCAGGAACGCTTCTGTTATGGACAGGGGAGGGGGGAGTTCGTGTTTATGCTTCGGGTCAACCGGGTGGGGCTCGTTCTGATCGATTGCTCTATCAAGCTCGATTGGCATTAGATGAAGACACTAGGCTAAAAGTTGTTCGTAAGATGTATCAAATTCGTTTTGGTGAGGTGCCACCAGCAAAACGGAGTGTTGAGCAATTAAGGGGGATTGAGGGCGCTCGGGTAAGAAAAATGTATTCGATTATTGCTTCTCAATACGGTTTCGACTGGAACAAGCGAAATTATAACGTAGAAAATTGGGAAAACGGTGATTTAGCCAACCGTTGCCTTTCTACTGCAACTTCTTGTCTCTATGGAATTACAGAAGCGGCAGTACTTGCCGCAGGATATTCTCCTGGAATCGGGTTTATTCATTTTGGAAAACCTCTTTCATTTGTGTATGATATTGCTGATTTATTCAAATTTGAAACCGTAGTTCCCTTGGCATTTCAAGTTGCTAAAAGAAAACCTCATTTAGCAGAACGAGAAGTAAGATATCGTTGTCGTGATGTCTTTCGACAGTCAAAAATCTTACAACGTCTTATTCCAATCATTCATGAAGTCTTAGCGGCTGGAGAAATTGAACCTCCTAAGCAATATGAGGCAATTCAGCCGGTAGCAATTCCAAATCCAGAGCAAACCGGAGATGATGGTCATCGTAGTTGAAAATATTCCACCGCGTCTGCGAGGAAGATTAGGTGTTTGGTGTGTTGAGATCCGTGCGGGAGTCTATGTGGGGGATTATTCTATACGGGTGCGCCAGAGAATCTGGAATATGATCGTAAGAGAGGTAGGCGAAGGAAATGCGGTTATGGCATGGAATGCTCCTAATGATGCAGGCTTTGATTTTTGCACTACAGGGAAGAATCGCAGAATACCAGTGGAGCTGGATGGATTAAAGCTAGTTGCTTTCACTAAAAAGGATACTGGAGAAGAGTTGCCGTCTGTTCCCGAGGGGATTCAGTCCTTGGATAATGACAATTCTGAAGAACTAGAAATTCAGAATGATGAGGATGAATAATTATCTTCTGAAATTGGTAGTTCTTTGATAATCGAATAATCCATTAAAAATTAATGGGATAAAATTAGTATGTTCCCCGCACACGCGGGGATGAACCGGTTTTAATTCAAGAGTTGTATCTTCCTCCTAGATGTTCCCCGCACACGCGGGGATGAACCGCAATTGAGGTTCTGGATTTTATTG
>DALYDW010000155.1:0-5895 GCA_031972915.1 bacterium
GCTCGCCGGGCTCATAACCCGGAGGTCCTAGGTTCAAATCCTAGCCCCGCTACCTTGATAAGGCGATTTCACAGGTGAACTTTCACTTTTGAAATCGCCTTTTTCTTTTTCATAATCCCGTGTCCAAAAAGTGTCCTTTTTATTTAAGAAACCAGGTTCTTTTTTTTTGCGGAGACTCTCCTCTTTATCTCTATAAATCGCATAATGCCGCCATACTGTTTGCACATTGCCCCTACCCGCTCTTAGACACAGCCCAAAATAGACACTCGAAACAAACAGCGAAACTCAAAGCTCAATGTAATTTTTCATCGTTGAGCTTCCAGTCGTAGCCCCGATAAAAAATCTGGGCGTATTGGGGCAAAAGATCGAGATAGGTACGCAAAAACAGTCCCAAATCGACAAACTCCTCCTGGTACCACATGAAGGCTTGATTCAAAGTTAGGATCCGCCGCC
Source organism: bacterium (assembly GCA_031972915.1). Lineage (GTDB taxonomy): Bacteria > UBA10199 > UBA10199 > DSSB01 > DSSB01 > DALYDW01. Next base: position 454 of record DALYDW010000155.1, read on the forward strand.
GCGGATCAAAATCTACATTGGCCCGATCCATTAAAAACTTCCAGGTACGATCTTCCAACTGAGCCTCAATCTTGAGAGGGGAAAAGGCTCCTTTCAACAGACGAGGACCACTAGAGGCCCCGTTTGCTCGAGCAAACACCGTACGAGGATCACGAATCTGCTCGAGAAAAACCTTTTTCTCAATATCGATGAAACTCATTTTTTCTTCGCCAATAGTAAAGCGGGGTTCACCGAAAAAGTTCGGCACCTCCATTAGGTTTTTGATGGGATAACGCTTGAGCACCTCTTGAATCACCAAAGCGTTGTACAAGTTCAACCAAGCAGCAATGCGGTCAAGGGGGTCTTTTAAAGTCGAGGGGTTTAAATGGCATAAATCCTCTACATAAAACCCCAAATTCTCTCGGGCTTTCTTATCTCTTTGCAAACCTCGATAATCGACCCATCCCGATTTGGTGACATACTTTTTCAAGATACGGTCTAAAACTTCGTGGTTGAGATACTCCTCGGGACGAATCAATTTTTGGGCAGGACGACTTTGTTCGGCACGATTGTACTGCCATTGGTAGAGCTGCATCTCCTCCGCCGCAGCGGGTAGACGCTTTTCTTCCCCAGGAACCCAACACGGCAAACCGCCAGCCCCCATATAACCCGGAGGCGCGGGCTCTAAACCCAAAAGTCCACAATCCACCTCGGGACTCTGCTGAGTTGCTTCTTGCCCTGCACTTGGATTAGGGGACAAGGGAAGCACGGGGTCCCCGGGACCGGCAGCGGGCAGCGCGGATTCTTCCACGAGAGGCGAAGCCTGTTCTCCCGAGCGCTTCACCCGATAAACTTGAGATTCTTCCTGAGCCCCTATTTTTTGAAAAGGAACCGCAATTGCCATGAGCACTGCCAAGGAAATCACCGTTCGATACTTTGTTATTGATCCTAAAGACATCGTATACCTCAAGGCCGTGCTCGAATCTTACGAGGGAATGGTCGTGGTACGAACTGTAGAAGCGGGACAACCCGTCATCGAATTACTCATCGCCAGCGACTTTTCGGAGACTATCCACACGGTGATTCAAGAATTGCAAAAGGAAATCAAACTGGAGGAGTGCCCAGCGCCTCCACAGCATTGTCCTTGGGTTTTCTAGCCGCGCGGGGCTCCAACTCCGCCTTTAATTGCCCACAGGCCCCCAAAATATCTCTGCCCCGACTGTGACGGATGTTAGTCTGCACATGGCGATCTAAGAGGTATTTTTGAAAGGCGAGCATCACCGAGTCTTCGGTGCGCCGATAAGGAGCACCAGGATACTCGTTGAAAGGAATCAAATTGACCTTAGCCGGAACACCACGCATCCACTGCACCAAACGCCGCGCATCCTCCATCGAGTCGTTGACCCCCTTCAACAAGGTATATTCAAAGGTGATTCGTCCTCGAGAGGGTAAATTATAATCACGGCAGGCCTGAAAAAGCTGTTGTAGGGGATAACGACGATTGACCGGAATCAAGCGGTCTCTTACTTCGTCGGTAGTTCCAGTTAGAGAAATGGCCAACTTAACGGGGCTTAGTTTTCCAAACTCCAGCATTTGGGGCACCAGGCCGCAGGTCGAAACGGTGACTTTATTTTTACTAAAGTTGAGTCCCCTCTCATCCAATAAAAATTTTAAGGCTTCCAAAACGTTTTGCATATTGTGCAAGGGCTCACCCATGCCCATGAAAACAATATTGGTAAGCTTGACTTCGGAATCGATATGACGGCGCACAGCCATCACCTGCTCGACAATCTCTTCATGTTTTAAATTACGTCGCAGCCCCAAGGTGCCGGTTAAACAAAAGCTACAAGCCATGGCACAGCCCACTTGGGAAGAGATGCACAGGGTTTGTCGAGGCCCATTGGGAATCAAAACAGACTCGATGGTCTCTCCATCGTCGAGCTTAAAAAGAAATTTACGGGTACCGTCTTCGGAAACCTGAATATGCTCGGGGGTAAAGCGTTGAATCTCAAACTCCTGAGCCAATCTCTCTTTTATCAACTTGCTTAGGTTGGTGATTTGAGAAAAGTCGGCCACGTCTTTTTGATAAATCCACTGGTAGAGTTGTTGAAATCGGTATCCCTCTACCCCCCAAGATTTCAATAGCTCGGCGAGTTCTTCTTGGGTCAAAGCTTTGATATTTTTTAAAGCGGCCATGGGGTTTGCTATAGCCACAAATGACATCGGGTGGCAATGGGCAGGGGCTCCACTAACCGCGAGCCCCTGCAAAAATATTTAGAAAAGGAAGAGTTCTTAGGCCAAGAACCTAAGCCACCCAATAAAAGGTGAGCAATTTAAAGGGGAACACGAAATTTACCGATACGAATATTGGGTCTTCCCATGCGCCCGCTTAAGCTGAGGGGGTAAACTCCATCAGCATTTTTTTGCTTTTCGAGAATAAACAACATGGGAAGCGCCTTGCTTAAGGACTCGCTCACTTTGAAGCCACCCTCCAGGGCCATACGATAGTCGGAGGGCGAGGCCCCTTGCATCGAAATGCGCCCCTTAAGATGGAGGTCGATATCGCCTCCGGTAAGGACAATCTCGTCAACCTCGAAATTATCCCGCACTACCCTGGCCTTGAGATGAGACCCCTTGTCAGCGCTTAAACGGATGGCAGGCACTTCGATGGCCGAGGCTGGATCTTGCGGATCTATGGCGATACTCATGGCGTCTAATGCGATATTTTTGAAGTTGACCTCCACTTGTCCCTTGTTTTGTGCGGGATCCGCGGAGTTAAGCTGTAAATCTAGGCCGCCCAATAAAGTTCCCTTCATGCTGAGATCGGCCTTGGCCATGATAAATTTTAATTCGGAAACCGGGTAATCATCGAAGTCGGCTCGCAAAAGAGTTTCTGGTCCCTCCCGCTTGAAATCGCCCTCCAGACTTCCTGACTTTTTACCTTGTAAGGTAAAACTGAAATCCTGTTTTTTCCTCAACAATCCCAAGGGAGAAAAACCCAACTCCAAACGGGGAGTATCCAAGAGAAGCTGGTCTTCTCCGGCGACACGCTCTTTCAATTTAAGATTTTTAAAGGTGACGCTACCCAGCAAACTGACATCCATGTCTTTCATGTCCAACTGGTAGCGACCCCGGGTTTGGTTTTCGATTTCGGTGATAATGCGAGACTGCAGGGCATCGTAGGGAAAAACCCACACCATCCAAAAAAGAAAAAAGAGTAGGCCTGCAAGAATATAAACAAATAAATTGGGTTTAAACTTCACAGCTGCTTACCCCTCTTCGGAAGTGGACACCAAGGTACTCACCTCGAAGGTGATGTCGAATTGCTGGCGATCGTCGTAGCGCGGTTTGATCTGCATGCGATTAATTTTAAGATTGAGGTCTTTTTGCGTTTCAATGCCATAAAGAAATTCGAGAGCTTGGCTCAAAGAAAGCTTCGACATACGCACGTCTACAATCAACTCTTCGAAGTCTTCGCCGGGAATTCCGGGCTTTTCTTTGAGGGAATCGATTTTATCGCCGATACCAGCCTGTGTCGCCAAGGTTTCCAAACGAGTAGTCAGTTGCACCTGAGACTTAGGCTTGATGCTGTCCTCCAACCCTTTCATTTTTGTCTGTGCCAAACGGTACTCACCAATTTTCTGCAGCACTTTGTCGACATCTTTTTCGTGATTGGTGATCTGATTTTCCATTTTTCCCAAACGGGAAGACGCGCAAGACAAGGGCAAAATAATCACCAGAAGCAAAACCAAACCTAAGCCCACCGCTGTAAAAATTTGCTCCCGAGGCCCCAATCCCAAAAAGCTTTGATAGATTTCCTGGATATTGAGGCGTTCTCTTAAGGAATATTTTCCTGATTTAACCATGGTGCTCAACCTTCTTCCTGAACGTTGCCCTCTTCCACAATATCGAAAGAAAGACTGAACTTGATTTCATCGCGCAATCCTTTACGCACATTGCCGGTTTGCACATTTTTAAATTGAGGAATTTTCTCCATGGAACTTTTAACTTTATCGACCCCCTCGTAGGAAAGAGCTCGCCCCTCCAACCTCACCCGCTGAGGGGTGATGTTGATATCGTCGATATCTACTTGTAGCTCATCACGAGGCGGCATGGCGGAAGAAATCATCTGCAAAACTCGGAGCGCGCTCAGGGTGCCACTGCCTTGGGCCTTGCGTAATTTATCTTGGAGGGTACCGATCTTGCCATCTAACAGGGAGATGGCCGACTTGGAGGAACGAATATCGGTTTTGGGAACGTCAGTCACCGCTGAACGAATCAACTTAGTGATGCCGAGATTCATTTCTTCGACTTGAGAAGAAAGCGTCATGTAGCTAATGATGAAATAAATCATTCCCATCAACACCACACAGGCCGCTAAAGCCCCGAGCTTTTTGAAGGAGCCGCCCAACTGTTCGAAATCTTTCCGATAAGCGTACTCACCACGACGGAAATTAATGCGGGCACCCTTATTGGGAAACACCCCATGCATTGCGGCCCCCAGGGCCGTGGGAACCACCGCACGCGCCTGATCCCGATCGTGAATCTGAGCATGGGCATCCTCGAGAAGATCGAGCAAACTGACGTTGATGTTTAGCTTTTGCGAAAAATAGGCCTCCACTCCGGGCAATCGCGAAGTGCCTCCACAGAGATACAAGGCCTCGATGGCCACTTCACCCGATTCTGCAAAGGCAAACAACGTTTGCTTAAGAGCCAAGGCAAGCTCGTCGAATTCTTGCAACAGAACCTTGCCCACTTCGTCATTGGGATGCAGCACCAACTGGGCTTGTCGATGTTTATAAGCCTCGGCGGTCTCTGTATCGGATTCCAGAGCCTTTGCGATACTTTTGGTCAGTTGGGCTCCCCCCCAAGAAAAGCTTCGCAACGAACGGATGGAGTTACCTTCTAGGATGATAAAATTCGCCTTACTATGCCCCATGTCTAAAATGGCGTAACGACCTTCGGGAGGCAGTCCTCCCAACAAAGTCAGATAGCTCAAATCAACGGAGTCTACTCCGACATAACGGGGATCAAGTGGACTCGCTTGCAAATGTTGTAGAAAACTTTGAAAGGTTTCCGTCGGCAAATAGGTGGCCAAGACCCTCGAGCTATTTTGCTGAGAGCCCAAAATCGTGTAGTCAAACACTAAGTCTTCAATATCGAAGGGAACCAAGGTCTCGAGTTCGAACTCTAGAGTTTGATCGATTTTTTTTGCGTTGGCGAAAGGTAAATCCAATACCCGACAAGAAACCTTGTTGCCTGGTAATGAAATGACACAGGTGTCGTGGGCAATGGGATTATCAGAAACAAATTTGGACAAGGCGGCAAAGGCCGCTTGGGGATAGCTTAAGACCTCTTCGGCCACCAAGGGGACTTCAAAGTAATGGGTGAGACGGAACTCACCGAAGCCTCTTTCTACCTGGGCTATCTTGACCGAATAGGTCCCCAAATCCACACCGAGGA
>DALYDW010000156.1:0-5791 GCA_031972915.1 bacterium
GGTTTTGACCATCGACCCCGCAAAGCGCCTGGCCAATTCTCTAGGTATCCAAGATATCGATTATCGCGAGCGTAGAATTGCTCCAGAGGTTTTTCGTCAGGCGGGTATTCCGGTCAAGGGGGCTCTCTATGCCATGATGCTGGATACCAAACGTACTTTTGATGACATTATCCGCAAATATTCAGCAGATGCCGATCGTGCGGAGGCGGTTTTAAATAACAAACTCTACCAGCATCTTTCCAACATGATGGCGGGCTCCCAAGAGTACATGGCCATGGAAAAGCTTTATGAAATGGTGCAGCAGCGCGATTACGATTTAGTGGTTTTAGACACGCCGCCTTCGCGACACGCCTTAGATTTTTTGGAAGCCCCTCATAAAATGAGCACTATGGTGGGGGATAGTGTGCTTAATGTTTTTCTCAAGCCTTCTTTGTTCATGAGTCGGGCCGGTTTGAAGGTGATCGATCGTTCGATGCGGAGAGTTTTACAATCCTTCGACAAGGTGGCGGGCTTTGAATTTCTTCAGGACGTTTCGGGAATGTTGGTGGCCTCGTCAGGACTTTTGGGGGGATTTCGTGAACGGGCCGAAAAGGTGGAAGCCTTGCTGCATGACGCCCAAACCTCTTTCTTGCTCATTGCTTCGGCCCAACCCATTCCTTTGAGGGAGGCTGAGTATTTTTTTGGCAAGTTGAGGGAGAACCACTTGCCCTTCGCCGGTTTTATTTTCAATCGGGTGTATTCCATGCCTCCCCAGGGCGATCCTTTACCACCGCGACTCAAGGCCAAGGCCCGAACCGAATACGAGGCAGTAGAAAACCTTTTCGTTCATTTGGCGCGCCGTGATCGCCAGCAAATCGACGCCTTTCGAGAAAAATTAGGGATACAAGGTGTGGGTCAGCTTTTTAAAGTTCTTCCCCAAATGCAAAAAGACATTCACGACTTGCCAGGCTTGAGAGACTTGGGTGAAAAACTTTTTGAATTAGAGGCTCTGCTGGATTGATCGTGCCTTGCCAGCTGCCCTGTGGGGGGCGAAATTTCCCTTTTTATATTTTTTAGCGCGTGCCCCGAGGATTAAGCTGAGTCCGAATCTCTTCAGCTGTTTCATTTTTTTTTTTGGTTTAAGTTGGTGAGAAGTAGTTTTGACCTAAGTTTGTTTTACGAAGGGTGCGAGATAAAATCTTGGATGAGTTGGCGATCTAAGGGATGAATATAAACGAAATGAATTCCTATTCCCACTTTGCCGGGCTCGCGTTCGTCTTTCATGACCCGCACCACCTCGCCAGTGGCCTGGATGGGCTTTGCTTTGGGAATTAAACTGAAGCGAAGAAAAACTTGGGTCCCTAACTTAACGGGTGTATCGGACTCGAGAAACAATCCTCCAGCACTGACATCTGTCGAAAAAAAATAAAGCACGCCTTCTCGGTTTTCGTCCTCAAAAACTACTTGGGTGCGGATGGGGCGCCGAGGATAAAGACGTTTTTCGGTTTTGTTTTCTTGCGTCATAAGCACCGTAATATTTACGAAGACCCTTCGATAGGGGCGAATTGAGTTTAGGTCAAGACCTTGCTTCGTAAAAAGGGATATCTCTTTCTCACTTCGTCCACTGTGTCGCGGTTAAGTTCTACGGAGAGAATCGCGCTCGATTGTTTTAAAGCTCCAATCTTTTCTCCCCAGGGCCCAAAGACCGCGGAATGACCCGCCAGAGATAGCCCCGCTTCGTCTTTGCCACATTTGTTGACGCACACGACAAAACATTGGTTTTCGATGGCTCGCGCCTTGAGCAAGGTTTGTAGGTGGTCCAGTCGGTTTTGGGGCCAAGCACTGGGAATTAGAATCAAGTGGGCTTCTTGCTCTGCCATTTTGCGAAATAGCTCGGGAAATCTTAGGTCAAAGCAAATCGCCATGCCCAATTTTCCCCAGGAGGTTTCAAAAACTTGGATTTTCTTACCTGGCTGGTATTTTTCTATCTCCGCCGAAAGCGGAAACAGGTGAATTTTACGGTAATGGGCGAGAAGTTCGCCTTGTGGATTGAGTACGAAGGCGCTGTTGTACGCTTGGGCGTCTTTCCACTCCAGCATGGATCCGGCGATAAAGCAGTGATGTTCTCGACAAAAGCGTTTCAGTGCGTGGTAGCAAAATGCGTTTTCTGTTTGTTGTCGTAGGCTTTCTTGGGGAAAAAACGCTCCAGGCCACATTTCGGGTAGGACGATCCAATCTCCGGGAAGAATCGTCGCACTTGCAAGTTTATTTTGCAGATTTTCCAAACTACGCAGGGGATGGTGGGAGTGGGAAGTGATTTGTACCAGGTGCAGTCGCAGTTTAGAGTCGTCCATAGGATTTATGGGACTAGCAAAGAGCGTACCCGATCAACAAGTTTTTCTCGGGCTTGGGGTGGGGTGGCTGGGGGAATATGAATAATTTCTTGACCCGGAGCGTCGGACTCTTTAGATTTTTTAATTAATCCTTTCCGAATTTCATACCTACGGAGAAAGAAACCACCCGGAGGCTAAAGGATCTCGGGTGGGAGTAAATCTTAAGGAGGAGAATCAATGAGTCGAACACAGAACTTTATGGCTGCTTTATTGGCCGTAGGATTAACCTTGGGTGCGGGGGGACTGGCTTGTCAAAAGAAAGGTCCAGTTTCTTCAGGAGATGTGGAGGTCGAGGATCTTAATCTGGCGATGGTCCACTTCGATTTTGATAAGTACGATATCAAGCCGAAGTATCAAGATGTCCTACAAGGACACGCCCAGTTCTTAAACACGAATCCTCAGGTCAATGTGGTCATTGAAGGTAACACCGACGAGTGGGGTACCGATGAGTACAACCTGGCTTTGGGAGAAAGACGAGCCGTCGCGGCGAAGAACTTTCTCGTGAATCTGGGAATTTCCACCGATCGGATTTCTACCATCAGCTACGGGGAGTCTCGTCCTATCGATACCGCTCATAATCCTACCGCCTGGGCAATGAACCGGCGGGATGAGTTTAAGCGTAGGAGATAGGCCTTTAACTCCGTGTGAGGCATTTTTTTAAGACCACAGAGGCCCCTTGCAAGCGTATGGGACTCTGTGGTTTTTTTTTGCTCAAAACTAACGATCCTGAGTAGGACGATGGCAGGAAGGGAGATATTGCGATGAGAAAAATTTATTTATTGGCTTGGGGCATGATTTTGGCGGCTTGGCCTCTCTCTGGAGCATGGGCTCAGCGTGCAAGTGGCAGTGATGCCGATCAACGACTCAGTCAGGTAGAGGCTTACGTACAGCGCAATAATCAAGAGGTGGCGAAGGCCATTAATCTCTTGGAGCAAACTCAGCGGGATTTTCAGTCCATCAAGGGACAAGTGGAAGCAGCCAACTACCTCGATAAAGAGAATAATCGGGTTTATGAAGACTTAGACCGCAGGGTGGCCTCCTTGGAAGACAAGGTAGAGCAAATTCATCGTCTGCTCTCTGAAATAAAACAAGGTGGAGCCGGAGGCGCTGCCGCTACACCGACGGGATCTCCCCCTCTTACCGAGGGAGAAATGCAAGAGTATCAAACGCTGCTCACCATTTTTAATTCTCGCGATTATCGTGCGTCGGCCTCAGGTTTTTTGGGATTTGTGAAAAAATATCCCCAAGGTTCGGAGGCAGGCAATGCTCAGTTTTGGGCAGCTGAGTCTTTTTATTCCATGGGGGACTACGTGAGAGCCATCAAGGAGTACCAGCGCTTGGTGGAGGCCTATCCCCAAAATAAGCGGATTGCCGAGGCGGTCTATCGTCAGGGCCTGGCCTTTTTGCGTTTACAGAAGAATACGGAGGCCACTTTATTTTTTCAAAAGGTCTTAGCGGATTATCCTAATACTCCCGAGGCGGCCCAGGCCCAAACCCAATTGCACCGCTTGCAAGAAAAAGGCAAAAGTCCGGTGGCTTTGAATTCGGGCGGAACCGAGGCGTCCGCGGGGGCTCCTGGTGGAGAATCGCTGCCTCCTCCGGAGGCCGAGGAGCCTCGATCCCGACCCATGATGAAGCCTCTGCCCATGCCAAGAAATCCCAGCGAGGGCGCTTCCGGTTCGGTTCCCCAAGAGACGGAGAGTGCGGCGGTGCCTGCAGAACAAGCCCCCGCTCCCGCCGATTCTAATTCACCTCTGTTCTAAGGGAGGGGAGGAGAGTGCTAGCCGGGGTTCTAGTTTTGAGATCCGGGTGTTTTGATTTTTCCTCCCAATGACGATGGCGGTTTTAGGTATTGAATCCTCTTGCGACGATCTTTCTATGGCCTTGGTGTCCGGGGGACGGTTATTGAGCCAGGTGACTTCTAGTCAGGTGATGGCCCATCGTCCTTTCGGTGGGGTAGTGCCGGAGATTGCTTCGCGCAAGCATTTGGAGGCTTTGGAGCTTACTTTGGAAGCGGTCTTGTCCCAGGCTAAGCTTCCTTTAACAGCCCTGACGGGAGTGTCGGGAACCTACGCCCCCGGCTTGGTGGGTTCGTTGTTGGTGGGGCTCAATTTTGCCAAGGGGCTCGCCTTTAGCAGACAGCTACCGTTTCGTGGGGTTCACCACATCGAAGGGCATTTACTAAGTCCCTTTTTAGAACACGAAGTGAGCTTTCCCTTTCATGGTCTGGTGGTCTCAGGGGGGCACTCTCATCTCTATCGGGTGGAGGCTTTGGGAAGTTACCAGCTTTTGGGTAGAACCGTTGACGATGCGGCGGGGGAGGCTTTTGACAAGGTGGCGAAAATGATGGGACTTGATTACCCCGGGGGACCCGCTATCGAACAATTGGCTCGGGCTGGAGATCCCAAGCGATTTACTTTCGCCTTGCCTCGGGTGAAAGCCCATCCCGGTTATACGAGTTTTAGTGGATTGAAGACCGCAGCCTTGGAGTATTGGAAACAGTTGGGTCCTGATCCCAGCAAGCAGGTTTGCGCCGATTTGGCGGCGAGTTTTCAGGCTGCGGCGGTGCAGTCCTTGCTTGCGATGGTGAGTTATGCACGCCGAGACGAGTCTCGGGTTCCTTTGGCCGTGGCTGGCGGAGTGGCTTGCAATGGGGCCTTGCGCGAGGCCTTGAAAAACTACGGAGAGCGGGAGGGTTTTTCCTGTTTGATTCCGAGTCCTCGTTTTTGCACGGACAACGGAGCCATGATCGCCTGGGTGGGCGAGGCTTATTTGCGAAGGGGTGAGGTGAGTCCCTTGCGTCTCAATGCCGAAGCTCGTAGGCCTCTAGGTGAGGAAGCTGCCTCTGGTTGAGTCTTTCTTTATCTCTATTCATTTTTGGGGTTTCAAGGTCAAGATGGGTCGATACTTAGGACAACATTTTTTGATTCATTCGGGCGTGGTGCATCGCATCTTAAAGGCACTGAAATTGCCGCCGGAGGCTCCTGTTTTAGAAATCGGGCCCGGTCGTGGCGCCTTGACTTTGCCTCTTGCTCGCCAAGCTGGAAAGCTCTTGTTGGTGGAGCGCGATGCCACGCTCGCCCAGTATATTCAAGAGCGTTTGGGGGAGCGCGCCGATCTCACTGTATGGAATCAGGATTTTTTGGATACCCCATGGCAGGACATCGTCGCCTTGCTTGGGGAACATTTTTTCGTGATCTCTAATTTGCCCTACGAGGCCGCGACGCCCATTTTGCTTAAATTATTGAGCCATTTGCCGGGGGGGAGTTCTATGGTTCTGATGTTTCAGAAGGAAGTGGCTCAGCGTCTTCTGGCTGTGCCCCATTCCAAGGCTTTTGGTAGTTTAACCGTATGGACTCAGGTCTTTGCGGAGGTGCGGTCGGTGTTGGATGTCCCCGCTTCGGCGTTTCGTCCTCCAC
>DALYDW010000157.1:0-439 GCA_031972915.1 bacterium
ACCCAAACCTTTGTAGCGCTGAATGTACTGACCTTCCTTACCTCGCTCTAAAATAAAATCTTTAATCGGTCGTAAGCTGGAAAACTCACGCGTTTCCGACGAACTTTCTAACATGTAAGGGCCAGAACCCAAGCCAGCGAAGCGCGACTGCAAAGTGCGCAGCTGATGAATTTCGGGCGATTCCAAAAAATTAACATCCAAAACCGTCTCGCGAGCCATGCCCCCATAGCTGGTTCGATACACCAGCCTTTGGGCGCTATGCTCTTCATCTTTTTCGATCCGAAATTCGAAGTTTTGCATTTCTGGATGAAACCGAGTGAGATGGGCCGCCAGCTTGTCAGCTTGTTCATCCAAGATCTCGGTGTTTTTTAGAACTTGGGGCGTAAAACAGGTGGCCAAGATCATGGCATCCACAACTCGGGGATCTACGCGTTTGCGC
>DALYDW010000157.1:449-5674 GCA_031972915.1 bacterium
AGAATTCGATCGTAGTCTACCCAATCCTGAGTTGTTTTCGCCAAATCAACTCCGAGAACTTCTTGCCCCCCGGCCTTAAGCTTTAAGTCCTCTACCCCCAACTCGATGAGATAGCGCTGCAGTATGGCCTCGTCTTTAAGATACCGTTCGTTTTTCCCCTTCTTTACTTTGTAAAGAGGAGGCTGAGCGATGTAAAGATACCCCTTTTCCACAATCTGAGGCATCTGCCGATAAAAGAAAGTCAGTAACAGTGTACGAATGTGAGCGCCATCCACATCAGCATCTGTCATGATGATGATACGATGATAGCGGAGTTTGGCGAGGTCAAAGTCGTTTTCGCCTATTCCAGCCCCCAAGGCCATGATCAAAACCCGAATTTCTTCGGAAGAAAGCATTTTATCAAATCGAGCTTTTTCGACATTGAGAATCTTACCTTTGAGCGGAAGAATCGCTTGGTTTTTGCGATCACGTCCCGATTTGGCTGAGCCACCGGCAGACTCTCCTTCGACAATGTAAATTTCGCTTTGAGTAGGATCTTTTTCTTGGCAATCGGCTAGCTTTCCAGGCAAAGACCCCACCTCAAGCGCACTTTTACGCCGCACCAAGTTTCGGGCATTGCGCGCCGCAATACGAGCCCGCGCTGCTTCCACCACCTTGAGACCGATCTTTTTTACGACGTTGGGGGTTTCCTCAAAGAACTGACCCAAACGATCACCCACGACGGACTTCACCAAGCCCTCGACTTCACTGTTGCCTAACTTGGCCTTGGTTTGACCTTCAAATTGAGGGTCGGGCACCTTAATGGAAATGACGGCCGTCAGTCCTTCTCGAATGTCTTCTCCCTCTAAACCATCTCCCTTGAGGGCTTTAGTAAGATTGTGACTTTGTAAGGCTGTGTTAACCGTTCGGGTAAGGGCCGACTTAAAACCAGTAACGTGAGTTCCACCATCGATCGTATTAATGTTATTCACGAACGAAAATATTTTTTCAGCGTAACCGTCATTCCACTGTAAGGCTATCTCTACAATACAACCGTCTTTTTCGGCCTCAAAGTAGATGGGGCTTTGATGCAGTGGCGCCTTGTTTTTAGAAAGGTGCTCAACAAAACTAACAATTCCGCCCTCGTACTGAAATTCGTGTTTTTTAGCACTGCGCTCGTCGCTAATCGTAATCCGAATGCCCTTATTCAAAAAAGAAAGTTCACGAAGTCGATTCGAAAGAATATCAAAACTATACTCGGTAGCTTCGAAAATCTCCGAGTCGGGCTTAAACCAAACCTTCGTGCCGCGCTCTTGGGTTTTTCCTGTTTGCTCCAGGGCCTTTTGAGGGACGCCCCGGTGGTAGCGTTGATGATAAACCTTGCCCTCCCGTCGAATCTCCAAATCAAGCTCAGTGGAAAGAGCGTTAACGCAACTTACCCCAACTCCATGCAAGCCACCAGATACCTTGTAGGCGCTATGCTCGAATTTGCCTCCGGCATGCAATTTGGTGAGAACCACCTCCGCGGCGGAAACCCCCTCTGTCGGATGGATATCCACAGGAATGCCCCGACCATTGTCTTCAACGGTGATAGAGTTGTCGATGTGAATGGTAACGTGAATGGTATCGCAATAACCCGCTAGGGCCTCATCGATGGAATTATCTACTACCTCGTAGACCAGGTGATGTAGCCCAGCGGATCCCGTAGAACCAATGTACATGGCGGGGCGCTTACGTACAGCGTCAAGGCCCTCTAAAACCTTAATCGCGCTAGCATCGTAGTTGTAATTTTGTACCCCGGTGGAACTATTGTTCTCGTCGTTGGATGACAATGAAGATCTCCTCAAAGCCCGCAGCCCTTAAGTGGATGAAAGAGAAAGGCAAAAGTAGTTTCGCGTACCATAGCCCCCCCGGCTTGTAAAGCGCTCAAGGGCTTCCTCCTCGGCTCAATTAAGAACGAAGTTGTTCTTCGATAATCCCTTCTCGAACTCGATAGATTCTTCCAGAAAGTTGGGAAAAACTTTCTCCCAAGGTGGTGGTCAACAAAGTTTGAGCCTGCAGTTCTTCTAGGGTCCTCAGCAAAAGACTCAGGTGTTTAGGATCTAATTCGCTTCCTAAATCGTCCAAGAGAAATAAGGGAGCGATTCCTCGGTGTCGAAGAAATAAATCGGCCTCGGCCAATTTCAAGGCGATTACTAAAATACGTTGTTGTCCTTGGCTGGCAGTTTCTTTCACCCCTTTTCCCCCAAGGGTCACCTGTAAGTCCTCTCGATGGGGTCCCACCAAGGTTTGACCTCGGCGGCGCTCCTCATGGCGAAAGCGGGCTAAAATTTCTTCATAAAAATCTGGGCTCGATTGGGGCTGAGAGGCTAATGTTCCCACCCATCGGGCTTGAAGCTCCCTATCGCCTCGCAAAATCTCTCCAAGCCGTTTTCTCCAATAGGGAAGCAAATCTTCCAGATATCGAATTCGAGCTTGATAGATCTCAAAGGCCAATTGGGCCCATTGTCGATCAAAGGGCTCACAAAGAGCCGCGGGGGCACCGGACTCTAAAAGCCGATTTCTCGAACGTAATACCTTTTGATAATCGGATAACTTCGATCCAGCAGTCGGATACTGTAAAGTCAAGGCTCCATCCCAATAATGGCGCCTTACAGAGGGCGATGTCCGAAACAATTGGGTAGAATCAGGAGTAAAAACCAAAACCTGAAACAGCTCACGAATTTTATTCCAACGGTGCTGGGGCTTTCCGCATAGTTTTAAGTTTTTTTCTTGGCTATAAATTTCCAGATCAACAGAAAACTCCAAGCCCCCTGAAACTAAGTTAGCAAACAAATTCGTCTGAGTTTTACCCTCTTGAATTAAATGTTCGCGAAGCGCCCCTCGGAAGGATTTCCCATTAGCGAGGTAATAAACGGCTTCAAGAAAATTGCTTTTTCCTTGTCCGTTTTCTCCAACTAACACGTTCAGACCCGTTTCAAGCTCGAGATCGATCCGGCGGAGATTGCGAAAATTTTCGATGGAAATATTTTTTAAGGACACCCGGTACCCTTTGGCTAAAGCCGCATGGGCATCACGAGGCTAAGAAAGCCCTTGTCGACTTCGGAGCGAATTAAACAAGGACTTACCTCGTCTTTCAAATCTAAAAAGACTTTTTCATCCTCTAAAACCGCAAGAACATCTAAAAAGTAACGGTAGTTAAATCCTATCTCCAGATGATTGCCTTTGTAATCACACTCAATTTCTTCTCGGGCCTCACCCAAATCGGGATTGGAACAAAGTAATTCCAAATGACCGCTGGAAAAAGTCATCTTAACTCCACGGTTATGATCCTGACTCAGTAAAGACACGCGACGCAAGGCTCCAACAAAATGCTCTTTAGAAAGCACGGCCCCACGATCGTTATTTTTAGGCAAAACTTGTCGATAATCGGGAAAATCTCCCTCGATTAAGCGAACAAAAAGAATTTTCTCTCCTAATCGAACAATAACGTTACGGCCTTCAACCCAAAGGGGTAAAATTCCCTCTTCGTCTTGAATCATTTTCTGAATTTCTAAAACGCCTTTTCTGGGCAAAAGAACGGGTTTTGCCCATTTTATTTTTTGTGTCATTTCCCGCTCGCTCATCGACAAGCGATGGCCGTCAGTAGCCACCATCCTCAAACACTTTTCTTGAGAAGCTTCCCAATAAATTCCGTTGAGATTGTATTTGGTTTCATCGGTAGAAACGGCAAATAAAGTTTTTGCGATCATGCTCTTTAAAATCGGAGCATCCAAGTTGAAAGGCTCGGTTTGAGGCAAGGGGGGCATGGTGGGAAACTCTTGGGACGGTAAACCGGCGACCTTAAACTTAGAACGTCCTGCCGATATTTCTAACCATTGTTCTTCTTTACGACGAAAGTGAATTTCCTCAGCCGTAATTTCTCTTACGATGTCATAGAGGTTTTTAGCTGGAACCGCCCATTGACCTGTTTTTTGAACTTTAGCCGGAAGATTAATTTGAATTCCTACCTCGAGGTCCGTAGCCGATATTCTTAAATTGCTTTCTTGTACCTCCAAAAGGGCATTGGAAAGAATGGGCTTCGTGGTTTTCTTTTCAACGACATTTTGAGTCCAGGCCAAGGCATTTTTTAAAGCTTCTCGAGCAATTTTAAATTCCATCTTTTCCTCCACCAAAACCTCAAGTTTTATCCTTGGAGTTTTGTTTCGTGCACACCCAACTTAATAATAATAAGTATATATTTATAAACCGTAATAGTCTTAGGGCCTGTGAATAAGTGGATAACTCAAATAAGCCCATGATTCTTAGACATAATCTATATAGATATCTACGTGGATTCTTTTCTCCTTTAGAAGACATTATGCCCAGGTAAAACTTATCCGCTGTTTTTCCCAAATTTCTTACCCTGCTTTTTCCACAGTCTATTTTAAAGTTTGGCTATCGCCGCTCACCATTCCTGTAAAGGTCAAAAATGGGCCGAAAATGTTCTGGGAAAAGGCTCTTAATGGATTTCAGATTCGAGACGTTTTTCTAAGTTTTGTACTTCATTACGCAGGGAGAGATCTTTTTGCAAAAGCTTCTCGATCTTTTGCACCGCATGCACGACGGTGGAATGATCTTTACCACCAAACTTCATTCCTAATTCGGGAAAACTGGATTTGACGTGTTTTCGACACAAAAACATCGCGATCTGTCGGGGAACGGTAATTACTTTTAGTCGGCGCGGTGATTTTAAGTCGCTAATTTTTAAATTGTAATGCTCAGCCACCAACTTTTGTATGGCCTCTACGGTCATATTGCGCGCACGGTTCGGTAAAATGTCCTTTAGAACCTCGCGTGTCATTTCTAAAGTAATTTGACTGCCGGAAAGGGATGCAAAAGCCGAAAGTCGGATTAGGGAACCTTCGAGTTCTCGAACATTACTTCGAATCTGGGTGGCGAGGAACATGGCTACTTCGTTAGGAAGTGCGATTTTGTCGGCATCGGCCTTTTTACGAAGAATGGCGACCCGGGTTTCGGTGTCGGGCGGCTGAATATCAGCGATAAGCCCCCACTCAAAGCGAGAGCGCAATCGTTCTTCTAGTTGGGGAATATCTTTGGGAAAACGATCCGAGGTTAAGACTACTTGGCGTCTGGACTCGTAGAGAAAGTTAAAAGTATGAAAAAACTCTTCTTGAGTTCGCTCTTTACCTGCGATGAACTGAATATCATCTATGATTAGGATGTCACAGGATTCGCGATATTTT
>DALYDW010000158.1:0-5613 GCA_031972915.1 bacterium
TGAATTTTCTGAAGGCGCTTCCCCCGCCGCCTTGGGCTCACTCGGACGCTCGGGAAGCATTTCAAACTGGATGCTATGCTCCGAGCCCGTAATCTTAAAAAGCTCGTATTGGATTAAGTGAAGATAGTTCTCTGTAATCCAATCGCGGATAAATTTATTGGGGACACCGATAGTCAGTTGGTTTTGAGAAAGGCTAAAAGTAGCGGGCTTGATCCAGTTGTTAAAATTAATCCCGCTGATTTTGGTCTGGAGAGTCGCGATTACCTTTTGGATAGCGTTTTCCATGAAAATAACAAAAACAGCAAAAAAATAGATCTTGGATCAGGGCGCAAAACAACCTGTCCACAAGCTATCCCAAGATTGTGGAAAATAAAAAACTAGTTTAAAATCAAACGGTTATAAAAAAAATCCTCGAGTTATCCCCATCTTATCCCAAGCATGAGGATAAATAGACGGACTTAGGCCTTTACACGGGAAACCCGAGTAGAATAGAAGGCCGTGTTCCGCGAAAACCATACCCCAGGCCGTAGGAACAGCGGTTGGATTTTTGAAATAAGAATTTTCGATTGGAAAGAAAAGACCTCTGGAAGGAAACCTTTTATCCTTTCGGTTAGCGATTTCCCGAAAAAAAAACTTATACGGACTGGAAGATGGTTCGGGAAAACCTAAACTCAAAGGATAAAAAACAACAGACGACCGAGAGGAGTTCTCGAAGAGGCTCTTGTTCTTCCCCACGAGAGAAAAAAAGAAACAAAAAGAGAAACGAAGATCTCGCGCAGGTTTGACTTTCGAAAAACTTATTTCAAAGAACTTTTAGGATTTTTTCTTTTGCACCGAGGAGTGATTTTTCTCCTCGAGCGGAGGTGTTTGTAAAACTCTTGCACGAGCATTGGCAAGATTTTTTTTCTGCAAAACTCTAACTCTACGGTTATGAGAATGTTTTTTTTCGCGTTGACTTAAAAAATTAAAAATGGTTTCACCGCACCTTTTTTAAACAATGAGAGATTTAAATAAATTCGAGGTAATTTTCCATGAAACGGACATTTCAACCCAGTAAAACCAAGGCTAAACGTAAACACGGATTCCGTCAGAGGATGGAAACCCCGGGTGGTCAGAGCGTCCTCAAAAGTCGTCGTGCAAAAGGCAGAAAGCGTTTGACGAAGGTCGTCTACGAAAAATAGATGAGCGTGCTAAACGAAATGGACGCCGATTGAACCGCTTTACCTTCTCCAAGAAACAGCGCCTGAGCGATCCCAAGATTTTTCGTGAACTCTTTGCTTCCGAACAAAAAATCTTCACGCCTTTTTTTGTAGTTCGATTTCGTGACAGCGGGGGGAGCCACGCTCGTCTAGGTTTAGTTCTCTCAAAAAAAAAAATCGCCGAGCGGTCGATCGAAATCGCCTGAAAAGACTTTTTCGGGAACTCTTTCGTCAGAGAGCCGAGAGTTTAGGTGGCAAGGATTTGCTTTTTTACAGCAATCGACCGGTGCCCGCGGCACGAGAGCCGGAGTTTCGCGCTTGGGTGCTTAGGGTTTTTAAGCGATTAGAACTCAACTGAAGTTTTTTAAAAAACCGCTGGCGAATCGCAGCTGAGTCCAATGCGGGACAGGTTTTACCTCTGAATGAGGAAGGTTTGTGAATACGGTGGTTCGGTACATGATCCGGTTCTATCAAAAAGGAATTTCTCCTTTTTTAGGACCGCGCTGCCGTTTTCACCCCACCTGTTCCCAATATGCCCTAGAAAGTTTTGAGCGCTTCGGCTTTTTTCGAGCCGTTGCCAAGTCTTTAGGCCGTTTATTGCGCTGTCACCCCTTTCATCCTGGGGGTTGGGACCCGGTTGTTTCCCAATCCCAAGGAGAGATGGCATCGCGAGGGAAAGTTTAATCCATGGAAAAGAGAACTCTCATAGCCGTTGTCTTGAGCAGCTTGGTATTGCTTCTTTATTACGGAGTTTTTTACAAGGTCCCCCAAAATAATCCTGCGGCGGCTCAGGCTCCCGTTTCTTCGGGAGTGTCAAACCCCGTGGGAGCGAATGCCCTTCCCTCCCCCACCCCTTTATTGAACGTCTCCGCCGAGACCCAAGCCCAGGCCCCCATTCAAAGCGAAAATCTTCAGACGCCTTTGATTTTGGCTGAACTGACTAGTCAAACAGGTCTGCCTCTGCATTGGTGGCTACAAAATTTTTATCAGCAACCCGATCACAAGGGGCCCCATACGGATCTCTTAGGCGGAAAGACGGACCCCGCGCCCATTGCTTTCTTGTTACAGGTTTCGGGGACCCCCTTGATCCCCTACTTTTCTGGAGAAAAAGTAGGCAATACCCTGGTTTATCGGGCGACCCTGCCCAGTGGTTTGGAGTGGGTGCAAACGGTCAAGCTCGGCAACCAGGCTTATACCTTGGACGTAGATGTTCAGCTGAAGAACACGGGGGCAACTCCCCAGGTTTTAGCTCCAGGTTTAAGATTGACCCTTCCACAAAATCACCAAGAAGGAAAAAAATTCTTGGGAATGGGGGCCCAACCCCAATGGATTACGCCGCTCTACCGTTTGGCGAATAAAGTGAAACGGGACAACAACTGGAATAAATTGGGGTCACGAGTAGAGGTGGAGGGAGATATCACTTGGTCGGGCTTGGAAGACCGGTATTTCTTACGGGCCGTTTTGGCTCGCAGTTTATCGCCACAAAATCGAAGTACTTACGGAAAACAAGGTGATCTGGCCTACGCTGAGCTGCAATATCCCTCCCAGACCCTGATTCCCGGTGAAACGCGCCAGGCCCAATTTACCCTTTACTTGGGCCCTAAGGATCCCACTTACTTAGAGCCCTTCGCCCAAGCGGGTTTGGATCAAGCGATTGATTTCGGTTTTTTTGGTGTCGTGGCCCGCCCTATTTTGGCTTCGTTGAAAATTTTTCATTCGTTTCTGAGAAATTGGGGTTTGGCCATTATCTTTCTGACGATAGTGATCAAGCTCCTACTCTACCCTTTGACCAAAAAATCCATGGCCTCCATGAAGGGTATGCAACAGTTGCAGCCTCAGCTCAAAGCGATCCGCGAAAAATACAAAGACGATCGAGAGCGGCTAAATACGGAGACCATGAATTTATTTCGGCAACATAAGGTGAATCCCATGGGCGGCTGTTTGCCTATGCTGATTCAAATGCCAATTTATATTGCCCTCTACAAGGTGCTTTATAATGCGACCGAGCTTTATCATGCGCCGTTCTTTGCTTTTTATCGTGATCTTTCCGCGCCCGATCCTTATTTTATCCTGCCTATCTTGATGGGCATCTCCTTCGTCATTCAACAAAAGATGACTCCTTCGGCAGTGGATCCGGCTCAACAAAAAATGGTGATGCTCATGCCGATTATGTTCACGGCCTTCATGTTGTTTTTGCCCGTAGGTTTGGTGCTTTACATTTTTGTGAACAACCTGATGACCGTGGGGCAGCAATATATGCACCAGCACGATTTATCTTTGAGAGATCTTTTTGGGCGTAAAAAATCTTCGGCTTAAGGTTTTTGAAAAAGGGCTTGTCTTTAACAATCCTCGATTGGGGCCTCAGGTCTTGAAACTCGGTGGTGGCTAAGTCTAGGGAGAAAAGAATGAAGGCCCTCCCCCCACAAAATGACACGATCGTCGCCGTGGCTACTCCACCGGGAGAGGGGGGCATCGGCGTGTTGCGGATCAGTGGTCCTAAGGCCCCAGAGGCTTTGCGGGCACTATGGCGCGGCAGGCGCCCTGTCGATCGATTTAAATCTCACCAACTTTACTTTGGCCCATTGGTTGACCCTGAAACTGAGCTACGCTTAGATGAGGGCTTAGCTGTTTGGATGAGGTCCCCGCACTCCTATACCGGAGAAGAGGTGGTGGAGATTCAAGTTCACGGTGGACCTCTTTTGTTGCATCGTTTTTTAGAGGTCTTGCTGTCTTGGGGTTTGAGGCCAGCCGCTCCGGGTGAATTTACTCGGAGAGCCTTTCTCAACGGGAAGATGGATTTGCTGCAAGCCGAGGCCGTAGGGGCTCTCATCCACGCCCAATCGGAGGCGGCCTTGCACAATGCCCAACAACAGCTAGAAGGACGCCTTTCTCAAGAAATAAGAAGCCTTCGAATTCGATGTGTGGATTTGCTGGCTAGAGTGGAGGCGGCCATTGATTTTCCCGAAGAAGATATCGAGTTAATTGCCCCCCAACAAACCCTAAAACAAATCGAGCGAATCGCCGAAGTTTTGCGGACTTGGCTAGAAAAATTTCAGGTGGGCCGCTTGTTAAGGGAGGGGGTGCGTTTAGCCTTGGTCGGGCGCCCCAATGTGGGAAAGTCGAGTCTGCTCAATCGGCTTTTGGGGGAGGATCGAGCCATTGTCCATGATCGTCCAGGAACTACTCGGGACGTCATTGAGGCTTGGGCGAATTGGGACGGAGTCGCTTATCAAATTTTCGATACAGCGGGTTTACGAGAAGGCGAAGAGGCTGTTGAGCAAGAGGGAATTCGAAGATCAAGGCTGAAGGCCGAGTCCGCCGATTTAATCCTTTGGTTGGTGGATGCGGCCGACGGATGGACCGAGGCCGACGGCGAAGTGGCCCAGAGCCTTCAGGGGCGGGTTTTGGTGGTGGCGAACAAAATAGATAAGCTTTCTCCCAATTCGAACGTGTCCCAATTGGAGCTGGCTTGTTTCTCAAAAGATTTTTCTGATGCTTTACCATCCCACTGGACATTGTTGTCCCCTGCCCCCTTGTGCGTTTCGGCGGTAAACGGAACCGGTTTGGAAACGCTCAAACGCAGCATCGGGGCGGCCATAGGCGTGACTCAAGGTCGCGCACAATGCCACGCCTATCTTAACAATGCGCGCCACCAACGGGCCCTGCAACAGGCGCTTGTTTCTTTAAGTCGCGCCCATCAAGCTTTGGCGGATAGGCTGCCCGCAGAGTGCGTGGCCGCCGACCTTCGCGAGGCAGCCCGTTTTTTGGGCGAATTAATTGGCGAAATCTCTACGGAAGACATCCTCGATAAAATTTTCCAGGAATTTTGTTTGGGGAAGTAGTTTTTGTTTTTTGCTCCCCTTCTTTACCCTGTGTTAAACTTTTTGGGTTTGGCGAAGGAGAGAAGGGGTTTGAGGAGATTTCTCCCTGGGTGGGACTTTGGCCTGGGGCTCCTCTTGGAAGAGGAGTGTATCGGTATGGGAAAAGGAACGAAATACCCCCTCGTGGCTTGTTTTGGTGTTGTATTAGCAATGAGTTCCGGCTGGGTTTTTTCCAGTGGAAATTCTAAGAGCGACCTTCCACAAAATAGTTCTGCAATTACCACGTTGCCCACCCCAGAAATACAAGCTCAACAAACTGAGACTAACTTTGTGCCCTCGGAACGTGTGCGCTTGCGATTGAATATTCCGGCAACTCGTATCGATCTTTTTGTCGATGAACAAAAAATTAAAAGCTATTTAGTGGCGGTTGGGATGCCCAAATATCCAACGCCGCAGCGGGATTTTAACATCAGTATGCTTATTTGGAATCCTTGGTGGATACCGCCCGCGAGTGATTGGGCGAAGAACGCGCAAAAAACGCCTCCGGGTCCTGGTAATCCTTTAGGGGTGGTTAAAATGGTTATGGAAGATGC
>DALYDW010000159.1:0-5610 GCA_031972915.1 bacterium
CAACGGCAGCCGCGTGTTAGGGCTTGGCAACATTGGCCCCGTAGCCTCCATGCCGGTCATGGAGGGTAAAGCGGCCCTCTGTAATCAGTTTTCAGGCCTGCATATGCTGCCCATTCTCATTAACACCCTCGATGTGGAAGAATTTGTCCAAGCAGTAGAAACCATTCACGATACCTTTTCGGCCATTCAACTCGAGGATATTCGCACCCCCGACTGCTACAAAATCGAAGAGATTTTAGACAAGCGGCTTAAAATCCCCGTTTTTCACGACGATCAGCACGGCACCGCAACCGTCGCCTTGGCCGCACTGATCAACGCGAGCCGCATCACTCATCTCGATCTGCAACAGGCCACCGTGGGGCAAATTGGCTTGGGAGCTGCAGGCTCAGCCATCGCCAATCTTATTATGAAACACACCGGTAAGGCCGTTCTGGGTACCGACTTGGGAGAAGAGGCTCGAAAACGTTTTAGGGACATGGGAGGAGAAGTCGCCGAGCTCAAAGACATCATGCGACAGTGCCAGGTGGTGATCGCCACCACAGGGATGCCCGGACTCATCAAACCCGAGGATATTCAAAAGGGACAAATCATCTTTGCCCTTTCCAATCCCTTCCCGGAAATTTCCACAACAGATGCCCTTAAGGCGGGGGCGGCGTTTGCCACCGATGGTAGTCGGGTCAACAACCTCTTGGGATTTCCAGGGATCCTCAAAGGTGCCGTAGACTCCAAGGCCACCCGTTTCATCCCCGAAATGTTTTTGGCAGCTGCCCAAGCCATCGTTTCCGAAACTCCCGCCGACGAACTCATCCCCGATCCTCTCAATCCTTTGGTCCATGCAGCCGTCGCCAAAGCGGTAAGCCGAGCTGCGGTACAGCATCGTGTAACTCGTGATTTTAGCTAAAACGATCCGTTTTTTTCGCCATGGCCGTTGATGGTTATTGCCATCGTACGTGGATAATTGGCTGGCGGATGAACGAAGAAGATCAAAAATTATTTTCGAGAAAAATAGTTTTAAGCGACTTGTTGCCCTCAAAACTCAAGGGGACATACCTCCAGGATTTTACTCACCGTTTTGGCCGTGGCTCCGACTTAGAGCCTCCCAGTATCATTCTGAAAAACCAGCTCCTCCGTTGATTCTTCTGCATACTTCCTTCACCATCAATGCTTAGTATTTTTCCGAAGTTTCCGGGTCTTGTTCAAAATTGTGTAAAGAGGAGGTGGTGTTATGCGACTCAAAGCAATAACGCTGGCTGGGTTTGTCTTGTCCATCGTAGCATTTTCTCTGGAAGCAAAAGCCTATAACAACTTTTGTAACTACGTACCTAGTTCCTGTTCCTACGTTGGAAGCAATCCTAGTCTGTTTAACAAAAACGTTTGTTTTAGCAGTGCGACAGGCGCCCTTACGTTAAAGGGAACAACCCCCTGCCCCACGGGAACAACGGCCTATACTCTAGAATATGGGGCGAATATCCGAGGGACTATCCGCGCCTATATTCCTAATGCATGCGTCGTCAATACCTGCCTAATCATTGAGAGCGGCACGGGCCCCTTTGAAAGTTCGCCGCTTTGTTGCCCAAATGGCGAAACAGAGGGCTGCACAGAGGTGGATGGTTATTGTGATGGTGAGGTCCTCTTTTGCGAACAGGCTGCCACCCTCGAAGACGGCACCGTGGGCTGTTACGACGATGAATAAATAACCCGTAGATAAGATCTATTTTTATTCGACCCTTAGGATGCTGTAAAAACAGCGCCCTAAGGGTTTTTTTCTTCAATGCCCCCAACTCATCTCCATTGGCTGCGCCTCGGTCTGGCCTACGGCCCACCCCCATCAAGGATTTATCCTTGCCTAGCCGTCCACAAATAATTATGGAGCCAGCCCACTGGAGAGGAGCCCATGCCTACCAATCAAAAAATGTTCGATACTCTGAAAGAAAAAAACCGCGTGGCCGAGGCCGGGGGGGGCGATGATCGCATCGCGGCCCAACACAAGGCCGGAAAACTTACGGCCCGAGAGCGCATTGATTTGCTTTTAGATCCCGGTAGCTTTGTCGAAATCGACCGTTTCGTGACCCATCGTTGTAGTGACTTCGGCATGGGCGATAAAAAAATTTTAGGAGATGGCGTCATCACCGGTTACGGCACCGTCGAGGGTCGCACCGTGTTCGTCTTTTCCCAAGACTTCACTAGTTTCGGTGGTTCCTTAGGCGAGGCCTTCGCAAAAAAAGTTTGCAAAGTCATGGATCTCGCCATGAAAACCGGAGCTCCGGTTTTCATGGCGAGATCCATGAACGCAATGTCATGGCCAGCGGAGTCGTTCCCCAAATCTCCGTTATCATGGGGCCCTGTGCAGGAGGCGCGGTGTATTCTCCGGCGCTGACCGATTTCATCCTCATGGTAGAAAACACGGCCCATATGTTCATCACGGGTCCCGAAGTCATTAAAACCGTGACCCACGAGGAAGTGACCAAAGAAGAATTGGGCGGAGCCGTGGCCCACAACAGTAAATCGGGGGTTTCTTTGCTCCGTGCCCCCAACGACGAAGCAGCCCTGCTCAAAATTCGCGAGTTGCTCAGCTTTTTGCCCTCGAACAATGCCGAGGATGCCCCTCGTCTTTCCACTCAAGACAGCCCCAACCGAGAGGATGAGGCTCTCGACCAACTCATTCCCGACGAACCCAACAAACCCTACGATATGCGCACCCTCGTCAAGAGCACCTTGGACGATGGTTATTTTTTCGAGGTCGGTCCTGATTTCGCTAAAAATTTGTTAGTCGGCTTCGGTCGTTACAATGGCCGCACCGTGGGTATTGTAGCCAACCAACCCATGATTTTAGCGGGCTGTCTCGATATCGATGCCAGCATCAAGGGCGCGCGCTTTGTCAGATTTTGCGATGCCTTTAATATTCCCATCGTTACCTTTGTCGACGTACCGGGCTTTTTACCCGGTACCGACCAAGAGTTTGGCGGCATCATTTTGCACGGGGCCAAGTTGCTTTACGCCTACTGCGAAGCCACCGTTCCCAAGGTGACTGTCATTACTCGCAAAGGCTATGGCGGAGCTTACGACGTCATGAGTTCCAAACATATCCGTGGAGACATCAACTACGCCTATCCCTTTGCCGAAATCGCGGTGATGGGACCCGACGGTGCCGTCAACATCATCTTTCGCAAAGAGCTCAAAGAAGCCTCCGATACCAAACAAGAACGGGATCGACTCATTCAAGAATATCGAGATACTTTTGCCACGCCCTATAAGGCCGCGGAGTTAGGCTACATCGATGAAATCATCGAGCCCCGCACCACACGAAAGAAAATCATTAGCGCTCTGGAAATGCTCAAAAACAAAGTGGATCAAAATCCACAAAAAAAACACGGCAACATTCCTTTGTAAGCCAATGACACCCGTTGAGACGACGTCGCCATGATCCAACGAAAAAAAATTAAAAAAATTCTCATCGCCAACCGAGGTGAAATCGCTGTTCGAGTACTTCGCGCCTGCCGCGACCTAGGCATTCAAAGTGTCGCGGTTTTTAGCGAGCCCGATCGCAATGCCTTGCACGTACGCCGTGCTGACGAGGCCTACGCCATCGGCCCCGCCGCCCCGTCCGAGAGCTATCTCAATTGGGAAAAAATTATTGCCGTCGCAAAAAAATGCGGCGCCGATGCCATCCATCCTGGCTATGGTTTTCTCTCAGAAAATCCCCATTTCGCCGAAGCCGTCGACAAGGCCGGTTTGATTTTCATTGGACCTTCTCCCGATGTTATTCATCGAATGGGTTCCAAAATCGAATCTCGCAAGATTGCTGTGCAGGCAGGAGTTCCCCTGGTCCCCGGTATCGAACGTCCCTTGCGCGACGCCGACGAAGCCTTAGAGGTTGCTCGACAAATCGGCTTTCCCGTGCTGATCAAAGCTGCTGCAGGAGGCGGTGGAAAAGGCATGCGTACGGTGGAAAAGGCCGAGGACATGAAGACCGCCTTCACCATGGCGCAAAACGAGGCCCGTTCTTCCTTCAAGGACGACGCAGTTTACTTAGAAAAACTCATTGTTGGGCCCCATCACATCGAAGTGCAAATTTTGGGCGATACCCACGGCAATGTTATTCACCTCTTCGAACGCGAGTGCTCAGTACAGCGCCGCCATCAAAAGATCATCGAAGAATCGCCCTCTCCTTTCATCACCGAGGCTACCCGACAAAAAGTCTGTGAGATGGCCGTCACCCTGGCCAAGTCTGTAGGTTACTACAACGCCGGCACGGTAGAGTGCCTGGTCGACAAAGATCAAAACTATTACTTTTTGGAAATGAATACCCGTCTCCAGGTGGAACATCCCATCACCGAGATGGTGACAGGAATCGACCTCGTCAAAGCCCAGATTCGCGTGGCCGAAGGTGAAGTGCTCCCTTGGCAACAACAAGACATTCAACAGCGGGGCCACGCCATCGAATGTCGCGTCTATGCGGAAGACCCTTTCCATAATTTTCGCCCCTCTCCCGGAAAGGTCATCGAACAGCAATATCCACTGGGACCGGGTATTCGTCTCGATAACGGTATTTATCAGGGCTACACCATTCCCATGGAATACGACCCAATTTTAAGCAAATTGGTTTCTTTCGGTGCGGATCGCCAAGAAGCGGTAGAACGTATGCGCCGCGCCCTGCGCGAATACCGCATCAGCGGTCCCCGAACCAATTTATACTTTCACTTACAGGCCTTGAGTGTGCCCGATTTTGTCCAAGGCCATTACGACACCCACTTCGTGGAAAAGCATTTAGCAACCTTGCTCAAGGTCGAACCCGAAGACAAAACCCTCCACCTCATGGCAGCGGCCCTGGCCCGGTATCTAAGGGATCGCCAGGTCAGTTTACCGAAAACCGACGCCGCGGCGGGAGAATCTTCCCTATGGAAAGACCAAGGGCGTAAATCCCAGTGGGCCTCGAGGAAATCCCGTTGAAAAAGACCTATACCGTTTTATCGGACGAAACCGAATACGCTGTTGAAATCACCCCTGAGGAGTCGGGTTTTGTGTTGAGCTTGTCTGGCACAAACCACCGCTTCGAGGTCTTGACTTCGACCCCCACCCTTTATTCTTTTTTGGTGGATGGCTCCAAAGTACTCGAGGCCGATGTCTCGTTTCATCAAGATCGCTGTGATCTTTACATTCAAAATTTACCGTACCTTCTGGAAGTCTTCGATCCCAAACGCCGAATGGTCTCGCAAAGCGATGGCGCCATGGGTGGAGGACTCTTACTCGCCCCCATGCCCGGTAAAATCGTGGCCCTTCAGGTCAAAGTAGGAGATACGGTTGAAAAGGGCCAAGCGCTGGTGGTTATCGAGGCCATGAAAATGCAAAACGAATTAACCGCTCCTCGAAGCGGTGTTGTACAAGAAATCCTCGTCAAGGCAGGAGACGCGGTGGAATCAGATCAAAAACTCGTTGTCATCACAGAAGCCACCGAAAAAACCACTTAAAACAAAGAATCGGCGGCGCTTTCATCCACCGATTGACAAGATTTGATCCATTGACACCCCATTGTCACTTCAGTAGGAGGCTCCCATTCGCGGGTCTCAAGAAAAGGTAGTACTTTCCCATGGTCGATAAAAAGTCTGCTCT
>DALYDW010000160.1:0-5559 GCA_031972915.1 bacterium
CTCCCCTGTCTTGGCAGCGACTCCAACAAAACCTCGAAGCTCAAACCCGACAATTCGAGACCCCTCCCTGGCTTCGCGAAGCCTCCAGCTGGATGCACAAAACACGGATGCTTTTCGAGATTTCATGGAGGCCTACCCTAGTTTTGGAGATGGGTGGCGATGGCAGCTTAACCTCGAAGGCTTCCCCACAAAGCCGAGACACTCCCTCAACCCAACTCCCCAGTTCTCCACAGCGCAAAACCGAGGCCACCCCTCCTTGGAAATCCTCCTGGTCGAGTTTGCAAACAAAATCCATTTCCCAACTCAAAATTGAATTGGGCGCCTGGCAACAATGCCTTCAAGGACATATCGAGCGCCTTCAGCTCCCCAACACCCTCGCTTCTGGAGAAATCTCGTCACCACCCGCACCCACAAAACGCCACGACAAAAAAGCAACCTTACTGCCACCTCCCCTGCAAGCCAAAATCGCCCTACTCGAACGACTTCGCAAAGAAGAGCGCCATATCGCTCAAGCTTTGGCCAATGGAACCGAACCCGCACTTCAGGCCGCTTTACTCAATGCCGAGGGATTTGCTGCCGGACAAAATCAACTCACCTGGAACCCTTTGCCCCGCTGCTCCGCTCAAGAGGCAAAAACCCATCCTCGCTTGTTGCTGAGCAGGCTCCGCAATTCTACGACGCCTCCGTTGTGGAACGCAGATCAATTGCTCTTTCTCATTCGAGAAACAGAGTACGCTGTCAAAGGTCCAGCTACGACATTAGAAAAAGCTCTCACGGGCCCTCTAGTGATGGCCCTCAAAACTCATTTCGTCGCAAGCCCTCCAGCATTTTTGAACAACCTGGCACGATATTGGGGACATTGGCTTAGCCGAGAAATCAGCTCGGCTAGCAACCCTCACCCAATGAGCGAGTGGCTCGCTCACGCTCCAACCTTAGGAAAAGAATTGGCTCTTCTTTTTCGTCGAGAATACAACCTACTCAGGGCAAGCCCCTTAGAAATTCAGCGCTGGTCTCAAGAGGGCCATTTACTGAACGTCCCCGAAATTCTGTGGATGCGGGGTTGGCTGCTCGGACGACTCATGTCCTTAGAAAACACCGCGTACCCCGCCGAAGCCCTAGACTTGGCCGCACGTCATTTTAGCACCCTGTTAACCCCGGCCATTGCCCACAAAAACTTTACCTCGATGTTCGAAATTCCCTCTCAAATCGAAACCCTGTGGAGGATGGGACAATCTCAATTGACCCAATATCCTCAGCTCAAAACGCAACTTCCGCATCTTTACGACAAGGCCCTCGCCAACAAAGACCCCCTTCGCCATTTCGCAACCCAGCTAGAAAAGGCATTGCAAACTCTCTCCACTCCAACTCAGTCGTAAAAAGCAATTGCCTAGCTGCAAAAAACTCCCTAACCCTTCGTCTCCATGCACCCAAAAAAATTCTTAGCGGAAGTTTCGCTATGGCTATTGTTCCTAGTCTGTTGGGGGATTCCCTCCTCGGGATACTGCACCGAGCCTCCCACGCTATATCGTGTGTTACGAGTCGTAGATGGCGATACCCTCGATGTTCAAGAAATAGGCCGTGTACGTTTAATCGGCATTGACGCACCCGAAACCCATTTTTCTGAAAAACTCCAACGCCAGGCACGTCTCTGGAAAAAATCCGAAAGCGAGGTTTTGCTTTTGGGTACACAGGCCACTCAGCAAACAAAAAAACTCTTAGAAGGTCAGAAAGTGCGTTTGGTACTGGGGCCCGAAGCACAAGACGATTACGGGCGCGTGTTGGCCTTCGTGTATTTTTCCCGAGAAAAAAACCAGGTAGAAAAAATTCTCCGTGGAAAAAATCCCGGAAAAAAAACGGGACCCGTAGAGGAATTTTTTCTTAACCAATTATTGGTACAACACGGTTTTGCCGAAGCCCTGACACGCTATCCTTTTCCCGACCCGGAGCGTTTTTCCCGTTGGCAGCAAGAAGCCCAACATAAAAAATTGGGACTATGGAAAAACTAAAAAGCTCACCAACTCCCGGAAGAACCTCCCCCACCAGAAGAACCTCCTCCAAAAGATCCCGAAGAAGACGACCCCCCCGAAGACCAGGATCCAGAACTACTCACCAACATGGGAATAACCAACAAAGAGACTTTTTCGTAACCACACTTGGGATTATGACAATGACGGGTAACTTGTCTTTGTCCCTGGGAATGATGGGTGGCGGCTTGCAATGTTCGTGAGGTTTCAACCAAGGTGCGTCGTTTGCATTGCTGACAACGCTTCGCACTCGAAAGTCGAACCTCAAACCGCTCCAAGGTTTGACAAGAAGAACATTGCCAATACTCGTAATTCATGCCCCCCGCCCTCTCCTCCGCCAATTCTTCTTCACTTAAAAAGGCATCGTCAGCACTTTCCGAGAGCAGCTGCATCGCGGTTCCACATTGAGGACAGCTCACGTGATAGTGCTCCAAACGCCGCAATAAAAGCTTTCCTAATTGATGCCACAACAGGATCAAGCCCCCAGTCCCAGCCACCGTGCTCCAAAGCAGAACCGGACCCACAACGAAGAATTTTCCCAAAAAGAAAAAAATCCCAGAGGTCACAGCTGCCGTCGCCACACTGGAGGAGTTTAGACGCTGGGCAATTTGCTTTTTGAGGGTCAAGGCCTTCGTTGCGGGATAACGAAACACCTGTGTCAGGCCATACATTCCGTTGCTAACAACAAAAAGTCCGACAAAAACAAAGAAAAAGCCCCTGGGCAGGCCAGAACCCTGGGCGGGAATCGCCTCGAGATTTTCCTCCGAACGGGAAGAAAGATAGGTTTGAGGCAAAGAGGTAGACAAGGCTCGCAGACTTAGCGGCTTGCCTTCGGCCTTGGCCAATTGAACAGCGGCCTGCTGGGCCAAGTCGAAGAGTCCCCGGGCATACTGCCCCTGTTTAAATTGCGGAATGCCGTAAGTTTCGATCAGGCGTTTGCTCAAGGCATCGGTCAGGGTGCCCTCCAAACCATAACCGACCTCTAAGCGAATTTTGCGTTCTTCCAACGCAAATAAAATCAGCAAGCCATTGTCTTGAGCCGCCTTACCAATTCCAAACCGTTTGAATAACTTTTCGGCGTAATCTTCCAACACTTCCCCTTGCAAATTATCTACGGTCACCACAGCCAACTCAATGCCCGTGCTTTTTTCTAAATCTTGTGCAAGCCCATCAATGGCACGAGTCCATTCGGCATCCAAAACACCCGCCGAATCTTGAACAAAACTTTTGCGCTCCGCTTGAGGGTTGGGAACATCCTCCCAACGCAGACCTAGCAAGGTGGGCAACAAAAAGAATATTCCCAAGTAAGCAAAAGAAAAAAAACGGCGCTGGCGCACAACACAATTCATGTCACTTTCCTTCCTCAAAACCCGACTCCCTTCATGGGGCTTAGCTCGATACTGCCTCGCCCTATCCTTGGGAAGAGGCGTTTTGTTTTTTTCTCCAAAATCCAAAAGGCCTCCACAAACCGCCGCTAACAAAACAATCCCATGCCCAACGCAATAAACCAACGAGCGCCCAAGCCACCCAAAGTGCCCAGAGCAACATGGCTATTCGATAAATAAACAGAGGCACGGAAAAAACCCAGGCTTGCGGTAACACGGCACCACTGAGGTCTTGATACCAACGCAGTTCGGAGCCCGTAGAAAGATTACCGACCAAGCCCATTTTAGGGTTTCCCAATAAGCCTTGATGAATCGAAACCCCCACCACAAGCAAGGCTAGTGGAGTATAAAACGCTAAGAAAATTTGGCGAAGGTTGAATCCTAATGTGGAAGTCCCGATTTTTTCCCGACGTCTTGCCAAGGCAAAGACCCAAGCTACCACCCCCAAAGCCGCCCACTCAGGCCAACCGGGAAACTGAGACAGCCCAATGCCCAACAAAAACCAAGAAAGCATGCCCCAGGGACTTAAGGCCATTCTCCCCAAAATCCATGCGGCCACGGCCATTAAACAAAACACTAACCAAAACAACACCACGGGGCCCGCCGTGGGGCCATGGGCCCACAAAACCCAACGGTTTCGTGGAAAATAAAAAACTTGCTGGGCGTTAACGCTCGGCAGCCCCAAGCTAATCTCAGGGCTTCGAAACAAGGTGCCGATCCCTTGAGGGGTCTGCCAAGTTACGCTCAGCGTCTGAAGACCAGGAACCACCGGAAAAACGAGGCGACGATTTTCTAAAGCGAGGGCCTGTACCACCCCATTGATTTTTACTTCCTGTAAAATTGCCCCAGCGGGCAAGGTAATTCCATGTCGTCCCCCCAGAGAACTACGTAAGGTCAAATGCAACTTGGCCTCGGTAAAACGCAACCCCGGAGACATTTCGAGCAAAGAGTCATCCACGGTCAAAGTTGGACCCGGAACAGCCTCTGGCCGAGAAATCTTAAAGGTAACCTCTTCTCCAGGCCAGGGTCGCCATTGAGGCAAGGCAAAATTAGAAATTCCCGTTGTGACAAGGGGAGCTATCCCCGAAAACTCCGCGTGCCACACAGGACTAAGCTCTAATTCCCAGCGCTCAAAAAGCTGTGGCAATTGAGGAGCTCGCAGCACGATTTGGGGGCTTTCCGCCAAAACCGATTTGTATTCGAGGTCGTTTTGTTCCGGGGCCAATTGAATCATTGCCGTACCGTCTTGTACGACAATGCCGGGAGTCACTAGAGACTCGCCGGGCAAGAGAGGAATTTGCAGCACAATAGGAACAGAACTCGGCCCGATCCTTTGAACCTGGTTGTAAATTTCCCACTTCAAACCCAAAGAGAGTTTTCGAGTCAATTCCACAAAGGGCAACATCCCCTGCACCGAAGCCGCTCCCCCCATAGAATGACTCGTTTGGGAGCTAGCGGTGAGCTTTTTTAACTGCAAGGTATTGGCCACACGCCCCCCGGGTAAGCGACCCTCCAAGCTCCAACCCAGCAACTGAGACTCTAAACTTTGAGGAATCATCGGCAAAGCGAGGGAAAGAATGGAACGTTCGGGCAACTTACCCGATAAACTCACTTGATGAACTCCCGAAGGCAACAATAGCCAGAGCCGCCCCGCATCGTCTCGATACAAAGCGGGAAAACTCTGATCCAGCACAGCAACTTCCGAAGGAGACCATTCTCCTTCACTTCCTGGCAAAGGCACAGCCACCGGAACTTGAGCCGAGACCTGCAGGCGTATTTGCATCTCTTGCTCAGCAACCTGCAGGGTCATGCGCGTTAGCGAGGCACATTGAGGCTCACACTCTGGAGCCTTTAATAAACGCTCTTGTAATTGGTTTAACAGCTCATCGGTCGGAAAATCGGCCCGCGCCTCCACACCCCATGCCGTCGTTCCCAAGAAACACAAAAAGACCAGCAGGGCCCGAAGCGGCCTGACGGATCCTGTCTTCAGACGAGGACGAAAATCCATAATGCGAAAAAGCAAAACTAACATCAAAGCGATGCGCAACAAAGACAGGGCCCGGTTCACCCCGGGGGACAATAAATAAAACTTTAACATCTGAGTTTTAGCGACAGGACCACGCCACAAGAGCTCCACTTGATTCCATTGC
>DALYDW010000161.1:0-3268 GCA_031972915.1 bacterium
CTTCCACCCCCATCAGTAATGCTGGAATTCCCCCCCATTTTCGGGTCAAAGGATGCACAAACGGAATAGAAGCTCCGCAACCGATATAAACCGCTTTCCGGCCATAGGCCCTTGCCAAGGCCCGTTCGGCGGCCACAAAGGCGGGGCCCTCAGGATCCTGAAACCAAGGTTCACCCGCAGCCCCCGGAATGACGGTCACTTGAGCACCGTGGGGAGGTCGCTCCGCCAAAAAGTCGCAAAGTTTTTTGAGAGAGTGCCGAGGATCCATACCCGCTACAATGCGCATGCTCACCTTGGCCCGAGCCCATTCGACCAATTGATTACTCGCCTCCTGAACCCGGGGTGCATCGATCCCCAAAATGGCTAAGGTGGGTCGAGACCAAATACGCTCGTAAACCGAGTAGTTTTTTTCT
The DNA here is from genome assembly GCA_031972915.1 of bacterium. Lineage (GTDB taxonomy): Bacteria > UBA10199 > UBA10199 > DSSB01 > DSSB01 > DALYDW01. Next base: position 414 of record DALYDW010000161.1, read on the forward strand.
CCCCCCAAAATCAAACCAGGTACCGCCCCCATTTCTTGAAGAAACTTTTCTTCTTCGAAAGGCAGCTGCTCAAAATTACTTTTTTCTTTTGGGCTAGGCTCAGGCAATTTCTCGTAAAGCTCAGGAATGGCAATACACCCCTGCTCATCATGAAGTCTCGCTAAGATCTGAGTCAGAACCGTCAATGCATCCACACCGGGCCCTCCCCACATTCCGCTATGAATGGGATGATCTAGGGTTCTTACCTCCACAATTGCATCCACAATTCCTCGCAAACGATAGGTGAGAGAAGGAATTCCCTCAGCCAAATTGGCCGTATCAGTGAGAACCATAACATCGCATGAAAGACGATCGGCCTCCTGTTGTAAAAACCCCTCTAGATGTTCACTGCCAGTTTCTTCCTCGCCCTCCACAATAAATTTCACATTGAGTGGTAGAGAACCCAAGGTCTGTAAGTAGGCCTCAATTGCGGCAAAGTGCATCATGCCACCAGCCTTATCATCGGCGACCCCTCGCCCAAACAGACGCTCACCACGCAAGCTAGGATTAAAGGGTGCAGACAACCACTTTTCGTTCCGCCCTGAAGGTTGCACATCGTGATGGGCATACAACAAAACAGTAGGAGCTCCGGAAGCATGAAGCCAATCTCCATAAACATAAGGTGGAGCTTCGCCAAAAGACAGCACCTCGACATTTTCTAAACCTGCTTGCCGCATTCGTTGCGCCGTCCACTTCGCCGATTCTTCAAGAGGAGCCCTGGGATATCCAGGAAAGCTCACGCTAGGAATTTTCGCGTATTCTGAAAGCTCCTCTACAAATCGTTCTTTATTTTTTTTGAGGTATTGTAGAACTTGATCTTGCGTTTTCATGGATAAATCCTATCAGATCGCCATTCACTCTAATAAAAGAAAGTAAGCTTATGCCCTACATCAAAGCCCAGCAAAGGGCCGATCTCGCTTCTGGAAAATTTCCTCAAGACGCCGGCGAGCTCAACTACAGTATCACCCAAATGTTGTTGCGCTATCTGGAGGCCAAGGGACAGTGTTATGCCACCTTCAATGAAATTCATGGGGTGCTATCCTGCGTTTCGCAAGAATTTTATCGACGCTGGACCGCTCCCTACGAAGATCAAAAAAAGGCGGAAAACGGCGACCTTCTTTGACACCCCCCACCGCCCCTTTCTCAATATGAAAAAACTCGACTTATCCACAGGCCCTATCTCCCTGAAATGTTTAGGGCCCATTTGAGTTATCCCCAGACCTCTCTGGCACGGAACTTGAACCTCCTCTCCTCAAGAATAAGGTCATGCAGTGTAAGGTGTTGTCACTGTTTGCAACCCAAGGAGGCCCCCATGAACCCATCCCACAGTAAATTCCACGGACTTGCTGAACGCATTCACCTCCATCGTCTTCGACAAAGTCAGGGGGCACCCTCGATCTTCACAGGGCGACATAGCCTTGCCTCTCCTCATCATGGCGAACAGATAGCCTTCTGTTTTGATTCCACACCTCAAAAATTAGAAATTTTTCATCATTTTGATTCTGAGCGCCGGGAAGTCGAATGGTCTTACTATTCGGATCGAGGAGATTTTCTGCTACAATTTGGCTTTGATCTCCAGAGCAAAAGCTACTTGGTGCACGTAGCCCACCCAGGTCTATTTCTCGAAGACACCGAAGAATCGACCTACCTACAAGTCATTCAGGCGCATCTTCATCGACACCACCCCTCCTTAATTTTAAGCCACGAAAATAATGGGCAGATCCTGCTGAGGAGACAACAAAATCACTGCCATTAGCAAAAGCTGCAAATCAATTGACCTATTTTGATTTTTGAAATGCCTACGAATGCAAAGATCAAAAAAAGTTTTATAGGCTCTCTGTGACTTCAGATTTGCAGATCGTCGAATTACCCGATAAAAAAACAGCGGATGACTTTCTCAAAAGGCCTCCATCCGTTTTTCAATTGTTTATTTGTTAGCGTGGAACGCCTGGCCACAATTAGGCAGAAGAGATAGGTGCACCGAATACTGGGAATAAAAGGTGGAGACGAGCGGGATCGAACCGCCGACCTCTTGAATGCCATTCAAGCGCTCTCCCAACTGAGCTACGTCCCCTGAAATGTTTTCCCCTTTTGAACCGGGGCGAAATGGCCTATCGGAATTATGGCCCGTAAGTCAATAGGAACCTGGGGGGAGATTGAGTTTGTCTTTATTTCTGGGTGACTGGAATAGATTTCGGTGAGCGGTTCCTAAAAAATCAAGATCGTCCTTAAAAAAGAGAAAGCGATGAAGAAAATGCTAAAAAATTTGATTCAAAAGGTTTCGCTAACATCGGCAATCCTGTTCTTTTTACTGTTTTCGTTTTTGTCTTTTGCTAGTGCCCCGGACAAAGGAGAAATGCAAAAGGCCTTTTTAAATTATTTGGAAGCCGCTGCCCAAAGACAAGGGACTCAAGTCGCAAGGCTATATTCAGAGGGTGGAGCAGAGTATTGGAGTCAACGTTTGCAAGATGCCCAAAGACTTTCTCCAGAAGAACTGCTCAAACGCCCTAGTTATCAAATATTAAACATCTTAGTGCTAAGAAAAAGAATGCAGGAGCATCCCTCCTTGACCCAAATGAACGGAAGACAGTGGCTAGAATATAGCTACGGAAAGGGTTGGAATTCTTTTTCGACCTTAGAGGCCTTTTACCAATCCAGAAATCAACTACAACTCATTCCCCAAATTCATGGTTCGCAAGGAGATCTAAAAATTAAACTGGACGGGCAACTCCTGCCAGAACCGTTTCCCTACCTTCTGGAAAAAGGGGAGTGGAAAATTGATGGCTTGCGTTACTGGAAACGCGAAGAATCCAAGA
>DALYDW010000161.1:3278-5540 GCA_031972915.1 bacterium
GGAGTTAGGGCGAGAAGAAGCAAAACTCTCTAAAAAAGAATTTGTGGAGATGCTCTTTTTTCAGCAAACACAAGAAGCCTTCTCTCCGCAGTTATGGAGTCCTGTTTCGTCTTCTCGTTGAGGCTCTTTCGAATCGAAAACTACTTCTGTAGGCTCGGAACCCAAAAGGTGGAGCGCTGATTTTGCACAAGGCGCACGACCTGTCCCTTGCCATCCAGACTATTTTTGCCTTCTCGATCGTAGACTTGAAGAAAATTTTGCATGATTCCCTTATGCCCCTTTCCGTCCAAGTAATCACGCATGCTAACGCCACCGTTTTTAATTCCTAGAGCGAGGACCGAACGAGCGCTTTGAAGCAACCGTGCCAATTCTTGCGGAGAGGTCTCTCCAACTTTTTTTCTTGGATCCAGTCGTGCTTGATAAAGGGCCTCGCAGGCGTAGATGTTTCCCAACCCCGCGGCTACACCTTGGTGTAGAGCAAGACTTTTTAAGGTTAAGCCAGCATGTCTTCGGCAACGCTCCGTATATTCACTAATGCTCAGTCGTGAGTCGTCATAATCGGGACCCAGTTTTTTAATAAATGCATTATCTTGATAGTTGGGAAGTTGGCTAAAAGATAGGGTTCCAAAGCGCCTTGCATCGATGTAGGTCAAAGCAGATCCATCCTCGAAGCCCATAACCATGTGAGTATGGGCGGCGAAGCTCTGGGGAATTTGAGGCCACCACCTCAGCACGCCACTCATCCCCAAGTGTAAGACCAGAGAATTATGCCCTAGAGTGCTGAACAACAGATATTTTCCACGTCGTTTGGGGGCAAGTAGCGAAGCACGCTCTAGGGCCGTTTTTAAAACATCAGGATGGGTTGTTTCAATGGGAGCCAGAGGAGAAAAGCTCAAAGAGGCAACGGTTTTCCCCGCAAGTTCTTTTAAGCTACGGCAGAGCGTTTCAATTTCGGGAAGTTCGGGCATGGCGGTCTGATGCCACAGCTTAAGAAAAATACCTAAGGGTAATACTCACCCACATTAACGACAAACCCCGCATGGGATACGCGGGGTTTGTCAGCAAACAAAAAAACTCAGGTGATTTGAATCAATCAATTTTAGAACTGGCTTTGCGACGAATTAACAATGCAAATCCGCCCAAACCAGCAAAAGCGAATAGGGTTGAAAAGGAGCTATCGGTCTTACCTACCTGAATCGCACAGCCACCCCCTTCTACAAAAAGATTTACAGGGGCAGGAGTCGGCGTCGGAACTGGAGTAGGAATAGGAGTGGGCGTTGGACTCGGATTCGGAGTGGGACTTGGAGTCGGCTGAAATTCTAAAGCACCCATATCAGGAGCGCTTCCCGTTGGACGAGGATAACCATCAAAATCAGTAGACGGCATAGAAGGTGCAGCAGGATCTCCAGTATCAATCGCAGGTGAGGTGGCCTGCAGATGGAAGTCGTCAGCGGCAGCATCTACAAATTCCGGGTTATCCGAAATATTAGCCCCCTGATTTAAAGTGGCAGTTCCCCCGCAAAACCCACCCTCTAGCGCCTCACTATAGTACTGGGTAAAATCGTTATTGAATAGGTTGACCGTCGCCCCCTGCTCGCAAGTCCAAATATCATCCCCATTGGTTTCGGCGGAATTTCCAAAAACTATATTATTGTAAATATCAAAAACACTTTCACTGTCGTCAACTTGAGCAGCAAGCCCACCACCATTACCCGCTGAGGCGTCATTATTAAAAAATGTATTATTCGTAGCCGTTATATTACCGGAGCTGGCATTAAGAAACATTCCCCCTCCGTTTCCATCTTCGGCGAGATTTTGAGCCACGATATTGTTAACAACTGTGATAGATCCTTGGCCAGAACTAGCACCGACACCTCCCCCATCAGAGGCAGAGGATGTGTTGCTCAGGAAGAGTGTATTACTGATGATTTGCACACTCTCCCCACTTCCTTCTATGGCAAGCCCTCCGCCTCTTCCTGGCGCTATATTGGAAAGAAAAGAGCATCTATCCACGGTAACGTCAGCATCTTGAACAAAAACCGCTAAGCCACCCCCGCTCCCCTGTAACTGATTACCGTTTTGAAACACTAAACCTGAAACAACCATGTCGGCTTGATCGTCAGAACTGGCACTAAAGGTGGTCAGGGCCATCCCTCCGTTATTATTCATCCCGTCAATAATGCTCCCCCCAGGGATTCCAGAGATTGTTAAAGGAAAGTTTTCACTGGCAGCTGCAGAATATACAAAAGTATTGGCGGCATC
>DALYDW010000162.1:0-5433 GCA_031972915.1 bacterium
CCAACGATAAAAGTAAATACACGCCTATCGTCAGGGCTATGGTCGGATGGCTTAGTAGGGCAAAGGCTTTTGGAATAGACTGCCAAAACATGGGGGGACCTATAATGTTTGCCTTGCCAAGGGTCCATGGAAAAGAGACCTTGTCTTTACAAGTTGTTTAGGTGCGTGAATCGAATCGGGGAGAGAAACGATGGGAATGTTAATTCAAGGTCAATGGACAGAACAAGAGACTGTGGCGACGGCAAATTACCCTCGTTATCGCATCGAATCGAAGGCGGAGGCCCGTTTTCCCGCCGAAAACGGGAGATATCATCTCTACGCCTCTTGGGCCTGTCCTTGGTCTCACGTGGCCTTGATTCTTTGGCGTCTCAAAAAGCTTCAGTCGGTTGTTTCTGCTTCTGTTGTGGATCCCAAGAAAGGTTCCCAGGGTTGGGAATTTTCGGAGAGGGCCGATTGTATTCCCGATACGCTGTATCGATCCCGCTATTTGTATCAAGTTTATCAACGAGCTCAAGCTCAGTTAACGGCTCGGGTGACCGTACCTATGCTTTGGGATAAAAAGCAGCATACTCTGGTGAGTCAACATGCTGGGGATATTGTGAGAATGCTCGGTACCTGTTTTTCTTCTTGGGCCGCAACCGATGTGGAGTTTTATCCTTCGTGTTTGGCCACGCAGATCGAAGCGATGATAGAAGAAGTTGAGAGAGAAGTGATGCACGGAGTCTATCGGGTTGGATTTGCCCAAGACCAATCAAGTTACGACCGTGAGTTAAAAAATCTTTTTAATCGATTGGAGCGCTTGGAGCTGCTGTTGCGGAGACAGCCCTATTTGTGTGGAACCGTGGTGACTGAGGCGGATTGGTACTTGTTTGTCATCTTGATTCGTTTCGACCTCGTTTATTTCTCTCATTTTAAATGCAACGAAAGACGTTTGATCGATTTTCCTTATCTGTGGAATTACATGATGGATCTCTATCAGTGGCCCGGCGTTGCCGATACCTGTCACTTCGATCACATTAAAACTTTCTACTATTGGAGTCAGGAAGAGCTCAATCCTCGTCGGATTATTCCAACGGGCCCTTCTTCTTACATTGCGGATGCGTCACATCGTGTGGTTTTGCACGAGGGAAAGTATTTGCAATTTTGCAGTCGTCGCACTTGGGAATATGTAGAGCGGGTGCGATGTGCGGGTGCCGTCGTGATCGTCGCTCAAACTCCTGAGGGTGAGGTGCTTTTCGTTGAGCAATACCGAGCGGCCTTGGAAAAAAACGTCATCGAATTGCCTGCCGGCTTGGTGGGGGATCTTCCCGAATCGATCGGAGAGGCTTGGGAACAGGCTGCCCGCCGCGAGTTGCTTGAGGAAACTGGGTATGGGGCTGCGCATTTTTCTTGGCTTACCGAGGGCCCAGTTTCTCCTGGTATGAGTACGGAGCGCATCGCTTTTTATCTCGCGGAAGATTTGCAGCAGTTGGGTCCGGGGGGGGGAGACGAGAGCGAATCGATTTGTGTCCATCGCGTTCCTCTTGCCGAGGCTCCCACTTGGTTGGCGAGCCAAAGCGCTCAGGGGAAAGCCATCGATCCCAAGGTTTACGTGGGATTATATTTTCTCAGGGAGAGGGCCTGAAGATTTTAAGCCCTTTGGGCCGAAGGCCTTAGCTCAATAAGAACCTGTGAATATTTTTTTTATTCGATAGTAAAATAAAGCCGCAGTTTCCCGAAGAAGAAAGGGGAAACTTGTTTCCCAAGAACGATAACTAGAGGGGGCCACCGCCACACTTTGACAGGAGAGGCCCAAGTCTTCAGCCATTTCTTGAGCTCGTTTTAAGTGCCAACCATCGCTTACCAAGAGATAACTTGCTTCCCGTCCTTCGGGGGTCAGGTTGACGGAGAAGTTTAAATTTTCCCAAGTGTTTCGGGAGCGGTCTTCTAACCAAATATCTTCTTCTGGAATCTGATATTGGCGCGCGTATTCTTTTGCTACTTGGGCTTGAGTGGGATGGCCTGGACCGCCGGTGAAGATAATTTTTTTTACCAAGCCTTGCCGATACAGGGCGATGCCCTGTTCGATGCGTCGGGCGAAAATCGGAGACGGCAAGGGACCGTAACTCGCGGCTCCAAGAACGATGGCGTAATCGGCAGGTCGTGGAGGCTGAAGTGTGGCAGCAAATTGCCAAATTCGGTAAGTGCTACCGCTGAGGCTAAAGACGCCCAGTCCGAGAATCACCCCTAAACCGCCCCATTTCCAAACGGGAGATTTGATTTTAGGCTCCGAGTATTTTGACCAGGACTCTTTTTTTGCGCCTTCCATCGAATTCTCCATAAAAAATTTGCTCCCAAGGTCCGAAATCCAATCGTCCTGCAGTGATGGCCACGATCACCTCTCTACCCATCACCTGGCGTTTGAGATGGGCGTCTGCGTTGTCTTCTCCGGTATCGTTATGGTGATACCGAGAAAGGGGCCCATGGGGGGCCAAGTCCTCTAACCATTTTTGATAGTCCCGATGCAAGCCCGGTTCGTCGTCGTTGATGAAGACCGAGGCGGTGATGTGCATTGCATTGATCAACACGAGCCCTTCGGTAATTCCGCTATCTTCGAGACATTGCTCGACCTGTTGGGTGATATTGAGGAAGGCCATGCGTTCCGAGGTATGAAACCACAATTCTTTTCGGTAGCTTTTCATGATTGTCTTCTCGCTTCTTAAAATCGGCACACAAGTTTTTTGGGGAAGAGCCTTGAACTTTTAAACGATTTTTTTCTATGAAATATTTTTCAGAGTGACCCCAAATTCTTCCCGATAATGGGAACCATCGACATTTAAGGTGCTAGAAAATAGGGAAAAACGGGTAACGAGAAATTCTGTGGTTTTGAAAGAGGCGTGTTGTTGCAGGTAGGTCTTTAAGACTGTGGTGGGGAGAGGGTTACGAAATCGAGCTAGGGTGACGTGAGGATGGTAGCTTCGTTGCTCCTGTGAAATTCCCAAGGTGAGGCAAGTTGCTTTAAGTTTTCTTTGTAAATTTAACAAGGCTGGGCAGGGCGTGATTCCCACCCATAATACCCGAGCTGGGGCCTCTTCAGGAAAAGTTCCCAGGCCGCTCAATTGTAGAGAGAATGGAGTGCTTTTAAACTCAGCAAGAGCATTTTTAATCTTATCGAGGTGTTCTTCGGATACCTCTCCTAAAAAGTTAAGGGTGAGGTGAATGCGCTCCCAAGAGTGAGCCTTGTCCTGCAAGGGGCCAGAGTAAAGAGCTTTGAGCTCTGACACAATTTCAGAAGGAAAGGAAATGGCCGTAAAGAGGCGCATAAACCCGACTCTCTTCGAAAAGAAGATCTACTGATTTTGGGACATCCTAGCCAAAGGGCTAGGAATAAAGCTCTTCATCGTCGGAGACTTCTGTGTTTTCTCCATCCTGAGAGGCAACATCTTCCGAGGTGTTTGGATCGGAATAATCGTATTCGTAATCCAGCTCGGGGCCATAGGTAATGCCTTGGGAGGCCTTGACTTCACGATTGATATCGGCTTGCTTTAAAAAGCCGGCGGCTGCATCTGCGTAGGAGGTTCCGACGTGTCCCATGTCGGGTCGGAATCGGTCATCACGGGGGCGATCACTAGTATTGAGTACTCCCATGCCTGCGGTAAAGGTTCCACCCAATGCAGCAAAGCCTGCACCTATCATGCTCCGATCTTTGAAATTTCCACGGTCATCTTTTTGATCGAGATAGTAGATACGGCTATCTTCAGGAGAGTTGCCACGTAAAATATTGTCGTGAAAACCTTCTAAAACATCGGAGGGCATCTTTTTGAGCAATTCGGGATGATGTTTTTCCATCACCACGTAAATCAATCCGAGAACATTGTCGACGTCCTTGCTGGGAATGGTCTCTACATTGGTTTTAACGGTCGACCAATCGCCGCTCTCAAAGGCCGAGGCAATATCTTTTGATATACTTCGGGTCCATGCCGTCACTTCTTCGTGATAATCTTTAATGTGCTTTTTGCCCCAGACCTTGGCGGTAAAATACCAGCGCTCTTTTCCACCATTGAAGTACTGGAGAAAATCGAGGGTGGCGTTTTTTAACTCTTTGCCTTCTCGTTGTTGGACGAGAGCTTGGGCCTCGGCTTTTTCTTGAGCCTCGACTGCAGCGACTTCTCCGTCAATTTCGTCTTGGGCATTGGCGAGATCGGATTTCAAGTTCTCGATGGCCTCAGAATTGAGTGAGCTGGAGTCTCCTAAATCGAGATCAAAACCCTCTAAAGAGCCAGGGGCTTCGGTGCTTACGCCGTCTTCGGCTAACTTGGCTTTTTTGCTTTCGAGAAATTCGAGATCGCTCTCGATGTTTTCAAGAACACTTTCAATTTCGTTGGCCTGCTTTTGCTTTTCTTCGGGGGAGAGTTCTCCCTCCATGAGGGAGTTATAATCTTTTTGGGCGTTTTGAAAATCTCGGCTGAGTTCTTCTTCGAGCTTCTGAATGCGTTCTAGGGCGCGTTGTTGCTTGGCGCTCAAAGGCTGGCTTGGATTCTCTCCTGAGGGAGTATAAAACTCCTCCATCCCCAAGTCGTATTCACTCCCCAAGGTGCCGTCGGCATCGGATTGATATCCTGTATCGGGATAGATTGGATCTAAGGCCTCGTCGCCTAAGCCTTCAGAAACACCGGAAAGAATGTCCTCCCAGGAGGTGTTTAAATCTTCGTGGCTCGTGGGGGATGTCTCAGTATTTGCGTTGCCGTTTTGGACGAGATTTTTATAGCGATCTGCGTAGGGACTGATATTGGACATGGGGCGATCCTCCTTAAAGATCCATCCTTCGACCGGCGTTCGCCGTCGTCTGCAGAATTCGTGCCACAAGTACTTTTAAATTAACTCATTAAAATTACTAGTAAAAATTCGTGAAATGCCTTTGGAGATATCTCGCCTGGAAGCATAATTTTGAAGTTTTATGAACTTAAGGGAGAGAATGGGGGTGTTACCACCCCATATGAGATCAAATTGTTTTGTGTTCGAATCGTAAATATTTTACAAGCCTTTGTAATAACTCTATTTTTTTAATAAGCATAGACTTTTGTCTATGGCATGCTATTTGCTTGCCTTATTCAAAATTATCTCTCTGTGGTGATTGTCCAAAGATTTTTAGACCTTTCAACCTAAGGTTCAAATTAGATCGTGTAAGGAGTTCTCATGAGTAATGCTGTGAATCCCAAATTCTCCGGTATCGATATCGACCTTCTCATGAAAAAGTTCGTGGATTCCTACAAAAAACCAGTGAAGGGAGGTGAACCAGTCACTGTTTATACGGGGTACAACACGATCACTGAGGGGGAGAACAGGAAGCTCGATCTTCCTCAAGACCTGGTCAGTGCTCTCAATAGCAGTTATTGCACGCAAGACGGTGACGTGGAGGTGTGTTCAGGGCGTTTAGATGGCTCAGAAATTACC
>DALYDW010000163.1:0-578 GCA_031972915.1 bacterium
ATTTTCATCAGAGATGCTGACTGATGGATGTAACGGGATCCATACTCCGTCGTGTTGGACAAGGGCCTAGCGGACTTAACGAAAGCCCCCTGCAGCTTATTAGCGAAACCCTCTAGGGCGTTTTCCGCGGCCTTAGCGACGACATCTTTGACAAAACCATCGGGAGTCATTCGAGCCAAATTGCGCTTAGTGGACTTAATGAAAGCCCCCTGCAGCTTATTAGCGAACCCCCCTAGGGTGTTTCCTGCAGCCTTAGTGGCGATATCGATGGCGAAATGTCGGGTGGTATCGAGAGTTGCCAGATCATCACCGATGGCATCAAGGCCGGTGCTCACGGCTTGTTTTAAAGAACTAATAACGGACATAAAAACCTCTGATGAGTAAGGGGGGTGAAAAGTTCAATTCTTCCACCCGGCAGCCGGGCAGTTGCCTTTGTGATAAGCAAAAGCAATGCCAAAACACACTCTCTCTCGTAATATATTAAAAAATAATGATATTTTTCTATTTATGTTTTTAAGAGGGCCAATGTCGTCAATGCGTTTTTATCCATGGGGAATAAAATTGAGGGCCCGTGGACC
>DALYDW010000163.1:588-4534 GCA_031972915.1 bacterium
GGAGGCTAAACCCCAGAAGTGGAGGGGGTTTTGTGTAGTCCATGGAAAAGGCAGGGCAAGAATGGAGGAAAAAAATAGGAGGCTAGGAAGGGAGCCGGGGACACAAACTCCGTCTTGCCTAAAGTTTTTCCCATTCCTCTTGGAAAATTCGAAAGGTCTCCTCGTCATAGAGCACGACTTCAATTCTTTCCAATTGAGGGCTGTGCTTCAGGCGTAGCAATAATTCACCTAACATAAGTTCGGCGCAGTCTTGGGTTTCAAACTCTCCAACGCCGGTACCGATGGCGGGAAAAGCAATGGACTTCACTGCTAATTCTTCAGCCCTGAGTAGGCAATTTTTAATCGAATCGTAGAGTGACTCTTCGGTGGTGGGGGTCTCAAAATCCATGCTGGCGGCGTGGATGACGTATTTTGCCTTAAGGTTTCCGCCCGAGGTGACAGCGGCTTCTCCAAGATCGATGGGGCCAATGGCGTTGCATTCTTTTTGAATGCTATCTCCACCTTTTTTGAGAATGGCGCCGGCCACGCCTGACCCCAACCACAAGTCGGTGTTGGCAGCGTTGACGATGGCCTCGCATTCAGAATCGGTGATGTCCCCTCGCAGGATACGAATTTTTTCTTTCTCAGACATGGCTTAAATCACAAAAAGACGACCAGGATCCTAGAACCAGAAAATAAAAATCGTCAATCTCTAAAAGGAATCCATAGCTTTATCGATTGGCACTTGTAGCAAATTTTTGCTGCCAGCGCGGTTAAACGTTGAAACGAAAATGCATGATATCTCCATCGCGTACCACGTATTCTTTACCTTCAAGGCGTAGTAGCCCGGCCTCCTTGACGGCCTGTTCCGACTTCATGCGCATGAGATCTTCAAAATGGTACACTTCTGCACGGATGAAGCCTTTTTCAAAATCACTGTGGATGACTCCCGCGGCTTGGGGAGCCTTGATTCCAGTGGGGATGGTCCAGGCCCTGACTTCTTTTTCTCCAGCCGTAAAGTAGGTGGAGAGATTGAGGAGTTGGTATCCCGCTCGCGCCATGCGATCGAGACCGGACTCGCTAAGACCCAAGTCTTCTAAAAAGGCCTTTTGTTCCGTTTCGGGAAGATTGGAAATTTCTGCTTCGATGGCCCCCGAGAGTACGACGGCTTGGGAACCTTCTTGCGCGGCGTATTGAACAACACGCTGGGCTAGGGCTCCGGGGTGGGCGGCCTCGGATTCATTGACGTTGGCGACGTACATGACCGGTTTTAGAGTTAGCAAAAAGAGCTCTCGAATGAGCAATTGTTCTTCGAGGCTGAGTCCAAGGCGGCGAACGGGAGTTCCTGCCTCCAGGGCTCGGTAGACTTTGTCGAGAACTTCCATTTCGGCCAAAGCCTCTTTGATTCCTGCCTTGGCGCTTTTTGCGGTGCGTTCACGGCGCTTTTCCACACTGGCTAAATCGGCGAGCATCAATTCGGTATCGATCACTTCGATGTCGCGCAATGGGTCGACTCGGCCTTCTACATGAACGACATCATCGTCTTCGAAGCAGCGTACGATATGGGCGATGGCATCGGTGTTTTTAATATTGCCTAAGAACTGATTGCCGAGCCCTTCGCCTTTGGAAGCCCCCTTGACTAGGCCTGCGATGTCGACGAATTCCACGGTTGTGGGAATTAATTTTTGAGGCGGAATATACTCGGCAATGCGGCGCAGGCGATCATCGGGCATGGGCACAACGCCCACGTTGGGGTCGATGGTGCAAAAGGGGTAGTTGGCGGCTTGGGCCCCCGCATGGGTGAGAGCGTTAAAGATGGTCGATTTTCCAACGTTGGGTAGACCGACGATGCCACAATTGAATCCCATAAAAGACCTTATTTGTAAGAAGAGGAAGAAAATTTTTTATTGAGGGTGGATTTTAAAAACCAGATTCGAAATTGAAGTTACAGAAATTAGAATAGTTTAGAGTGAAGATTTGCCAATTAATTAACGACGTCTTTGGGTGACATACTCGGTGATTCGTATCAGGGCTTCTTTGTATGGGCTCGGGGGAAGCGATTCTAAAAAGCCGAGAGCGAGGGCGACGTGTTTTTCGGCCAGACTCAGCGTGTATTCTAGGGCACTGTGTTTTTTCAAAACCTCGACCACCTGGGTAAAAACATTAGGGCCGGCGCTTAAGGTCGCCTCGCGGATGATTTCGCGTTCTTCCGGGGTGCAGCGGGCTAGGGCATAAAGCAAGGGCAGCGTCATTTTGCCCTCTTTAAGATCTAAGCCTTGTTCTTTACCAAATTCGGCTTCGATGCTGGTGTAGTCAAGCAGGTCGTCGGCCACTTGAAAGGCGATGCCAAGATGCATCCCAAAATCACGGAGCGCAACTTCGATTTTGGGCTTGGCTTTGGCGAGCATGGCTCCTACTTGGGTAGAGCAGGCCATCAGCATACCGGTTTTGAACTCAATGATTTTAAAATATTCGGCTTCGCTCAGGTGAAGATCGCGCGACTTGGTGACTTCATAAACTTCGCCTTCGGTGGTGGAGGCAGTGGCGTCGGTGACGCACTTAAGGATTTTAAGATCGCCATCTTCGGCGATCATGGAGCTGACCTGGCAGTAGAGAAAGTCTCCCACCAGTACCGACATTTTATTATCCCAGATAAAATTACAGGAGGGGCGACCGCGTCGCAATTGGGCGTTATCGATGACGTCGTCGTGCAGCAAGGTGGCCGTATGGATGAACTCGACCATGGCTCCCATGGAGGCCATGCGAGGACTATCGCAGCCCAGGGCGCGGGCAGCGAGAATAAGTAGGATGGGGCGAATGCGCTTGCCGCCGCTCATCACAATGTGTTTTGCGATTTGTGTGATGGAGGGGATTTGGCTTTGTAGTCGTTGTTCGATTTGATTTTCTACGGCGACGAGATCTTGAGCGAGCAGCTGAGCGACAGAATCCAGGGCGTTTTCCCCCGCGATGGGCACAGAGTTGGTCGAGGGATATGAAGATTTAGAGATGGCCGACATAAGGTTGTGGTCCCTATAATGGAGGCCTTCTCTTGTAAAGGGGGCAATGTTTATGAGGCGTCGGCCCATTCATGGGGTGCCTTTTCTGTTGGAAGGGCGAGAAAATGGCGTTTTACTTTTCCATGGTTTAACGGGAACCCCACAATCCATGCGTCCTTTGGCTGAGGCGCTCCATCGGGCAAAGTTTACGGTGTCTGTGCCGCTGTTGGCGGGACATGGGACGCGGGTGGAGCATTTAGAAAAGACGCAGTGGGTTGACTGGTATGCCAGTGCAGAGGGAGCCTTCCATGAGCTAAAAGCCCAATGTGCCACGGTCATGGTGGCAGGGCTTTCTTTGGGAGGATTGTTGGCGGCTCATTTGGCGTATCGTCATCCCAAATCGATTGCGGCCCTTGCGCTGATGGCGACCCCATTTTTTTTAGAGGGTTTCTTGATGGAGAGTCTGTTTCCCGCGCTTTGGAAAACTCCATTAAAGCACCTTTATAAATACCAGCCGAAGCGTGTTGCCTCCATTCGGGATCCCCAGGCGAGGCGACTGTACCAAACTTACGAAAAAATTCCTGTGGTGAGCGTGGCGAGTTTATTGGAGTTGCAAAAGGCGGTGAGATCCGAATTGCGCCAGATTCGTCAGCCTGCTCTGCTGGTGCATTCTCTCCACGATGAGACGGTCCCTTATGGAAATTTAGACTATGCCCGTGCGGTGTTGGCGAGTTCTCAAGTGGAAACCCTGACGCTGAAACGGAGTAATCACATTATCACCGTAGATTACGACAAAGACCGGCTGGCTCGTCGGACGGTGAGTTTTTTCAAAAAATATCGAAAAAAATAAAATTGTTTTTCGGCGAGCGATCCCAATCTTGTTGGTAAGCAAGTGGATTGATCATGCTATTTTTTATGGGATCGAGTTGCGCGGTCTTAGCTCAATTTGCGATAGAATAGGCCGGGTAGGA
>DALYDW010000163.1:4622-5373 GCA_031972915.1 bacterium
CGAGCAACTAAGATGCCCGCTGCCCCCCAACGAAAAGCCGTAAGCTTCGGGATCGAATCCGGCATTATCTTCTGCTAATTCTGGGGCGTTCTCATCGAGTTCTTCGGTGTCATCCCCCTCTGGAGTCGAAGTTGGGGTGGGGCTTTCGGTATGTTCGTCGCCGCAATCTAATTCAAAAAACAGCACTTCGCCCGGTTCGGCTTTTGCGTTGGGACTCGGAACGAGAGGGGCCTGAATATCTCCGATGTTGCCGTAGGGAGGGGGTTGGGGTGTTTCGCAGGGGATGTAATGAGCCTGGGCGGTTCCGGTCCAAAAAAGAGCGATTATAGAAAAAGCCAAAAGAAAATTTTTCATAAAGGTTCCAGAAAAATCCCTCTGTGCCGCGGGGGAGCTAGAGACGGACGGCTTAAAAAACAAAAACCCCAAAAACCTCCCTGAATTTCGAGGAGTCATTTTTTAACTCCGCCGTGAGAAGTTTTTGGGGTTGGGGTCGCCCGGCAAAGCCGAAACGACCCCATGGGTTCGCGGACACTTTAATTTCTCGGTTTTGCCGAGAAAATTTTTTGAAGAGACCCCTTGGGTCTCCGCTCCAAAAATCCTTCACCGAGGGGGTGAGAGGCCGAAGGAGTTTTGGGGCTGGGGTCGCCCGGCAAAGCCGAAACGACCCCATGGGTTCGCGGACATCTGGAGCCTTCAGGGCCTTCTTCAAGGCTCATAAAACCCTGAAGAAGACCGGGTTCATAACCCGCTG
>DALYDW010000164.1:0-5220 GCA_031972915.1 bacterium
GTTTTGGTGATATTCTTCCGCCGCAAAAAAATCGCTGACAGGGAGAATCTGAGTAGCAATGGGTTTGGTGAATTTTCCCGAGGCTGCCAACGCTGCCTTGGAGTGTTCTGCCGCCTCACGTTGAGACTCGTCGTGATAGAAAATTGCAGTGCGATATTGGGTCCCTCGGTCGGCGAACTGCCCTTCTCCATCGGTGGGGTCGATCTGCTGCCAAAAAACCTCAAGCAAGGTTTCGTAGCGAAGCCGTTGGGGATCATAAACTACTTGAATGACCTCTGTGTGTCCGGTTTTTCCTGTGCATACCTGCTCGTAAGTCGGATCAGGAACCTCTCCTCCTGCATATCCCGAAACCACCTCGAGCACTCCAGGCAACTTCTCAAAAGGGGGTTCCATGCACCAAAAACACCCTCCGGCAAATGTCGCGGTTTTGAGGCTGTTATTTTTTTCTCTGGATTGGGCCGAATGCTGCATCGCTGCTCCTGCTAACAAAGAGAAAATTCCCCAAAGACTAAGACCTAAAAAAAGAGACATCACAAGTTTGAAAAACCAGGCTACAAAAAAAAATCGATTCTTCATCAAAACGCTTCCTTCGTAGGAAATACGATATAACTTACGATTTGGATGCATCGGTAAAGATTCATTTCTCTACGACTTCTTTCTCGGCGCTAAACTCTCAGGATTTTTTAGAAATCTCCTTGATGTTTTACACAAAACGCTACAGAGAGGGGCCTTTTAATCGTTTGACAGGCCAAGCCGCCAACCGTATCCTGAAGTCTGGTTAAGTCTTGTATCTTGAGGGGATATTTTCATGATTCGCCAAATTTATCGCACAATCTCGATTGCTTTTCTCTTTGTCTTGGCTTTGCCTTGTTTACCTCGGGGGGCAAGTGCCGACGGCTACGAAGTGGCTCCTTCGACTCCCAAAGTTAAACGTCGCGCGGCGCGACCCGCTCCCGCGGCCGAGCCCGAAGTTCCACCCCCACCTTCCTGCGTATCCCGGTCTCAACAACCCAAGATTCGCATCGTCTCTTGGGACCCCAAACAGAAGGCCGAAAAATTTATCGCTGAAATCACCGAGTGCGTGACCACTCAGTGGGATATGCTCAAGATGTTATCGGGACCCAATATCATCAACGTGGAGTATCCCTCCGAAAAGGAGCACTGGGAATATCATTGGCTGTGGAGTTACAAGTTGCAAAATCCCATTGGCAACACCCTCATCATGATGGACAACCCTGGCAAACGCATTATGAAAGGTAAAAATCCAGTGGAGTTGTCCGTCGTATTCAACAAAGACGACGTGGTAGAAAAAGTCTCCATGGTCTTCATCAAAAAGAAAAACAGCGAATACTAGAGCCAGCTTGGCTTGCAAATTCTTTTAACTGTCTCTCGTCGACATATCGCTGCTAAGAGAACGCTGGTTAAAAAAATGGGGTGATGCCGAAATGGCCCGGTTTTCCTCATTAAGCAAAGATGTTCAACGCTTCCTCGAGATCATCCAAAGAATCCAATAAAAAGTCAGGTTGATATTGGGCCAGGATCTGCTTGGGTGTCGATCCTGTGGCTACTGCTACCGTGCACATTCCGAGAAGCTTACCGCAACGAATATCCGCTGGGGTATCCCCCACCAAAAACACCTCTTCGGCCTCTACCATTCTCCCTAAGGCCTGTCGACCGCGAGCCAGGGCGACACGCGTCAGAGCCAGCCGATCGGGATGATCAGAGCCAAACCCCCCACATTGAAAAAACTCTTTCAAGCCGGCTCGTTTGAGTTTCATCCAAGCCGTCTCTTCAAAATTTCCCGTGGCCAAACCCAACACAGCCCTACCCTGTCGATGCAGATTTTCTATCAAGGCCAACACCCCAGGCAACACACGAAAACGCGGCGATTCCGTGAGTGTCTGGGATAAAGCTTGTGTGTAGGCCTCCCCTACCCGGCGTTGTTCTTGAGGAGTGGGGCGTCGCCCCAAGTTTTTTTCAAACAACTCATGAATCAATGACGGATCAGTACGCCCATCGGGATGCACCTCGCCCCAGGCCTCTTTTAAGCCATAAAGTTCAAAAAATACCTGATCGAAGGCCGCCTTACCCGCACCTCCAGTTAACAGAAGTGTCCCGTCAATATCAAAAATCACTAGAGACTTCATACGAGGCTCATAGAATTTTCATTGGCAATATGCTAGCTTTCCTTTTATGGGCACAGGCCCTTCCTAAGAGGGCTCAAGGAACGCTCGGAGACTTCAACCTCAATCTTGATGTGAGTGCGATTATGGCCGCCAAATCTCTCGTCGGCGTCATCGGAGTGAATGACCCCCAAGAAAAAGAAGCCCAATTGGCCTTTGAAGTGGGAAAGCTCATTGGAGCTATGGGATATCCCATGATCTGTGGCGGTTTGGGTGGCGTCATGGAACATGCTAGCCGGGGCTGTCATCAAGCCGGAGGAATCGTGATTGGACTACTCCCAGGGGCCTCTAAAAGCGATGCCAATCCCTACGTCACCTTCGCCATTCCCACCAATCTGGGTCACTCCCGCAACACGCTCATCGCCCATAGCGCCGACATACTTGTGGCCGTTGGCACGGGTTACGGCACTTTAAGCGAAATCGCCATCGGTTTAAAATTAGGCAAAACCGTGCTGAGCCTCAACAGTTGGGATGTCAAGGGTGTCACCCGCTGCGAAAGTCTTTGGCAAGTACAAGAGGCTTTAGCCGCTTTTTTCAAGCCTCAAACCCAGCCCTAACCCCCCGCCTTTTCTCGCCACGACATCGTTTTTAACGTCGATCCAAGCCGCGTAGAATTCTTGTGTAAAAAAAACGAAGCGAGGTAGAGGGAAACTTATGGAACCCCAAGAAATCCGTATTCAAGGCGCCAGGCAACACAACCTCAAAAATGTCAACGTGAGCATCCCCCGCAATCGGTTGGTGGTCATTACCGGATTATCAGGATCGGGAAAATCCTCCTTGGCCTTTGACACGCTTTACGCGGAAGGCCAACGTCGCTACGTAGAATCCCTTTCTTCTTACGCTCGGCAATTCTTGGAGCAGATGGGAAAACCTGACGTCGACACCATTGAAGGACTCTCGCCCGCCATCTCTATCGAACAAAAATCAAGCAGCCATAATCCACGTTCTACCGTGGGAACCGTTACCGAAATTTACGACTACTATCGCTTGCTCTTCGCACGGGTCGGACACCCCACCTGCTACCAATGCGGGAAAGAAATCCAAGCCCAAACCATCACCCAAATGGTCGACCAAATCTTACAAATTCCGGAAGGCAGTAAAATCCATTTACTGGCACCGGTTGTGCGAGATCGCAAGGGAGAGTACTCCCAATTGCTAAAAAACTTTCAAGCTCAAGGTTTTGTCCGAGTCAAAATAGACGGAACCATTTATCCCTTGGGTGAAGAGCCTGCCCTCGATAAGAAGAAAAAACATAACATCGATCTGTTTGTAGATCGACTCGTGGTCAAACCCGAAATTCAAAGTCGTTTAGCGGACTCCCTAGAAACCGCCCTCAAGTTCGGAGAAGGCGTCGTTAAAATCGAGGTTTTGGGAAAAAACAATGACATCTTCCACGAATCTCTTCTCAGCGAAAAATTTGCCTGCACCAATTGCGGCATCAGCTTTGAAGAAATTGCTCCTCGACTTTTCAGTTTTAATAGTCCCCACGGGGCTTGCCCTACCTGTAAAGGCCTGGGCAGCGATATGTTTTTTGATCCGGATCTCGTCGTCCCTAACCCTCAACTGAGCTTAAACCAAGGGGCCATCGCACCTTGGTATTCAAAAACAGCCACGTTTTACGCCCGTATTTTGAACACCTTGGCGGACACCTTTCATTTTTCGATGGAAACGCCTTGGCAAAAACTACCCAAAAAAATTCATGATCTGCTGTTGCAAGGCAACGAGTCTGAGACGGTCACCTTCACTTACGAAAGAAAAGGCCGAAGTCGGGCCTACAAAACTCGATTCGAAGGAGTGCTAAAAAATCTTCAAAGGCGCTATCAAGAAACCGAAAGTGATTGGATGCGGCAAGAGCTAGAAAAATACATGTCGTATCGAGCCTGCAAGTCCTGCAACGGAACCCGGCTCAAACCGGAAGCCCTGGCCATCAAGATACAAGGTCAAAACATTCACCAACTCAGCTCGCTTTCCGTCAAGCAATCCTTAGAAACCCTCGACGCCTTGCGACTTTCCAAAAAAGAAATGGAAATTGCCGAACGCATACTCAAAGAAATTCGTGAACGACTGAGCTTTCTCAGCAACGTTGGTTTGGATTATCTTTCTCTAGACCGAAAAAGCTCAACTCTCTCCGGGGGTGAAGGTCAGCGGATTCGCCTTGCTACCCAAATCGGATCTTCACTCGTGGGCGTGCTCTACATTCTTGACGAACCGAGCATTGGCTTGCACCAGCGGGATAATTCTAAACTACTCGCCACACTGAAACGACTGAGAGACCTAGGCAATACAGTCTTAGTGGTAGAGCACGACGAAGAAACCATGCTCGATTCCGATTATCTCATCGATCTTGGACCCGGTGCAGGTGTACACGGCGGAGAGGTGGTTGCCTCGGGCACCCCCCAAGAAGTCATGAATCATCCCAAGTCTCTTACCGGTTTATTTTTGTCGGGAAAACGCGCCATCGAAGTACCCACAGAGCGCCGTCCAGGTAATGGTTTGAAATTGGCCCTACTCGGTTGTCAGGCCAACAATCTAAAAAATGTGGATGTAGAAATTCCCCTGGGCACCTTAACTCTCATCACGGGAGTTTCCGGCTCGGGAAAATCCACCCTCATCAACGACACCCTCTGCCGGGTCCTCTCTCAGCGACTTTTACAAAGTCGAGAGGTTCCAGGAAAATATCAAGAGATTCAAGGTGTGGAGCATCTCGACAAGGTAATTAATATTGACCAATCGCCCATTGGTCGTACACCCCGCTCCAATCCAGCCACCTATACAGGACTTTTCACCTTGATTCGCGATCTTTTCACCGAATTGCCCGAAGCGAAAATGCGCGGCTATAAACCTGGTCGCTTTTCTTTTAACGTAAAAGGTGGACGTTGTGAGGCCTGCGAAGGTGACGGAGTATTAAAAATTGAAATGCATTTCTTGCCCGATATTTACGTGCAGTGCGAAGAATGCAAAGGCAAGCGCTACAATCGAGAAACGTTAGAAGTTCTTTATAAAGGAAAATCCATCGCCGAAGTCTTGAAGATGACTG
>DALYDW010000165.1:0-216 GCA_031972915.1 bacterium
GATTTAAGAATATCGCCCAGGGACAACAGGTGCAGGTGGAGCGGGACACTTTAGAACAATGTCGCAACAGCATCGAAAAAGACAGCTGTGACGCCTTGCGAAGTGCCCAGTCGCTCCCCGGGTGCTCCTTTATCTCGCTATTGAACCGCTCTTAGAAGCGGATCTTCATCGCCGAGTCATCGCCACTTAAAATTGATTTGGCTCGGGCCCGGGCTT
>DALYDW010000165.1:226-5203 GCA_031972915.1 bacterium
AAAAAGCGAGCTGTTTTGACCTTGCCTTCTAAGAAACGAGCTTCTTCGTTTTCTTCGCAAATCTTCGATTTGGCGGCTTCTTCTGTTGCACCTTGCGCCTGCCAGAGGCCTTCGAGCTTTTCTAGGGCCACAACCGCTTGGTCCATCAAAAGCCACCCCAAACAAACGTCTCCCACGTTGTAGAGGTAGGGAACGCAGTGGAGTTGGGGAAGATCCCATTGTTTGGACATGGCCCACTCGCCAAACTTCATGGTGACTTGTGCCAATTCGTCCAAGGTTTTTTTCAAGGAGTTGATTTCATTTTTGAAGGCCTGATGTTCACCATGACGTCCACAGAAGGCCGCGATGTCTTCATAGAATTCTCGAAATAGTTGGCCGGCATTTTTGCTGAGCTTGCGACCAATGAGATCTAGGGCCTGAATGCCGTTGGTCCCTTCGTAAATCGAGGCGATTTTGATATCCCTCATGTATTGCTCGACGGGGTACTCGGAAATATAGCCGTAGCCACCGTAGGTTTGCAGGGCCAATTCTGTGACCTTAAAGCCCATGTCAGTGCAGTAGCCCTTGGCGACGGGTACCAAAAAGTCCATGCGTCCCATCAAGCGTTCTGCCTGTGCGGGATCTTTACTGACCTTGGCCTGGTCTTCGAGATAGGAAAGATAGAGTGTCAATGCCCGCATGCCTTCTACATAGGCCTTTTGGGTAATCAGCATCCGGCGCACATCGGGGTAAGCGATGATGGCGGTGTTGTTACCTTGAATGCGTTCTTGAGCATAACGAAGGGCAGATTCATAGGCGGCTCCGGCGACAGCTTGTCCCTGTAACGCCACGGCTACACGAGCTTCGTTCATCATCTGAAACATCATGGCCATGCCTCGGCAAGGTTCTCCGAGTAAGTAACCTACACAGTCGTCTTGGTCGCCAAAGCTTAAGGTACAGGTTGACGAGCCCTTGATGCCCATTTTGTGTTCGATATTGACGGTTTTGACATCGTTGCTTTTTCCGAGAGAACCATCGGCCTCGACGCGGATCTTAGGGACTACGAAGAGGGAGATGCCTTTGGTGCCGGCGGGGTCGCCCTCGATTCTTGCGAGCACCATGTGAACGATATTTTCGCAGAGATCATGGTCTCCGCTGGAGATAAAAATCTTTCCACCTTTAATTTTGTAATGATCGCCTTCAGGTGTGGCAGTGGTGCTGATATCCCCAACGGCTGAACCCGCTTGGGGTTCGGTGAGGCACATGGTTCCGCCCCATTCGCCTGAATACATCTTGGAAACATAAACTTGTTTGAGAAAGTCAGATCCAAAGGTTTCGAGAAGGTGACCCGCTCCCCGGGTTAATCCTGAGTACATGGTGAAGGCAACGCAGGCCCCGATAAAAAACTCATTGGCGGCGTTTGTGACGACGAAAGGGAGGCCTTGCCCACCGTAGGTAGTGGGAGGATCCATGGCGAGAAATCCATTTTGCGCGAACTTTCGGTAGGCCTCTTTAAAGCCGGTGGGGGCGATAACCTGGCCGTTTTCAATTCGGCAACCTTCGGTGTCGGAGATTTTACAGAGGGGATCAATTTCTTTTTGGGCGAATTTGAGGGCCTCTTGGAGAATGGCGGAGAATTCGTCCTGACCAAATCCGGCGTAAACGTCGCTAGACCCCAGCTCTTGAATTTTGAGGTAGTCGAAAAGATTGAATTCTAGGTCTCGATAATTGACTTGGTAAGACATAAACATTCTCCGCTGTTAAAAATCATTCACTCGTATAAACCGTTGTCATACGCGGGCAGCCCTATAACGATGCTAGTTTCACCTGGCAAGCGGGTAAATTAACTTTCCTTCTCTGGGCCGCCATGACAAAACCGGTGGAAATTTTATCAAATTCGGGGAGAGAAAAAATGCTGAGCCGTATTTTGAGAAATTGTGGTCTCTTCTGGGCTTTTGTGGTGGTTGTGTTTGCGCCGCGGCTTCACGCTCAAGAAGCTTGGCAGGCGAAGATTCGCTCTTGGGTAGAGCATGGGGCGGTCTTAGCGGTCAATGCCCAAGGAAAGGTTCTTTTCGCCCTTAATGAGCAGCTTTTGCTGGTTCCGGCCTCTACCTTAAAAGTAGCTACAGCCTATGCTGCTCTCAAAATTTTAGGATCGGATTATCGTTTTAAGACCCAGTTCTATACCGATGGAAGCGATAATCTTTACATGAAGGGATTTGGGGATCCCTTTTTAGTTTCTGAGGAACTCTCTCGAATTGCCCGAGCCTTGCAAGATAAGGGCTTGCATTCGGTTCGGGATCTCATTTTGGACGATTCGTATTTCGACCCCAGCGCCCAGGTTCCGGGTCTTGCGGGCTCATTGAATCCCTACGATGCCTTCAATGGAGCCTTAGTGGCAAACTTCAATACTCTCAATGTGGTGAAACGGGGAGACGGTAGCGTCGCCAGCGGTGAAGAACAAACTCCCCTCACCGAAATTACCCAAGCCTTGGCGCAGAGTGCCCCATTGGGAAAAAATCGAATCAACGTGGCGACTCATCGAGATTTAGCCCCACTGTATGCGGGGTATTTGCTCAAGGCCTTTTTGCTTCAACAAGGGGTTCAGGTTAGCGGGCAGGTTCGATCCGGTGTGGTGCCGCAAAATGCCAAATTGTTTCTTGACTACGCCAACAGTAAAAATCTGGCGGAGGTTTTACGGGAAGGGCTTAAGTATTCGCAAAATCTCATCATGAATCAAATTTTCCTCACGCTCGGCGCTGAAAAACTTGGCGCGCCCGCTACTTTAGAAAAATCCCGCCAAGTGATGGAGGCCTTTCTTAAAAAAGAAGTCGGATGGAAACGATCCCAGGTGGTGGAGGGTTCGGGTATTTCCAGAGAAAATCAAGTCGACGCCTTGGAAATGGATCAGCTCTTAGTCGCCTTTTTTTCTCATCGTGATTTGCTTCCTCAAAAAAATGATATGTGGGTGAAAACAGGCACTCTGACTGGTGTTTCGAGTTTGGTTGGGTATTTTCAATCGCCCACCCAAGGCTGGGTTCGGTTTGTGATTTTACTCAATCAAGGAGCAGGAAATCGGGAAAAGATTGCCCAGACTCTCCAAGATAATTTGTAAAGATTGGCCCTGCATGGTGTCTGGATGAAAGAATGGCCAAAACAATAGAAGCGGAAGGGAGAGCTGAAAAAAAGAATCGCCGCAGATCTTTGAGTTTTTTGTGAATCCGGTGGAGCCTTATTTTTTTGGAATTCTTTTTCCCACTTGATAGCCCGAGATTAAGGTCAAAATCCAAAATAACAACAAACCCCAGTTGCCCCAATTTAAGAGATGGGTAACTTTAAGGGCTGGCATCCAGCCGAACAGTAGAAAAAAGCCTAGCCCATACCAACGATAAGTTTTTTTAATTCGGGGCATCATCGCCCCCATGGTTTCGGTGAATTGATACATTGGAGGATTCTTTCCTTGTTGGGGATGAGGTTTACTCTGTCGCGTTTTGCTCAGGTCCCTTGAGCGCCAAGTTGCTTGGCAGCTTGCTGGAAGGCCGTTTTGAGTTCCTCGTAGGAACGGGTAACGGGAAATTGGGGGAACTCTTCAATAACGTTTTGTGGTGGACGATACAAAATTCCCGCATCTGCAGCACCTAACATAGAGGTGTCATTGTAAGAATCCCCAGCGGCAATGACTGTAAAATTTAATTCCTTAAGTTTAAGGACGGCTTGACGTTTTTGGTCTTGGAGCCGGAGCTGGTAATGGACGATGCTGCCTTCTGCATTCATTTCGAGATTATGGCAAAATAGGGTGGGCCAACCCAGTTGTTCCATCAGCGGTTTGGCGAATTGGTAGAAGGTATCGGATAAAATCAAGATCTGGAATTCACTACGGAGCCAGTTTAAAAAATCAAGGGCGCCGGGCAAGGGAGTGATTTTTGCGATTACCGCTTGAATGTCTTGTAGCTTTAAACCGTGCTCGGTGAGGATTTTTAAACGCCGGGTCATGAGTTCATCGTAATTGGGAATGTCTCGAGTGGTCAGACTGAGAGATTCAATTCCAGTCTTTTTTGAAAATTCGATCCAAATCTCGGGGACCAATACGCCTTCCAAATCTAGACATGCGATCATAATAACCTCAAAAATAACTCGGCCCCCTGTGTTGTGGGCCTGGCTGTTGAAAGCCCCCCTTCGTAAACTGAGTTCAGCGTTGGAGGCCATGAAAATTTTTATAGGCCTCTAAATCACGACTTTCCTCCGCTGAAGGGGGTGGTTCGGAGGGATAGAACTCTAAAACACCTCCACGTCGAGGAATAACTCTCATGAGTTGTTCTTCTGTTCCGCAGGGAAGGCTGTGAATCTCGAAACTCAAATCGTCTTGATTAGGTTTGATCTTGGGCATGCAGAGGTAGTCGTTCTGTAGAGGATTTGCCTGGATTGGCAGAATCCAGGGCCCTAAGGAGATCCAGGTGAAGAGCAAGAGAGGGTAAAGGAATTTCCGGAATTTCATCGTGCCCCCCACGAGAGTGGACAGGATTCTAGCAATTGATCTCCCTGAAGGCTGTCTTGGCAATGTCGCAAGAGACGTTCTGCCGCCTCATTGCAATCTTGATCGCCACGGGTCGTAAGTTCTCCCTTGTATTCGTAGAGGGTAAGACTGCTGTCGAGCAATTGTTGTTCCCGCTCTCCCACACAGGTGAAATGCCAGAGTCCCACGCGATTGGGATTTTGTTCGGTGGGCCAACGTACCACCAGGGGGGGATAAAAGGCGTTGGAAGTTTTTGCGGGCAGCAGGGCCATGGCACCTTGAGGTTCTCGGGAGAAAACTACGATGTAGCGTTGGGCGGGGGGCTCACAATCTTCGTGGGGACTGATAGCATAAAAACTGCTTTTGCCTTCGCTGTGCACGGCGCACATACGGCGTTGTTTGGGTAGATCGTAGCCGTAGTCGGGGTTCCAAGCCCAGGTCGTGGGTGAAAAAATGAGCCCAAGAAGAAACACTGTAACCCAGAT
>DALYDW010000166.1:0-5105 GCA_031972915.1 bacterium
CACCGAGACGGTTTCCCAACTTCTTAAAAAGCAACCTAAGGTCGCTTAGTTTTTCTCATGGCGGAGACCCCAAAATGGGTATCCATAGGTCGCATTCTGCGTGAGTGGGGTGTGCGGGGCCAACTTCGCTGTGTGCCGTTTAATCCTCAAAGCGTGTTGTTTTTAGATTACGATGATTTTTATCTTCGTGACGGGGAGCAGCTGCGGCATTTGGTGTTGGAAGATGCCCGTCCTCAAGGGCGGTATTGGATTTTAAAATTCTCCGGTATTGAAAATCCCGAACAAGCAGGTCAGCTCCGAGGCCAAGAGATTTGGTTTCCCCGAGAGGATCTCCCTCCTTTGGGTCAAGACGAACATTATCTCGTCGATTTAGAGGGGTTTCAGGTGTGGGATGCCCAAGGCGAGGAGCAGGGCCGGGTTTTGAGTTTTATGACGGTGGGGGAATCTGAGGTCATGGACAAAAAACTTTTTTAGTTCCCTACGAGAAAGATTTCATCGACAAAACCGATTGTCAGACTCGATCCATTCACCTTACGGAGTTGGCGGCAGATCTTTTATCCTCATGAGGGCCCCTTGGGGAAAATCTTGGGGTGGTTTGAAGGGAATCTTTGAAAGCTTGAGCTTTTCATGACCCGACATTTTGATATTTTAAGTCTCTTTCCTGAAGCTATGGCCCCCTATTTGGAGGCTTCTTTATTGGGGAAGGCTGCCGCGAGCGGGATATTAAGCTTGCAATTGCATCAATTGCGGGATTGGGCCACGGACAAGCACCGCAGCGTGGATGACAGCACTTACGGCGGTGGGGAGGGCATGGTCTTAAAGCCCGAGCCTTTGGTTAGGGCAATTGAAACCTTGCGAGCTTCTTATCGAAAGGGGAGGGTGATTTATTTGACCCCCCAAGGTAGGCGACTCAACCAAAAAGTGGTCGAGGAGTTAAGCGGCTATGAAGAGTTGCTTTTGATTTGTGGTCGTTACGAAGGGGTGGATGAGCGTGTTTTAGAGGCTTGGGTTGAAGAACGGGTTTCTTTGGGAGATTTCGTGCTTTGTGGAGGAGAGCTGGCGGCCATGGCCGTGGTGGAGTCGGTGGCCCGTCTGACTCCAGGAGTGGTGGGTAAAGAGGCTTCCTTGCGGGAAGAAAGTTTTAGTTCGGGTTTGTTAGAGTACCCCCATTACACCCGGCCCCGTAATTTTCGTGGCATGGAGGTTCCGGAGATTTTACTCCAAGGTCACCATGCCGAGATTCAGCGATGGCGGCGCCGTGAGGCCTTAAGTCGGACTCTACGATATCGGCCTGATCTGTTAGATCAGGCCGAACTAGACGAGGCGGATCGAATTTTATTGGAAGAACTCAAGGAGACCCCATGATTCCCAAGGCTCCGGTAGCGGTGGCGTTGATCCATCATCCGGTTTACAACATTCGACAGGAGGTGGTGACGACCTCCATTACCCCCTTTGATCTTCATGACATCGCACGTACGGCCAAGACCTATGGAGCTGCTCGGTATTTTGTGATTTCTCCCCTGGGAAGCCAACAGGCCCTGGCCCATAAGATTTTGGACCATTGGAGGGTTGGAATTGGAGGGGAATTAAACAAAACCCGCAAAGAGGCGTTTCAATTGATAGAATTATGCTCCTCTTTGGAGGATGCCCGTTTGACAATCCAAAACGAACTTGGTAGGCCTCCCCGCCTCGTAGCTACCTCCGCCCGCGGAGGGCCAGGTCGCCTGAGCTTCGGTCAATGCAGGGCCCAGCTTTTGGAAAGTGAAGACCCCCACTTGTTGCTGTTTGGAACCGGATGGGGAATGACAGAAGAAATTCTTTCCCAGGCCCACGACTTTTTGGAGCCCATTGCGGGAGGTGGCGACGGATCTTACAATCATTTGCCCGTTCGAGCTGCGGTGGCCATTATTTTAGACCGTTTGCTCGGTTGATCAGGAGTTTACTATGCATGCCCTGCAAGAATTTGAAAAAGTCCAACTCAAAACCCAAATTCCCCATTTCAAAGCGGGCGACACCCTCCGAGTTCATTGTAAGATCAAAGAAGGCGACAAAGAGCGCGTTCAGATCTTCGAAGGTATCGTAATTTGCCGACATAATGCGGGAATGTCTTCTTCTTTCACCGTTCGCAAGATTAGCTATGGCATCGGGGTGGAGCGTATTTTTCCCCTCCATGCGCCCTTTATCGAAAAGATCGAGGTCTTGAGCATCGGTAAAGTTCGACAGGGTCGTATCTACTATCTTCGCAAGCTCTCCGGTAAAAAGGCTCGTATTGCCTCCGTTGACACCCGTAACTTACGGTCTTCCCAGAGCGCCTCTTAACTTTTGTTTCTCTCCGTGCGCTTGTTCATAGGCTGAAAGCGACAAGTGTTATGGAAAGATTCGAATTTGAGCGGGGGTGTTTCGCCCAGGGCTTTCGTTACGTCGCTGGTGTCGATGAGGTTGGTCGTGGTTGTTTGGCTGGGCCAGTGTACGCGGCAGCGGTGATTTTGCCTCAGGACGATCCTATTCCAGGTTTACGGGATTCCAAAAAACTTAGCGCTGCTCAGCGAGAACGCTTTTACGCTCAGATTTTGGATCAGGCGCTTGCCGTGAGGGTGGCCTCAGTTTCTGTAAAAGAAATCGATCGCATCAACATCTTTCATGCTGCCATGGCTGCCATGGTGCAAGCTGTGGAAGCTTTGTTTCCCCGGGCTCAATGTCTCTTGGTGGACGGAAAATTTCCTTTGGCCATTGCCTTGCCTCAGCAAGCCTTGGTGAAGGGCGACGACCGTTCCGCATCAATTGCCGCGGCGAGTATCGTGGCTAAGGTAGAGCGGGATCGCTATATGAGCCAACAAGACGCTCTTTATCCTGAGTACGGTTTTGCCCAGCATAAGGGGTATGGAACTCGATTTCATTTGGAGGCCTTGGAAAGGTATGGTCCCACGCCCTTGCACCGCCATTCCTTTGCTCCGGTACAATCGAGCCTGGTGGGTCGGGCTCAGTCTTAACGAGGTCAGCTTGCATCTTCTGATTACAAGCATCGTGATTCTTGCCGTCTTAAGCGGAATTTTAATGGTGTTCGTAGGATTGCCTGGCACTTGGGTAATTTTTTTGAGTGCCGCATTCTACGCTCTTTTCTACTCTTTCGAAGGGGGTGCGAGTTCGGCTTGGATTTTGGGCTCCTTATTAGCCATAGCTTGTGTGGGAGAGCTGATGGAATTTTATGTTGGAACCTTTGGTTCCAAAACTTTGAAGGTCTCCACGGGGGCAGTGGTTGCGGCTTTTTTGGGCGGGGTGTTGGGAATGATTTTAGGGGCACCTATTTTTATCGTGGGATCTCTATTGGGTTTGTTGTTGGGAGCCTTTTTTGGGGCTTTTTTTTACGAAGGTCTGATTTTAAAAAATTGGCGGCGCGCCTTTTATGCCGCGAGTGCCGTGTTGGCAACGCGACTTGTGGCCATTGGGCTAAAGTCTCTTGTGGCCTTGGGGATGGGATTATTTCTTTTTTTTAAGATGTTTTGAATTTGCCGAAATCAATTGCGGACAATTTTTCTTTTTGTCCTAGACTGCTTTGGTTTCGGGGGACTTTGGTTTTTCTCTCGAAAAAGATTTGTTTCGCACATAGAGGATCTTTTTTACTCTCACGTAGATTTCTCCTTCGGGGGAGCGCCCTTCCACTATAAATTCGGGAAGTGATTTTCCCTGGGATTTGAGGTCGAGGTGGATTTTTTCTAGATCTGCGTCGGTGATTTTGAAGTGAAACAAAACCTTGCTTCTGGCGGGTTTGAGATATTCGATGCTGGCGGACTTATCCCAAATTACGTGGTTTTTAATTCCCAGGATTTGAATGAGCATCAGCATGAGAAATGGATCGGCTGCGGCATAAAGGCTGCCCCCAAAGGTAGCGCCGACGTAATTTCTTGTTAATAGGCTTTTAGCCAATTCGACGACGACTTCTTTGAAGTCGGAAGAAACCGAACGGACTCGGGTGCGACTGACCAAATAGGGGGGATAGAGGTTCATCATCCAACGAAAAGTTCGGGGAGTGAGCGTCATGGTAGCTTTCTTAGGGGATCTTGCGCTGCTTGATTACTTTTTTGCGACGGCCTTCGACTTCGTTCCAAATCAAATCGATGGTCTTGAGCCCCAGCAAAAATTTCCCTTCGGAGCCTAGGGCAGCGAGAATTTCGGGACTGGTTAGATAAAAGTTTTTGTAAGGGGTGCGGTTGCCTATGGGAAAGAGTTCCGAAAAATTTTTCGGGGAAATCTGATAGACCGGATTGGCCATGGCGTTTTCTCGAAAAATTTCGAAATCGGTTTTTTCCATGGGAAAGAGGGTGTTTCCTTCATGGGCTTGATTTGGAGACAGGGGAAAACAGAGTTTGATTTTACCTTCCGAAAAAGGACAAAGCTCTAGAAGTATTTCACTAATTTTTTGGTGGTGACTCTCAAAGCTTTCGTAGGGATCGTGTAGCTGTTCTGCGGGCAATAGATAGCTGACAGTGAGTCGGGTGGCCGTGTTTTGGAGTCGTTCTGGAGGATGGTACAGATTGAGGTGTAAATAATTGGTTCCGGTTAGCTCCTGCTGGGGATCACCGATATACAGGAGGTTTTCTTTCATCCCCATTGGAATAACTTCGGGATCCACTTGGTACTGGACGCTGAAGTAGTAATGGCGAGGTAAAATCTTTTCGATTTTTTTATGTAAAAAGTAAGTGCGTAAAGTTCGAGGCAAAAACTCTTGAAGCTTTCGAATTTCCTCATTCCACAATAAGTACTTGCAGCCCAATACGCCCTCAAAACCTCCCAATTTCAAAGAATGGGGTTTTCGTTTTTCGAAATGAAAACTTTCTAGAACGACTTCGTTTTTAATGCGGCCGTGGAAATATTGAATTTTGTCTAGGAATAATTTTTTTAAATGTCCCAGTCCGCCCTTTACTTCATAGAGTAGGCAGTTTTCTTGGCTTAGGGTTTTGGCAATCTGATAGGTGAAGGGATTTTCTGAATGGGTTCGGGATAAAAATTTGACTTGAGATTCTAGCAAGGCGCGCACTTCGTGATTGGATCCCAGGGAGTCCGTGAGTTCGGCGATTCGTTGGTTAAGTCCGGTCTGTTGCACGAAG
>DALYDW010000167.1:0-5098 GCA_031972915.1 bacterium
CCCACCGAATCGGTAATGGTGATAATGGTGTTATTGAAAGTGGCCACAATATGAGCCACCCCAACAGGAACATTTTTCTTAGTTTTTTTCCGTTTCTTAGCGGTTTTTTTAACCGCATCTTGAGCTTCAGCCATGAGACATCCTTAAATGGGAATACTACTATCCCTTCGATGGAGCTTTTTTCTTGCCTGCAACCGTTTTGCGCGGCCCCTTACGGGTACGGGCGTTTGTGCTGGTACGCTGACCACGGACCGGCAAACCTTTTTTATGACGCTGACCACGATAACTACCGATATCAATAAGACGCTTAATATTGAGAGAAACTTCTCTTCTAAGATCTCCCTCAACCTTAAAATGATCGTTAATGTAGTTACGAATTTGGGTCATCTGAGCTTCGGTTAATCGTTCAGCCCGAAGAGACTCATCAATGCCCAAATCTTTTAAAATAGCCTGAGCACGAGTGGGACCAATTCCGTAAACATACTGAAGGGCAATTACAACCCTCTTCCTATTGGGAACGTCAACTCCAGAAATACGAGCCATATAGAGACCTAACCTTGCTTTTGTTTGTGTCGGGGATTTTCACAAATCACACGGACCGTGCCTTCTCGCCGAACAATTTTACACTTGGGACAAATCTTTTTTACTGAAGAACGTACTTTCATAATCCACCTTATTTGGATCGATAGGTTATTCTACCCCGGGTCAAGTCGTAAGGAGACAATTCGACCTTTACTTTATCTCCAGGGAGAATCTTGATGAAATGCATACGCATTTTTCCAGAAATATGAGCAAGGATTTTGTGACCGTTGTCTAACTCGACTTTAAAAGTCGCATTGGGCAAAGGCTCAATCACCGTACCTTCTACTTCAATTGCATCTTCCTTGGCCATAAACCTCGCTATAAGTTACTGAAAGTCCTAAAAAAAAGGTTTCGCGGTATACTCCTAAATTATAATCGCGTCAAGATCTCCGGGCCTTTTTCTGTAATCACGATCGTATCTTCAAAATGAGCCGAATATTTCTTGTCTTTTGTAACCACAGTCCAACCATCTTCTAATAAATAAGTTTCCGCCGTTCCTAGATTTACCATCGGCTCAATGGCAAAAACCATTCCCGCTTTCAATCGCATTCCCGTTCCCGCTGTTCCGTAATTTGGAATTTGAGGATCCTCATGTAAAGCCCGACCGATTCCATGGCCAACATACTCTCGAACCACCTTTAAACTCTCGGATTCGACATGAGACTCAATGGCGGCTCCGATATCGAAAAGACGATGATTTGGCCGCATTTGTTCGATCCCTCTATTGAGAGCCTCACGAGTCACCTCAAGCAAACGTAGCGCACCCGGCTCTACAGCCCCCACCGGAAAGGTGCGAGCACTATCCCCGTAGTAGCCCTCAAAGATAGCCCCGCAATCAATCCCCACGATATCTCCTTCCTGCAAAATTCGTTTCTTGGAAGGAATACCGTGAACCACTTCTTCGTTGATAGAAGTACACAGCGTATGACGAAATCCTAAATAGCCCTTAAAAGCAGGGCTTAGGCCCTGACTACAGATATAATCTTCAGCGACGCGATCAAGTTCTAAAGTGCTTATCCCCGGCTTGATATGCTCCTCTACCTTTAATAGAGTCTCGGCTACCACTCGACAAGCCACCCTCATTTTCTCTATCTCTTCTTTAGATTTTAAGGTGACCATAAATCCTCAAGATCTCTGGGAAGCGATCTCAGCAAGAGAAAGAAAAATTTCCTCTACAGAGCCCGTCCCTAAGATCTCTCTCAGCAAGGCCCGATCCCTGTAATACTCTACCACAGGTGCTGTTTGGGAATGATAAACTCTCAATCGCTGTCGAATTGTATCCTCTTGATCGTCTTCTCTTTGAATCAACTCTCCACCGCATCGGTCGCAAGCCTTATCGATTCGCGGAGGAGAAAAATCAACGTGATAACCCACTCCACACTGGGAACAAGTTCTTCGTCCTGCTAAGCGAGAAACTAGCTCTTCCTCGGGCACCCTGAGATTGATAACCGCATCCAATTTCTTTCCATTTTTATCCAGCATCAAACCCAATTCTTGGGCTTGAGAAACATTGCGTGGATAACCATCTAAGATAAAACCACTTCGAGTGTCAGGCTTCTGCAAGCGTTCTTCGATCAAACCCAAAACCAAAGCATCAGGGACTAACTCTCCAGCGCTCATATAACGAGCTGCCTCTAGGCCCAAGGAGGTTCCCGCCTTTTTGGCGGCACGCAGCATATCCCCTGTAGAGATTTGAGGAATACTGAACTTTTCTTGAAGTTTTTTAGCTTGGGTTCCCTTGCCTGCCCCAGGAGCACCAAGAAGGATTAGATTCATGCTCTAACGCCTTCTTCCCTTAAATTTACCCCCGCGACTTCCCAAAAATCCCTCGTAATGACGAGTCAAAAGATGAGATTCAATTTGAGAAACCGTATCCATCGCCACTCCCACGACAATCAAAATTGAAGTTCCCCCAAAGGGAACGGCAATGGACGCTGGAATACCAAACTGACGAATCAAAATCTCAGGCAAAACACAGACTAGAGAAACATACAGGGCACCCGCGAGCGTAATACGAGTCAAAACTCTATCAATATAATCGGCGGTAGGTTTACCCGGTCGGATCCCAGGAATAAAACCACCGTGCTTTTTAACATTATCGGCGACTTCCAAGGGATTAAAAGTAACTGCAGTATAAAAATAACAAAAGAAAATGATTAGGCTGACATACAAAGCAGTATGCAACCACCCACTTGATAAACTAGAAGCCAAGGCCTGCAACTTAGGATTTTCAACAAATTGAGCAATGGTTGCAGGAAATAAAATAATCGAAGAAGCAAAAATGGGCGGGATAACCCCTGAGGTATTGATCTTTAAAGGAAGGTGACTTGACTGACCGGCATACATCTTTCTTCCTACAACCCGCTTAGCATAATTAATAGGAATTCGCCTTTGAGCCCGCTCCATGAAAATAATGTAACCAATCACAACAGCGATAAAAGCCATTAACAGTAAAAATCCAAACAAAGAACCAAACTGATCTTTCGTCGCCCAAGCATCACGAATACCCGAAGGAATACGGGTTACGATACCTGCAAAAATGATTAGGGAAATCCCATTACCAATACCACGCTCGGTAATTTGCTCCCCAAGCCACATAATAAAGCAAGTTCCCGCAGCCAAAGTCGTCACAGTCAAAACGTAAAATGGAAGCCCTCCCGTACCGGGCAACAAGACTCCCTGCTGTTCCAAGCCATAACTAATTCCCAATCCCTGAATAACGCTAAGAAGCACTGTGCCGTAACGAGTCCACTGAGTAATTTTCTTACGACCTGTCTCCCCCTCTTTTTGAAGTTTTTCTAAAGAGGGGACGACGACTGTCAATAGCTGAAGGATGATGGAAGCACTGATATAAGGCATGATCCCTAAAGCAAAAACCGAGAACTGCTCTAGAGCCCCACCAGAAAATAAGTTAAAAATCTCAAAAACCGTTCCTGAAGAGATAATTCTTTTCAAGGCATCAACATTGACACCTGGAGTCGGAACATAAACCCCGATTCGGTAAATCCCCAACATGAGTATAGTGAAGAGGATACGTTTCCGTAATTCGGGAACTTTAGTGATATTACCGATGGAATTGGCCATGAAAGATATTCAATCTTTAAAGCTTTTAATGGAGTGCTATTAAGAAGCAACCGACTGAGAAAGCGAGATCAATTCAACCTTACCTCCGGCCTGCTCAATCTTTTCACGGGCTGCTCCAGAAAAATGGTGAGCTACCACAGTCAAAGGCACCTGAATCTCGCCATCACCTAAAACCTTCAAGTCTTCATTCAGTGTACGAATACGACGAGTCTGTTTTAGAAACTGCGGATCCACCCGGGTCCCCGCGGGAATCTCTTGTAAGTCAGAGAGGTTGATAATCGTAAACTGCTTCTTAAAAAGATTGTGAAAACCTCGCTTTGGCAAACGGCGGGCCAAAGGCATCTGACCACCTTCAAAACCTACCTTGTGATAACCGCCAGCACGGGCCTTCTGTCCCTTATGACCTTTGGTTGAAGTGCCACCATGCCCGCTGGCATCTCCACGCCCCAGACGTTTTTTGTTTTTAACCGCTCCGACAGGAGGTTTTAACTGACTGAGAAACTTGCTCATGATCTTCATTCCAAAAAGAAAAAGGACTATTTTTTAGTTTTAGCAGTCTTAACTGCGGGACTCTTAATTTTTTTGGTCGCTGAAACTGCTTTAGCTTTTTTCGCCACCTTTTTAGGAGACTCGCCCACGGCGGGTTTTACTTTGGGAATCTCTCCCACGCTGCCGAGGCGATAAGTGACCAACTTCTCCCCGCGAGGTAAGTCCGGGGAAGTCGCTTTCTCAAAAGTCACCAAGTGAATCACCTTCTGGATCATACCACGAACTGCCGGGGTATCAGGATGAACCCTTACCTGATTCATGCGACGCAATCCAAGTCCGCGAAGGGTATCTTTCTGTATTTGAGGGCGGCCGATGGGGCTGCCGATCTTTTTAATCTTCAGGTATGCCATAAAACTTAGCTCGCTTGACGAATGGACTTAACTTCTTCCGGAGAACGCAGCGCTAACAAGCCATTCAAGGCAGCCTTCACCACGTTATGGGGATTATTAGTACCAATACATTTAGTCAGAATATTGTGAACTCCAGCGGTTTCCACAACAGCCCTAACAGAGCCGCCGGCAATAACACCGGTACCCGCAGCTGCTGGTTTAAGCAACACTCGAGCGGCACCATAACGCCCAACAACCTCATGGGGAATTGTTCCTTTAATAATAGGAACACTTACTAAAGAACGCTTTGCTTGTTCACTAGCCTTACGAATAGCCTCAGGGACTTCTTTAGCTTTTCCCAAACCAATACCAACACGGCCCTGTCCATCACCCGCCACAACCAAAGCACTGAAACTAAAGCGACGACCACCTTTCACGACTTTGGCGACGCGGTTAAGACTAATAAGTCTATCTTGAATTTCTGAATCAATTTTTTCGCGCTGTGCCATAAATTAAAACCTTAATCCTGCTTCCCGAGCACCATCAGCCAAAGC